>JAGRFX010000071.1 GCA_020445805.1 Rhodocyclaceae bacterium
GGGACACCCTGCTGCTGTCGGTGGTGATGTACATCGTGATCCCGCTGGCCATCGCCCAGGCCATCCGACGCCACCTGATGCGCCGCGGCGAGGCCCGCTTCCGGGCCGCACTCGACCGGATCGGCCCGTTCTCGATCGTCGCCCTGCTGGCGACCCTGGTGCTGCTCTTCGCCTTCCAGGGCCAGGCCATCGTCGATCAGCCGCTGATCATCGCCATGCTGGCCGTCCCGATCCTGCTGCAGGGCCTGCTGATCGCCGCGCTGGGCTACGGTCTCAACCGCCACTTCAAGGTCGCCCACCGGGTCGCAGGCCCCTCCACGATGATCGGCGCGTCCAACTTCTTCGAGCTCGCCGTGGCGGTCGCGATCGTCCTCTACGGCTTCGATTCCGGTGCCGCCCTGGCGACCGTGGTCGGCGTGCTGATCGAGGTCCCGGTCATGCTCTGGCTGGTGGCCACGGTCAACCGCAGCAAGGCCTGGTATGAACGCGCCCTGGCCTGAGGTCCGAGCCGCGGGCGCCGCCGACTGGCCGGCCATCCGGACGCTGCTGGATGCCGCCGGCCTGCCGCGCACCGATCTTGATGCCTCGGCCAGCGACCGCTTCCTGGTGGCGGACGGCGGCGCCGGCGTGGTCGGCTGCATTGGCCTAGACCCGTTCCCGCCGCTCGGACTGCTGCGATCGCTGGCGGTCGCCGAGGCCGCTCGCGGGCAGGGACTGGGCGCCCGGCTGGTGGCCGCGCTGGAGGCCCGGGCCGCAGCGTTCGATCTCGATGCGCTCTGTCTGCTGACCCCGGCCGCGGCGCCGTTCTTCGCCCGGCTCGGCTACCGCCCCCTCGCGGCCCTGCCCGGCCCCCTCACCCATCACCCCCAGGCCGTCGGCCCCTGCGCGCAGGCCCAGGCCATGGGGAAATCCTTCCTGGAGACCCTACCGATGACGACACTCGAGGTTTTCGATCCCGCCATGTGCTGCCCGACCGGCGTCTGCGGCGTCGACAGCGACCCGGAACTGGCCCGCTTCGCGGCGGACCTGGCCTGGATCGCCGAGCAGGGCATCGCCGTCAGCCGACACAACCTGCTCCAGGATCCGGCGGCCTTTGCAGCCAACCCGCTGGTGGTCCGCGAGATGGAGGCCGGCATGGAGCGCCTGCCCGTGCTGCTGGTCAACGGCGAGGTGGCCAGCACCGGCATGTATCCGACCCGCGATCAGCTCGCCCGGCGGCTCGGCCTGGCCAAGCCCCGCATCACGATCGGCAGCGACAGCGGCTGCTGCACGCCCGGCTCGGGCTGCTGCTGATGCCGCTCCCGCCCCTCGCCACCCGCCACGCCTTCTTCACGGGCAAGGGCGGGGTCGGCAAGACCTCCCTGTCCTGCGCCAGCGCGCTGGCGCTCGCCGATGCCGGCCGGCGCGTCCTGCTGGTCAGCACCGACCCGGCCTCGAACCTCGACGAGGTCCTCGGCACGCCCCTGTCGCCGGAACCGACCCCGGTGGCCGGTGCGGGTGGCCTGTGGGCGCTCAACATCGACCCGGAAGCGGCCGCCGCGGCCTATCGCGAGCAGATGGTGGGCCCCTACCGGGGGCTGCTGCCGCCCGCGGCCATCGCCAGCATGGAGGAGCAGTTCTCCGGCGCCTGCACCGTCGAGATCGCGGCCTTCGATGCGTTCTCCCGCCTGCTGGGCGATGCCGACGCCACGGCCGGCTTCGAGCATGTGATCTTCGACACCGCCCCCACCGGCCACACCCTGAGGTTGCTCACCCTGCCCTCGGCCTGGGACGAGTTCATCGCCTCGAGCACCGGCGGCGCCTCCTGCCTGGGGCCGCTGGCGGGGCTCGAAAAGCAGAAGGCCCTGTATGCCGCGACGGTCGCGCGGCTGGCCGACCCGGCATCCACCACGGTGGTCCTGGTCTCGCGCCCCGAGGCGGCCGCCCTGCGCGAGGCCGCCCGCACCAGCGCCGAACTCGCCGCGCTCGGCATCGGCCACCAGCGACTGGCCATCAACGGGCTCTTCGGGAATCCGGACCCGGACGATGCGGTGGCGCTGGCCTTTGCCCGTCGCGCCCACGAGGCCCTCGCCGGGCTGCCGGACGCGCTGGCAGACCTGCCCCGCAGCACCACGGGCTACCTGCCCCTGGGCACGGCCGGCCTCGAGGCCCTGCGGGCGATGGCCCGGGACGACCAGCCGATGGTCCGACCGACCCCCGTCGGCCGCCCGGCGCTGCCCGACCTGTCAGCCCTGGTCGAGGACCTGGCCGGCACCGGACACGGCGTGGTCATGACGATGGGCAAGGGCGGCGTCGGCAAGACCACCCTGGCGGCCGCCATCGCCCTGGCGCTGGCCCGCCGGGGCCTGCCGGTGACCCTGACCACCACCGACCCGGCGGCCCACGTGGCCGAATCGGTCGCAGCGGATGGCGCCGGCCTGAAGCTCGAGCGCATCGACCCGGCCGTCGAGGTGGCCACCTACCGGGCGGCGGTGCTGGCCAAGGCCGGCGCGGCCCTCGATCCGCGCGCCCGGGCCATGCTCGAGGAGGACCTGCGCTCGCCCTGCACCGAGGAGATCGCGGTCTTCCACGCCTTCGCGCGGGCGGTGGCCGAAGGCCAGGACCGCATCGTCGTCATGGACACCGCGCCCACCGGCCACACCATCCTCCTGCTCGACGCCGCCGAGGCCTACCACCGGGAAGTGCTGCGCAGCCGGGGCGAGCTGCCCGAGGCCGTGCGCATGCTGCTGCCGCGCCTGCGCGATCCGGGCTACAGCCGGATGCTGCTGGTGACCCTGCCCGAGGCCACCCCGGTGCACGAGGCCGAACGCCTGCAGGCCGACCTGCGCCGGGCGGGCATCGAACCCTGGGCCTGGGTCATCAACCAGAGCCTCGCCGCCAGCGGCACGACCGATGCCCGACTGGCCGCGCGGGGCGCCTACGAGCTGGGCTGGATTGACGAGGTCGCCACCCGCCACGCCCGCCGCTGCGCCCTGCTGCCGTGGCTGCCCGGTCCGCTGACGGGCGCCGAGGGCCTGGGCACGATCGCCGCCTGAGGGCATCCCACCCGCGCGTTAAGCGCCGATTAATCCTGCCTGCCCATCCTCCCGGCCATAGGACGTGTTCACACCCGCGAACACGCCCCAAGTCAAACGCTCAGGGGGCTCGACATGAACAGGCACGCCACATCCGGGAGGCGCCCGCGAGGCCGCCTGCTGCTTCCACTGATGCTTGCGGCGACGCTGGGCCTCGCGGCCTGTGGCGGCGGCGGAGGGGGCGGCGAAGGCGAGGTCACGGACCTCTCGCCCGTCGACGGCAGCACGAGCGGCACGGCCTCCAGCGCCGGCTATACCCTGCTGGCCTGGAACGACCTGGGCATGCACTGCGTGGACGGCGAGGACTACTCGATCTTTTCGATCCTCCCCCCCTTCAACAACCTGCATGCGCAGCTGGTGCGCAATGGCGAGCTTGTCACCGGCGGCGTGACCCTCACCTTCGAATCCCTGGCCGACAGCCAGGGGTCCATCAACACCACCAGCGTGGGCAAGACCAATTTCTGGACCTACGCCGCAGCGCTCTACGGCGCCGACCTGGCCCCCGACGAGGGCCTGACCGGCATCCGCACCGCCTCGCGATCACCCCAGGCCCTCAACTGGAACGCCCAGCACCGCTGGTTCGAGGCCGAAGGCATCCCGATCACTCCGGTGGACGATGCCGGGCAGCGCAACACCTACCCGCTGGTCAAGGTGGTGGCGCGCGACGGCAGCGGCGCCGCGGTCGCCAGCGCCAGCGTCGTGCTGCCGGTGTCGAGCGAGATGAACTGCGTCGCCTGCCACGGCTCGGACAGTCCGCGGAACGACGCCCGGCCGACGGCCGGCTGGGTCGGCGACAGCAACCCGGAAAAGGACTGGAAACGCAACATCCTGCGCCTGCATGACGAGAAGCAGGCGGGGAACCCGGACTTCGCCGCCGCCCTGGCGACCCGTGGCCACCTGGCGGCTGGACTGGAGGCCACCGCGGCGACGGGCAACCCGATCCTGTGCGCCGGATGTCACGGCTCGAACGCCCTGCCCGGCACCGGCATCGACGGCATCCCGCCCCTGACCCAGGTGCTGCACGCCTCCCATGCCACGGTGAACGACCCGGCCAGCGGACGGCAGCTGGGCGTGGCCGGTGACCGGGACGCCTGCTACCTGTGCCATCCGGGCTCGAGCACCCAGTGCCTGCGCGGCGCCATGGGCAAGGCGACGGACAGCCAGGGCCAGGCCACCATGGGCTGCCAGGACTGCCACGGCGGCATGGCCCAGGTCGGCAGCCCGGCGCGCCAGGGCTGGCTCGAGATGCCCAACTGCCAGAGCTGCCACCAGGACGGGCAGCGCCTGACCCGGGCCGTCGATGGCGCCGGCCTGCCGCTGGCCTCGACCGACACCCGCTTCGCCACCAACCCCGACACCCCCGCCAGCGGCATCAGCCTCTACCGCTTCAGCACCGGCCACGGCAAGCTCCAGTGCGAGGCCTGCCACGGCGCCACCCATGCCATCTACCCTTCCGCCCATGACAGCGACAACCTGCTGTCGATGGGTGTGCAGGGTCACTCGGGCACCATCGCCGAATGCGCCGCCTGCCACCAGGACAGCGTGCCGCTGACCACCACCGGCGGCCCCCACGGCATGCACACCACCGGCGCCACCTGGGTCTCCCGCCATGATGGCGCGGCTGAACGCAATGCCAGCCAGTGCAAGGCCTGCCATGGCGACGACTACCGCGGCTCGCCGCTGGGCGCCGTCGCGACCGCCCGGGCCTATCGGGTCGAGGGCAAGACGGTCCGCTACAACGCGGGGGACGAGGTCACCTGCTACGACTGCCACAACGGCCCGCGCGGCTAGGGTCCGCCCGCGCCGGCGCCCTCCCGGCCTCGGCGCGGGGCCATCGCTTGACCCGCATCAACACGGCATAAGGCTTCCTGGTCCGGGGACACGGAGAATGGCGGGTTTCCAATGACTGCAGAGGCTCGCACGCGCCGCATGGACAGCCGCCACCACCCCACCGAGGCCAGCCGGGCCCTGGTCGCGCTGCTCGAGGAGGAGGCCCAGGCCTTCCTCGGAATCTCGGCCCGGCTGCAGGGCATCTGTCCGTCCCACCATGACGCGGGGGGCTGTGGATGCCGCCACACCCCGTCGGCCCGCTGCACCAGCCGCCTGGCGGAAACCGCCGGGGCCATCGTGCAGTTCTGCGAGCGCCACTTCGCAGCCGAGGAGCAGCTGCTGCGCGACGCCGGCCTGCACGCCCAGGCGCCGGCCCTGTGGTGGGCCCACGCCCGCGACCACGCGGATTTCATGGCGCGGCTCCACGGCTGTCTCGAAGTCATCGAGCACACACCGGCCTTCCGCACCATCACCGAGCTGATCGCCCTGTTCGAGCGCTTCTGGCTCGCCCACAGCCTCGACCACGACCGGCCGGCCGTGGCCGTCCTCGACCGGGGCTGATGCCTCGGGCGTGTTCGCAGTGGCGCTGTCGCGAACACGACAATCGGCGCCCCGCCCACACGACAAAGGCCCCCCGCAAGCAGCGGATCCGCCCGCCGGGCCCCGTGGCTGCTGGGCGGGCGGGTCTGGTATCGGTCTTGCGATGTCCTGGCCATGGACACCCCCGTCACCCCGCTACCCGCGCACGACGACACGGCGCTCGCAGAAGGCGCGCGCCGGGCGCTGGACTACCATCGGCGTACCGAGCATCGCTCGGACGGCTATGCCCGCGGACCGGAAACCCTCGACTGGGACGCCCAGCCAGCGCCCTTCCGCCACTATCCCGGCTGCCCGGCACGGCCACTGCCGCTGGTGGACGACATCCTCGACGGGCGCACCGATCCCGATCTGAAGGCCGCGCTGGCGCGTCCCTTCGACCACCTGGGCGACGTGCCGCCGGTCCCGGTCACGATCGCCAGCCTCGGCACCCTGTTGCAGCTGTCCCTCGGTGTCACCGCCTGGAAGTCCCTCGGGCCGGACCGCTGGGCAGTGCGGGCCAATCCCTCCAGCGGCAACCTGCATCCGGTCGAAGGCTGGCTGATCACACGCGGCGTCGATGCCCTGGAGGACGGTGTCCACCATTACCGGCCCGAAGACCACGCGCTGGAGCTGCGGGCCTCGGACCGCCGATCGGTCGCCGGCCCGCAGGTCCACATCGCGCTCTCCAGCGCCATGTGGCGCGAGGCCTGGAAATACGGCGAGCGGGCCTTCCGCTACTGCCAGCTCGACGTGGGCCACGCGGTGGGCTGCCTGCGCTATGCGGCGGCGCTGCTGGGCTGGCGCCTGCGGCCCGCGTCGGTGCTCGACGCCGCCACCCTGGCGGCCCGACTCGGCCTCGACCGGGCGGCGGACTATCCCGCCCGCCGCCACGCCGCCACCGAGCAGGAGGAGGCCGAGCTGGTCCTGACCCTCGAGGCCCCCGCGCTCGACGGCGCCATCGACCCCGGCGACTGGCGACGTTCGACAGAAGCGGCCGACTGGTACGGGCACGCCAGCGAACTCGACCCGCGACCCTTCTACCGCTGGCCCGCGGTGGATGCGGTGGCGCGGGATACCCGCAGCGACGCCGGCCGCCCGCCCGCGCCACCGGTGCCACCGGCCAGCCCCCGGCGGCCGTCCACGCCACGCAGCGCGCAGACCCTGGACCTGATCCTCGGGCGCCGCAGCGCCCAGCGCTACGACCCGGCCCACACGATGCCCCGTGCCACCCTGGTGCGCCTGATCGACGCCCTGATGCGCGTCGGCGCACCGCCCCTCGATGTCCTGCCCGAGTGCGAGCGACTGGACCTTCTGCTGATGGTCCATCGGGTCCAGGGCCTGGAGCCCGGCGTCTACCTGCTCCCCCGCGCCCGCGGCGGCGCCCTCCTCGCGCATCTGTCGGCACGCCATCCGAGGCTGCTGCAGCCCGGGCCGGTGGCCGGTTCGCCGCTGCGTTGCGTGGCCACGTTCGCGCCGGCGCGGCTGGCGGCGATCGCCCGGGGCCTGCATTGCCGGCAGGCCATCGCGGCCGACGCCTGCCTGACCGTCGCCATGCTGGCCGACCTGCCGGGTGCGCTCGGTGAAGGTGCCGACCGCTACCGGACCCTGCATCGGGCCGCGGGCCTGCTGGGCCAGGTCCTGTACCTGGAAGCGGGCGCCGAGGGACTCTCCGGCACCGGCATCGGCTGCTTCCTCGACGGCCCGGTGCGCGACTTCTGCGGCCTCGACGCGGGGCCATGGACCAGCCTCTATCACTTCGCCATCGGCAAGGCGGTGGTCGATCCCCGGATCGAATCCCGCCCGGCCTATGGCATCGACCGCCTCGATGGCTTCGCCCAGGAGTAGACCGTGCCGCCCAGCAAACCCACCGCCGAACGCATTCCCGCCACCGAAGCTGCCCGGATGCTGCGATCCTTCCGCGCCGGCACCCTGGCCGAACTCGTGGTGCTCGACTCGCGCGATGCCGCCCACTACGCGGCCGGGCACATCGCCGAGGCCGAGCCGCTCGACCACGGCGGCTTTCCGCGCCTGATCCGGCGCCTGCCCAAGGCGGCACCGCTCCTGATCTACTGCTATCACGGCAATGCCAGCCAGGCCTGGGCGGAGGCCTTCGCCGACTTCGGCTTCGCCCGGCCCCTGAGTGTCGACGGCGGCTTCGAGGCCTTCGAGGCTGCCCTGGAAGGGCATCTCCCGACTGTGCGTCCCAGCGCCGCCGGGGCCAGCGACGGGCTGCATGCCTTCCTGAACGAATACGGCTTCGACCCGGACGACCTGGACAACCCCCGCGCCCACGGGCTCACGCCGCTGATGCGTGCGGCCCTGAGCGCCCAGGCCGGACTGGTGGCGGAGCTCGTCCAGCTGGGTGCCGACCTGCACATCCGCAACGACGACGGCAACACCGCCCTGTGGCTGGCCTGCGTGGGCGGGTCGGAAGACGCCGCCCGAATCCTAGTCGAGGCCGGCATCGATCTCGACAACCGCAACCTGGTGGGGGCCACCTGCCTGATGTACTGCGCCTCGGCGGGCAAGCCCGCCATGCTCGCCCGGCTGCTGGCATGGGGCGCCGACCCGCTGCTCACCAACCAGGACGACGCCCGCGCCGTCGACCTGGCCGCCACCCGCGAATGCCTGCACCTGCTGCGCCCCACGGCGCGGCGGCTGTCCGAGGAGATGCCCTCATGAAGGTCCGTGCCCTGACCCACCTGCTCGAGACCCTGGCCCCCCAGATCGACAGCGGCCACCTGCGTGTCAGCGACAGCTGGCGCAACAACGAACAGGCCCTGGGCCTGGAGCTTCGCGAGGACGCCACCCTGATGGCCTATGTCTTCACCTACGGGCAGGCGCTCGGCCACTACGGCATCGATCTCGGCTTCCCCGGTCTGGCCGACGCGGCCGCCGCCGGGGTCCCCCTGGTACGCGAGCAGCTGGACCTGCCGTCCCTGGTCTCACTGCTCGGCGCCCACTTCGACCTGCAACCCATCGCCCACTAGGAGCCGCCATGAGCAAAATCGGGATTTTCTTCGGGACCGACACCGGCCACACCCGCCGCATCGCCAAGCTGATCGCCAAGCGCCTGGGCGACCAGGCCGACCCGCCGCTCAACATCAACCGGGTCGGGATCGCTGAGCTGCTGGCCTACGACGCCCTGATCCTGGGCACGCCCACCCTGGGCGACGGTGAACTGCCGGGGCTGGAGAGCGGCTGCCAGACCGAGAGCTGGCTCGAGTTCATGCCCCAGCTGGCGGGCGCGGACCTGTCGGGCAAGCGCATTGCCCTCTTCGGGCTGGGCGACCAGGAGAAATACCCGGACGCCTTCTGCGACGCCGTGGCCCTGCTCTACGACGCCGTCACGGCGCAGGGGGCCGAGGTGGTGGGCGACTGGCCGACCGAGGGCTACACCTTCGCCACGTCCCAGGCGGTCATGGACGACCGCTTCGTGGGCCTGATCCTCGACCAGGACAACCAGGCGGCGCAAAGCGAGGCGCGTCTGGCGAGCTGGCTCGACCAGGTCATTCCGATGCTGTCGGCCAGCGTGGCCGTGCCGTAAGGAAATCCGCGCTGAGGCTCCGCGCCTCGCGCGCTGCCTGTCCAGGCAGGACAGCGCGCCGGGGCGTGGGGCACTTCAGTCGCTTGAAGGCGGCCAACGGCCTGATCGATCCGCCCTGTCCCCGCGAGACGGGGCCGGGCAATCCGGGCGTCAGGCCGGTCGCGGCGCGGACGGACCATGGGGGTGATCCGACACGGCGTGCGCGTCCGGGCCCGACGAATCAGGCGCGCGGTTCACGCGGTGGCGCCCGGCTCAGGTAGGCGGGGCGCGAGGGCGGGGCCGGACCGACCGCGGCAGGCGCTGGCGAATGCGCCCTCAGGGCGGCCGCGGCGTGCGCCTTGGCGATGACCGACGCAGGCCCCTGCGTACCCTGCTCGCAGAAGCCGCAATGGTCGTCGTGATCGGGCCCGGATGAGGACTCGTCCCCCTCCAGCTCGATCAACTGGGTGCCCAGCGCCGTGCAGATCTCGACCCATTCACCCCCACCCGTGCGGCCTGCGCCGGTTGCGCCGGCCCACAGGGCGCTGTTGGCGGTCACCAGCAAGGCCAGCAGCCGCAACAGCGACATGCGTCGGCTGAGGCCGCGGGTGCGTGGGGATCGGGTCGCGCTCATGATGGAGGATCGTTCAGGCGGCGTAGGCCTCGCAGGCCCTGGCGCAATCGACACACGCTTCCGCGCAGGCCTTGCATTCGGCGTGCTTGTCTTCGTGCTTGCGGCACTCGTCCTCGCAGGCCTTGCACATCTCGCGCACCAGGCCGGCCATGCGCTTGCCGAAGGTCGAATCCTGGGCCGCCAGCTTCTGCAGGGCGCCGCATCCGGCGACCGTCTCGCTCACCGACTGGGCGCAGGCGGCCAGCGTCTTGTCGCCGGTGGACAACAGCACCAGGCAGTGGGCCAGGCATTCCTCGCCGCGGGCGACACAAGCGCCCGCAGCTTCGATCACGGCCTTGCGGCCAGGCGGCACCGCGTGATGCTGGTGCCCTTCGTGCTGGGCCTGGGCCGTCGTCGCAAGGCTCGCCATGGCCAGCCCGGTGACACCCGAAATCCATTCTCTGCGATCCATCGAAGCGCTCCTTGAACAGTCAAAAGTCGAACACGAGATATCCGATCCCATTCAGATACGCGGCGGAGTACTCAATCGAGCCGCCGCCACTGGCCGATCGGGCGAAAGACATGGCGGTCGAGGTCCACACTGACCACGAATCCGCCCAGGGCGCCGATCCGCCGGGTGGTGTTGTAGGTGAGCGGCGGCAACAGGCCGGCGTCGAAGTCCTGGACCTTCTCCAGGCCTTCGAGCATGGCCTCCTGGCTCAGGTCGCGGCCCGCCCGCTTCAGACCCTCGGCCAGCAGCTTGACGCCCGAGTAGGTGGCCACCAGGGTCGCCTGGGGCCCCTGCACGATGTTGGCCCGCGCCAGCACCCGGGCGTAGGCATCCCAGGCCGGCCGGTTGCGGTCGCCCGGCAGGTTCGGGTAGGCCACGAAGACCTTGCTTGCAAAGCCGGGCGGCAGCGCGAGCACGCCCTGGGGGGCGAAGGGGCCCGGGATCATCAGTTCCGGATACCAGCCCGCGCCATCGGCCGCGGCCGCAAAGGCCACCGGGTCGAGGCCAGGGCCCACCACCACCACGGCCCTGACGCCCTTCCGTCTCAGCGCCTCGGCATGGGCCGCCGGCTGGCTGAGCCCCGGCCGGAAGACTTCCTCGACGACACCGTCGACCCCCTGGGCGGCCAGGCGCTGACGGACCTCGGCCGCCGCCAGCTCGCCGGCGGGGCCGGCGGGTCGCAGCAGGGCGATGTCCCGGCCGGCCAGCCCCAGCGTTTCGACGCAGTAGTCGGCCAGCACACTGGCCAGTTCGGCGCCTCCCGAGAGCAGGTGGAAGACGTGGGTGTTGGCGGCCGGACGCATGTCCAGCTCGACCACCACCGGTGCCAGCACCGGCAGGTTGCGCGCCTTGGCGAGATCGGTGAGGCGGGTCTCGAAACCTGCCGCGAACGGCGACACCAGCGCGAACACGCCCGCCCCGTCGTCGAGCAGGCGGTCCAGGTTGGCGAGGCTCTCCTCCTCCCTGCCCATGTATTCGGCTACCGCCAGCTCGAGACGCCGGCCGTAGATCCCGCCCTCGGCGTTGATGGCCTCGAACTGGGCCTCGAGCAGGGCCCGCACGGCCTTGCCGGCTTCGGCCAGCGGCCCTCGCAGGGGCAGCAGCGTACCCACCCGCACCGTATCGTCGCTGACGCCCGGCGCGATGCGGGCCTCCAGGTGCGTCAGGTAGGCCTTCAGGTGGCCGTAGTCCGCGGCCGACAGCAGGTAGCGCGGCATGGCCGGATCGAGCCGGTTGCCGGCCGGATCCAGCCCCTCCGAAACGGCGATGCGAAAGGCGCCCTCGTCAAAGGGGCCGTGCTTGCGCCGGTTGGTGTGGACGTGCCCGTAGGGCTTGACCAGCTCGGACCAGCGGATGTCCGGCGGGGTCACCCCGCCTTCGGGTCGCCCGCGGCCGTCGGGGCCATGGCAGTTGGCGCAGGGCAAGGACGAGGCCGGCAGGGTCAGGCCGCCACCGCCGACCTGCGCCTGGGGCGCCTCGCCGCTGGCACCGATGCCGGTCTCGAAGAGCCGCTTGCCAGCCTGCTCCGCCGCACTCAGCCCGGCCGCCGCCTGGCCAGCGGCCAGGAGCCCGACGAGCAGCGCCGCGCCGCGCAGGGATCTACTGGGGCGCACGCGCCTGCACTCCGACCGCCGCCAGGGCCCGGAGCCGCTCGGCGATCGCGGCGGCCGGCGCTTCCGGCCGGATCTTGCTCCAGCGCTTCTGCGGGACGTTGCCGGCAATCAGCAGGGTCGAGTGGGCCTCGCGCTCCTCGGAGAACTGCCCCAGCTTCTTGAGGATGAAGGCCACCTTGTCCGGATCTCCGGTGAGGAAGGTCCAGCCGGACACATCGGCATGGTTCTTCTCGGCGAAGGCACGCAGCCGCTCCGGGGTGTCGGTGACCGGATCGACGCTGATCGACACGAAGTGCACCGGCTTGTTGAAGATCTCGGGGATCTGGTCCTTGACCGCCACGATGGCCTGGGTGATCAGCGGACAGGCGTCCTCGCAGCTGGTGAAGATGAAGTTGAACATCACCACGCGGCCGGCCATGACATCGCTGTAGAAGCGGACCTTGCGGCCATCCTGGTCCACGAGCTCGGTATCGGTGAAGTAGGTATGGGCGTCCGGCGCCTTGCTCTTGACCGCGATCTCGGTGGCGACCGGGCGATCCTCGGCGGCCGCGGGGGCGCCATGGCTCGCGTGGTCGGTCGGTGCGGAGTCGCTGCCGTGGGCCAGGCAGCCCTGCGATGCCAACAGACCGAGAGCGGCCACAATGGGGGCGATTGTGCGTCTCATGATTTCCTCCAACAAGGGGTAAAACGCGCTGGCTGTTCTTATTGAGCCTTGGCGTAGGTGGATGAATCGCGTGCGGCAAGCGTCGTGTCCACGGCGTCCAGGATCTTCTGCATGTCCGGGAAGCCGAAGAAGCGCGTCCATTTGCCCTGGACGGCATCCCCCACCAGCACCAGCGGCGGATGTTCCGTGTAGTTCGGGGTGTAGGCCCCGTAGGCCCGCAGCACGTCCTCGACCTCGGCGCGCTCGCCGGTGAGCCAGTGCCAGTTGCTGCCTGAGCCGTATTTCTCGGCGGCCTGCTTGAGCCGGGCCGGGGTGTCGCGGCGCGGGTCCACCGACACCGACACCAGTTCCACGCTGCGACCCAGCTTGTCGGCCAGCTTGCTCTGCAGGGCATTGAAGAGGGCCGACTGGACCGGGCAGATGGTGGTGCAGGTGGTGTAGACGAAATCGACGATGACCACCTTGTCGCCCAGCACGTCCTCGACGAACCGGACGGGCTTGCCGTCCTGGTCGAGCAAGCGGGCATCGGGCACCACTACGTCGAGGGTGGAGGCGGCGGTCGGCTTCGCCATGGCGGCCCGGTGGGCCGCGTGGGGGTCGGCTGCGCCGTCGCCCCCGTGCTGCGAGTGGTCCATCGCCTGGTGTTGCGAGTGGTCCATGGCCTGGTGCTGCGAGTGGTCCATGGCAGCGTGCCGTGAATGGTCCATGGTCGCGTGCTGCGAATGGTCCATGGCGGCGTGCTGCGAATGGTCCATCGCCTGATGCTGGGCGTGGGCCTCCTCTGCCGCGGCGGCCAGGCCGCCGAATCCTGCCAGGGCCATGGCCATCATGGTCGAGCGCAGCACCCGGCCTCGCATTTCGTGTTGTACGGTCATCGTCTTTCTCCTGTCATGGCTTTTGGTCGTCGGCTTTGGCGACGGGCATGCCGCTGACCTTGATCGAGCGGAAGCGGGAGTTTTCCTGGTTGATCTTCAGGGACGGGATCTGCACGAAGGCGAAGTGGGCGCCCGGCGCGGCAAAGTCCATGTCCACCTGGTAGATCCCGGGCTCGACCTCGACCGCCACGGCCTGGCGACGCTCGAAGGCCGGCGAGCGGTACCAGGTCACCACGGCGTCCTTGACGCCCTCCTTGACCTCCTCGGAGACCGGATCGATCACGCGGAAGCGCAGGGCGCTCGTCTGGCCGACCACGCCGCTCTCCCGCTCGCCGACGAACTCGACGCCCCAGGTGCCGGCCTGGTGCATGGTCGGATTGCGCGAGGCGGTCATCGAGAAGCAATGCACCAGGTTCGGCGTGTCGAGCATCAGGGCCACGTCGAAGCGCCCGTCCACCGGCAGGCGGACCTTGGTGGAATAGACGCCGGGCTCCACTTCCTTGAGGCTGCGGTCCACCAGCTTGGCGGCGCGCGCCACGTGACCGAAGCTCTTGTAGTTGCTCATGGGGGCGTTCATGCCCTCCATGTAGAAGTAGGTGGTGTTGTCGGCCGGATTGACGATGAAGGCCGAGGTGTCGGTGGTGGCCGCCGTCATGGTGTCGGCGAGCGGCAGGTCGCCGGCCAGCTTGGGCGCCTTGCTGCCGGCGTCGAAGCTGTTGACGATGGGCTTCTTGCCCTCGCCCAGGGTGGACAGGTTGATCAGGTTCACCTTCGAGGTGGACAGCCCGCGCACATAGGCAAAGCTGCGCGAGAAGGTGAGCTGGAAGGGCTCGCCGGCAATATCAATGCTGTTCACCACCTGGTCGGTCGCAGCGTCGATCGCCAGCACCTGGTCCTTCAGGGTGTTGGCGGTCATGACCCAGCGCCCGTCCGGCGAGACCCGCAGGGGCCCCAGGCCCGGATGCGACTGGATGCGCTTGCGCACCTCCAGGGTCTTGCCGTCGATGATGGCGATCTGCCCGGTCTTGCCGTCGGCCACATAGGCCGCCTTGGCCAGCGCCGAATAGCCCACCGACAGCACCTGCTTGCCGATGGCGATGTCCTTGACCTTCTCGAGCTTGGCCACGTCGATGACACTGACGCTGCCGCTGTCGCGGTTGGTCACGAAGGCATGGGCGGAGTCGTCGGAGAAATTGATCTCGTGGTGCCCGGCGCCCGTGGCGATGAAGCCGACCGGCTTGAAGGTCTCGGCGTCGATGACGGTGACACCGCTCTTGGCGCCGATGCCGTTGTTGCCCACCCAGACGTAGCGGCCATCGGGCTGCACGACCACGCGGGTCGGGTTGTCGCCTGCCGGCACGTTGTGGGTGACCTTGAAATGGTCGGCATCGACCACGGCGATCTCGTCGGCCACCGGCATCGAGACGAAGAGCTGCTTCTCGTCATTGCTGCGGGCCCAGTCCATGGGCGGGCGCTTCAGCAGGATGATGGCGTAGGTGCTGGTGCGACCCGCCATGTTCACCATCGGGTCCACCACCGAGATGCTGGGGTCCTTGTTCAGTACCAGCACGTAATAGCCGTTCAGGTCGAGCATCGGGCGGATGCCGACGATGCCCTTCAGGTAGAGGCCGACCTTGTCGCGGCACTCCTTGATCTCGCCGGCCTTGCCGCCGATGTTGGCGCCGACGTCGAGCCAGGCGGCCGGGAAGATCCCCTTGACCGGCTCGCCGGTGGCTTCCTGGGTGATGCTGAAGCGCACGTCGGCCAGCAGGCCCTCCATGATCTCGCTGCCTTCCACCGGCGTGGCCTTGAAGTCGATGACCAGGCCGTCACGCACGAAGCGGTCGCTGATGGCCTGCGGCGTCGCGATGCTTTCGGCGGGTGCCACCACCTCATTCGCCGCCAGCACTGGCGCGCTGCCGATGCTGCCCATACCCCAGATCGCCGCAGCGATTGCCAACGCCTTGAATCCCTTGCCTGTCACAGCCTGACCTCCTGTCCCTGATTGCGCAGTCCGCGCCAAGTGCGCCCCGCCTGCCGCGGAAGGCTGATGGCCTGCTCCGCCCGCGGAACGCCCCGCTTCACAGGCTCTCTGCAGCATTCGTGCCATACGGAAAAACGCAGTTGCAAACCGGGTTTTGGGTCGAAACCGCCGTCATTCGGGGGCGATCCACCCCGGATCCCCCACTTCGGGGCGACCGACACCCCAGCATTGGGGAGATGCCGCCCCCCAAGGTTGGGGGTCCCGTTGGCGGCGCCGGAGCGGCCCGCCTGCCGACCCTTCCGGGCCATGCCGGGTGCCGGCCGCGCACCCAAAGAAAACGGGGTGCAACCCGCAGGTCGCACCCCGTTGCCGGCCCTCGGGAGGACCGGATCTACAGCATCACCTTCACTGCACGCGCATCAGACCCCACAGGCCGTTGGTACGACCGAAGGCACCACGATCCACGTACAGGTAGTCGCCGGCTATCGCACCCTGGCCGCCTGCCTTGGGCAGGAACAGCTCGAAGTGCGCCATCGGCTGCACGCTCTCCTGGGCACCCAGGTACAGGAAGGTGAGCGGGTTGATACCGATCGCACGCGAACCGACGGTGGTCATCTCGCACGCGCCGGGCAGGCCGTTGCGGGCTTCACCCGGGCAGAAGTACGGATCCCGCGCCCACACGTGACCATGGACGTTGAAGATCGTACCGCGGCCCGCGCCGGTGGGCTCGAGGACCCGCATGCGCACTTCCTGGCCCGCGTTGGCGACGAAGACCGGGGTGGCCGGTTCGCCGAGGTCGGCGGTTGCGGTCGTGGCGGTTCCGCCGTTGTCGCAGCACTGGTTGCTGAACAGCTGATGGGCATTTTCCACGCCACCGAAGCCCTGCTTGCCGAACGGCGACTGCGGGGGCAGGCCGAAGCGGAACCAGGCGGGCTCGGTACCGTAGTTGATGGCCATCTGACCGGCATCGTGGCTGTCCTCGGGGATCAGCTGACCCTCGGCGGACAGGTTGGGCACCGGCTGGCCATCGGCATAGCGCAGGTTGAGCGCCTTCTGATGGACCGGCACGAAGTCGCGGAACGTGGTGGCACCATTGGTGATGGTGGCCTGCGCACGCGTACCCCGCATGGCCGGCGTCGCCAGACCGGTGGTATCGAGCTGGTGGTCGATGGTCTGATCCAGGGAAGCCCTGGCGTCATTCCACGTTGCACCGAGCGGTTCGATGACCATCGCCCCGACCATGCCCTTCTGGCCCTGCTTGATGCGGTCCGCCGGACTCAGGTTGCTGCCGCCGAACTCCACCGGGGTGGCCTGGACATCAGCCATGTCGATCCCCGCGATGAAGTCGTCGGAGTTACCCGGGCCCGAGTTGCTGGCGCCGTCGTCCGTACCACCCGAGGTCGTGGTCTTGCCCTCGAGTTCCATCTCCGCGACGTCGTCGCTCAGACGGCCATCCGCCAGGATCTTGTCCTCGGCATCTTCCAGCTCCTGCTGGACAGCCGCGGAGATCGGCGAACGGTTGCCTGCCAGACGCAGATCACCGGCATACCACTGGTAGGTCGCCGAATCACCGCGCTTGACGGTCTGCACACGGTTCTGGCCCACGTTGACACCGTCGGAACGGGTCACGTCGTAC
>JAGRFX010000727.1 GCA_020445805.1 Rhodocyclaceae bacterium
ATTGAAGCGCAGCGGCCCGTCCTGCAGATGCCACAGGATCGAGGCCTTCCACTTGCCGCCCAACACGCGCATGCCGCGTTCAATCGGGCAGGGTTCGCCGCAGAACTTGCCGCCCTGAACTGTCACCGTCTCCACCGTCGCTTCACCATCGCTCCGGAATGCTGGTGCGCAGGTTACCAAAAGTTTACTGGTTGATTTGTGTGCACGGATCACCAGACACTGACGACCTGTCGCCCAGTTCCGAGGACCATCAATGTCACAGACCACCGACCCGTTGTTTCAGCCGCTGCAGATGGGCGCGCTCAAGCTTCCCAACCGCATCCTGATGGCGCCGCTCACCCGCTGTCGCGCCAGTGACGGCCATGTGCCCAATGCGCTGATGGCCGAGTACTACGCCCAACGCGCCAGCGGCGGCCTGCTGATTGCCGAAGCCACGATGGCGATGCCGGACTGCTCGGCCTTCTGGCACGAACCCGGCGTTCATTCCGACGCGCAGGTCGAAGGCTGGCGGCAGGTCACCGATGCGGTGCACGC
>JAGRFX010000728.1 GCA_020445805.1 Rhodocyclaceae bacterium
CAGCTCCTCGAAACCGTCACCGCCACCATCGCGGGCCGGCCCCTCGACGCCGGCCTCGAGGGTTTCCTCAACGAGCGCTTCCCCGCGCGGGGGCCCGAGTTCACCGAGCTCGCCGCCGCCTGCCGAGGTGGCGTGGAAGAGGGCTGGCTCTGTGCCCGCGAGCACGGCGGGATCCGCTACGGACGCGTCATCGAAGCGGGCGATCGCACGGCGGGGTTCAGCGTGGACGTGGTGCAGATGGACTCGGTGAAGGGGCCTTACCACCGCCACCCCAACGGCGAGATCGACATGATCATGCCCCTCGAGGAGGGCGCCGTGTTCGACGGCCGCGGCGCGGGATGGCTGGTCTACGGGCCGGAGTCTGCGCATTACCCGACGGTGAGCGAAGGCGCGGCGCTGGTGCTCTACCTCCTCCCCAACGGCGCGATCGACTTCAAGGCCAAGCCGCCGGTGAGCGGATGAGCATGCGCGTCGACGTCTGGTCCGACATCGCTTGCCCCTGGTGTTACGTCGGCAAGCGGCGGCTCGAAGCGG
>JAGRFX010000729.1 GCA_020445805.1 Rhodocyclaceae bacterium
GCCCATGCTGGGCGCACACGAAAAAACGGGAGCCGAAGCTCCCGTTCTTACTTTCAAACCTGTCGAGGTGACAGATTAGAAGGCGTGACGAACACCAACCACGAACAGGTCGGCATCTTCGCCAGCCACGTCGCCGAAACCGGCGCTGGTGTTGGCATCGTTGCCGACGCTGTTGTAACCAACGTAGGCGGTGGTGCGCTTCGACAGGCCGTGGGTGTAGGCGATACCCCAGGTGTCGACTTCGCCGCCGCTGGCGGTGTCGTATTCCATCTGGCCGTAAGCAATGTGCACGTTGCCAGCAGCGCCAACAGGAATCACGCCGCCGACTTGCCAGGCTTCCATGTTCTGGAAGCCACCGGTCTTGCCGATGATGTCTTCGGCTTCTTGGTAGCTGGCCATCACGGTGGCGAAGCCGAGGTTGTAGCCTGCGCTCAGGTACCATTCGGTCTGGTCATCCGCACCAGCAGCCGGATTCTGGATCACGTGGTACATGCCGTCGACGCTCAGCGGGCCGTTGGCGTAGGCGAGGCCG
>JAGRFX010000730.1 GCA_020445805.1 Rhodocyclaceae bacterium
GAGGGAGGAAGACACGGAATGTCGTGCCCTTACCGACGACGGAGTCGGCAAAGATGTATCCGCCGGTTTGCTTGACGATCCCATAAACCGTCGCGAGTCCGAGCCCTGTTCCCTTGCCGATGTCCTTGGTCGTAAAGAACGGCTCGAAGATCTTGCTGCGGATCTCGTCTGTCATGCCGACGCCGTTGTCCTCAACTTCGATGAGGACATATTCGCCGATAACCATTCCCTGCGACTGATAACGTTGGCTATCCCGCTCGGTCACGTTGCGTGTTCTGATCGCCAACCGGCCACCTTCCGGCATCGCATCGCGCGCGTTGACAGCAAGATTGATCACGACCTGGTCGATCTGGCTACGATCCGCCTTGACCTGCCAAAGATCTCGGCCTGATGAGATCTTGAGTTCGATCTGCTCGCCCAGCAAACGATTGAGGAGAACCGACAGGTCAGTCATCATTTCGTTGAGTTGCAGGATCACCGGCTCAAGGGTCTGGCGACGTGAAAAGGCCAGCAGTTTCTTCACGAGCTCCGA
>JAGRFX010000731.1 GCA_020445805.1 Rhodocyclaceae bacterium
CGCGTTGTCTGGTGGGTGATCCGAAGCGGCTGCGGCAGGTGATGGTCAACCTGCTCGGCAATGCGCTGAAGTTCACGCACCGTGGATCGGTGCGGGCGCGGCTCGGCTTCCGGATGGATGGGGGTCACGCTCGCCTGTCGTTCTCGGTCGTCGACACCGGGGTCGGGATCGACGAAGGGGCCCGCGACCGGATCTTCGAGCCGTTCGTGCAGGCCGACGAGGAGACCACCCGGCAGTTCGGCGGGACCGGCCTGGGGCTGTCCATCAGCCGCCAACTCGTCGAGCTGATGGGTGGGGAACTCCGCTGCGCGGCGAATCCGGAAGGCCGCGGTTCGAGCTTCGCCTTCGAGATCGACGTGAAGCAGGTCGAGTGCACGGCGCAGGCGTGCCCGGGACCGAAGCCGGTCACCGAGACGCGGCGCTTCGCCGGCCGTGTGCTGATCGCGGAGGACAACGCGATCAACCGCAAGGTCGCCGAGCGCCTGCTGCAGCATTTCGGCTGCGAAGTGCACTCGGTGGAGAACGGTCGATA
>JAGRFX010000732.1 GCA_020445805.1 Rhodocyclaceae bacterium
GATCGACCGCCGCGTCGGCATGCGACGCCGCCAGCCGCACCAGTTCCGCGCGCAACGCCTGCTCCTGGCTGCGCCGGCGCTCCAGCTCCGCCTTGAGGCGCAGGGCGGAGCGGATCCGCGCCAGGAGTTCGACCCGCTCGATAGGCTTGCGGACATAGTCGGAGGCCCCGGCCAGGAATGCCTGTTGCAGGGCGGTGCCGTCATCCCGGCTCGTGACCATGAGGACGGGAATCTCGGCCGTGGGACCGTTGCGCTTGATCCGCGCACAGGCTTCGATGCCGTCCATGCCCGGCATCATGATGTCCATGAGGATGACGTCGATGTCGCCGGTCGGTTTCTGGCCGTCGCCGCCCAGCCTGCGCTCGACCCCGAGAAGCTGCAGCGCCGTCTCCGCGTCCGACGCCTTGGCCGGGTCCGGATAGCCGGCTGCGGTGAGATAGGCAGCCATGATCTCGCGGACCTCAATCGAGTCGTCCACGATCAGGGCGCGCATCCGGCCGCTCCAGATGTTCCGGTTCCGCGATGGAACTTG
>JAGRFX010000733.1 GCA_020445805.1 Rhodocyclaceae bacterium
CGTTCCAGGCCGTGCCGGTCGTTGTGTGACCGTTGAAGTCCAGGTAAATCGTACGCAGCGCACCGGGCCGGCTGTGGAGCAGAAAGGTCTGCTCGTCGGGAATCACGGCGGCCTCTGGCGCGGCGGTCCCGGTGGCATCCGGCGCGGCCTCGACCACATGGGTGTCGATGTAGTGCAGGCGACCGTTGCGGTCGATGTGGGCGGTCGCGTCCCGGCGCAGGATCGCCACGAACTCCTCGGCGCTCTTGCCATACCAGCGCGCCACGGCCGGCAAATGCTGCCCCAGCATCTCGATGGCGCGCTGACCGCTCGCTGCCTCCGGCAGGCTCAGCCCGGGAAAATCGGGCCTGGCGGCCTGCGCCGCCCCCTGGACGGCAAGGGCCGAGAGGGCCAGGCTCAGGGTCTTGAGGGCATGGGTGCGGGTCAGTCTCACGGCGGCTTCTCCTCGGCGCGCCCGGACCTCGCCGGGCATGGATTCGTGACAGGTTTCACGATTAACGGAAGCCGCCACCCCCGCCTTCAGACCGCCGG
>JAGRFX010000734.1 GCA_020445805.1 Rhodocyclaceae bacterium
CGCGTGCGCGCAGCCGCTGCTAGGCTGCACGCCGTCATCGGGGAGTAGCCGCCTCCAAGCTGGAGGAGCCGACGTCAACAGACTTGGTCCACAGACCATGGCGTCGGCGGCAAGGGCGAGACCTTTGACTTCGATGTCCACGGCCGGGGCCGACGGCGGGCAGCGGAGTCATCGGTTCAATGCGCCGCCAGCCCCTGGAAATCCAATGAATCTCGAAGCCCTGTTCGCCTCCTTCGGCATCGTTGCCATCGCCGAGATCGGCGACAAGACCCAGCTGCTGTCCTTTGTCCTGGCCGCTCGGTTTCGCGGTCGACATTGGGCGATCATCGCCGGCATTTTTGTGGCGACCATCTTCAATCACCTGTTCGCCGCCGCCATCGGCGACTGGGTGGCAGCGCAGCTGGGGCCCGTGTGGCTGCGCTCACTGCTCGGCCTGGCTTTTCTGGCCTTCGCCGTTTGGGCCCTGATCCCCGACCGACTGGACGACGAACCCGAAGGCCCGTCCGGTCGCGGTGCCTTCCTGACCACCA
>JAGRFX010000735.1 GCA_020445805.1 Rhodocyclaceae bacterium
GTCGTCGATGTTCCTCGCAGGCATGGGTTTGCTCGCGCTGGTGGCTCGCTCCCGTCGCGCCGCCAGGTAGTTGCGCGGCTCGAGCGGCGGCCGGGCGAGGCGGACGCCTCTGAAGCGCAAACGGGGCAGCTAGCGGCATTCCTTGGGGGCTGGTGGGGCGTTCTTGCCAGCCCGGATCATCGACAGGCCTCCGTTTCAGGCTCGGGCTGTCGCGAAACCCTTCTCGACGGATCGCGCTGGCCGAGCAGCCGCCCATGGCGGGATGCATCCCGCCCTACGTCGCGATGTCGT
Source organism: Rhodocyclaceae bacterium (assembly GCA_020445805.1). Taxonomy (GTDB): domain Bacteria; phylum Pseudomonadota; class Gammaproteobacteria; order Burkholderiales; family Rhodocyclaceae; genus Cognatazoarcus. The sequence continues at coordinate 292 of JAGRFX010000735.1, forward strand.
GGTGCCTGGTCGATCGCTCGCCCCTGCGCTGATCGGGTGCGGCCCTCGGTCCCTGTGGCGCCAATGGCCTGAAGACGGCGTCTGCGGCCCGACCGACAGGGGCGCGCGCAAGGCGAGGCCCCGCCGCGCACGTGCTACCCCGGATTCAGCGCGATGGCGCTGCTCAGATGCGGACGATCGCCAGCGCGGCGATGACGAGCGCCACCAGCGCCCAGCCGAGACGATCCATGTAGCGGTGC
>JAGRFX010000736.1 GCA_020445805.1 Rhodocyclaceae bacterium
TCCTTCGTCCGTGCCGACTTCCTCTGCACCGATCTCCATGTCTGTGCCTGCGTCTGTGGTGCCTGAGCCGACGCCAGTTGCCCGCGCTGCGCAGGTGGCATCCCCTCCGATGGCCATCGCTGCGTCCACGTGGGAGCTGGCGCTGGATGCCGAATTGCACTCGCTCCTGGCCAGTGCGCAAGGCGATGTCTGGGACCGGCTGATGCACCGCTTCGAGTCGCGTCTGATCTGTGCTGCGCTGGATGCCACCCATGGCAGGCGCATGGAGGCGGCACAGCGTCTGGGTATTGGGCGCAACACCATCACCCGCAAGATCCAGGAGCTGGGGTTGGATGCAAAAAATTCTGATGAAAACACCCCGTAGCGCTTTATTTATAAGCGCCATTAGCTTCTAAAAATGTAGCAAAATTAGAGGCCCCAATGGGCCTTCGTGACCATTGTCGAAGGCTTGGTCGCCTGGGTGTGGCGCTGTTGTGGCGCGGGCATGCAGCCTCGCAGACTCACCCGAGGGTCAGTACCACCGGCGCG
>JAGRFX010000072.1 GCA_020445805.1 Rhodocyclaceae bacterium
AAGGGCAGCTTCGGCACCGCCACCCTCGGCTACCAGTACGCCCCCGGCTACCTGATCCCCTACAAGTACCAGATCATGCAGGGCGCCCCCTTCCTGGCCCCCCGCTCCACCCTGGCCTTCGGCGGCGGCTACACCATCTCTCCGGGCAGCGGCGCCCGCTGGGACAACGCCATGCGCTACGCCGGCAGCTTCGGCAGCCTCGGCATGCAGGCCATCTACGCCTTCAACGCCACCCAGAGCGACGACGGCAGCACCGACCGGGCGGATGACGACCGCTGGGGCCTGGGCGCCACCTACGACGCCGGCCCGGTGGGCGTGGGCGTGGTCTATCACAACGTGGGCTCGGGCTCCGACGCCGACGATACGAAGGAACTGCTGGTGGGCGGCTCGGTGGACCTGGGCGTGGTCAAGCTGGTGGGCACCTGGTCGAAGAAGGATGCCGACGGCGACACCGCCGCCGACAACACCCTGGTCTCCGCCGGCCTGATCGCCCCCGTGGGCGCCGCCGGCCAGGTGCACCTGGGGGCCGCCCGACTCAACCCCCGCGGCGACGACAACAACGCCCGCGCCATCAGCCTCGGCTACCTGCACACGGTGTCGAAGCGCACCAAGCTGTATGCCGTGCTGAACCGCCTGAGTTTCGACGACGGCGCGACCTACACCGGCAACCCGGGCGCGCTGTCCACGGTGGGCTCGGCCGGCGAGAGCACCAACGCGCTCATCGCGGGCTTCTCGCACAGCTTCTGAGCACGCGACCGACTCCTCCGCCCGCCCGGTCTGCACGCCGGGCGGGTCTTGGCGGGCCGGCTTCCGGAAGGGAGTCGGCCTTTTTTGTAGCGCGATGGAGGGTGCCTACGCGCGGTGATCGCCGTCACGCCCGATGCAGGTAGGGGCTTCGGCTACGCGGTGCCCTTGGCGAGTCGGGCGGTAAACCAGAAGGTGCTCCCTGCACCCGGAACGCTGCTGACCCCGGCGGCGCCCCCCATCAGCTCGGCCAGCTTCTTGGTGATCACCAGGCCCAGGCCCGTGCCCCCGTATTTTCTGGTGGTCGATCCATCGGCCTGCTCGAAGGGATGGAACAACTGCTCGGCCACCGCCGGATCGATACCGATTCCGGTATCCACCACCTCGAAGCGCACGAGCACATCGCCGGGAGTTTCTTCGACAATCCGGCTGCGCAGGATCACCCGGCCCTGGTCGGTGAACTTGACGGCATTGCCGGCATAGTTGAGCAGGGCCTGCTTCAGGCGGGTCGGATCGCCGATGAGCGTGCAGGGCTGAACGGCATTCTCGACGGACAGTTGCAGCGCCTTGACCTCGGCGGAGGGGGCCAGCATGGCCGCGGCGTCGGCCGTGATTGCGTCCAGCGACACCGCGATCGCCTCCAGGGACACCTTGCCGGCATCGATCTTGGACAGATCCAGGATGGCGTTGATGATCTCGACCAGGTGCCGCCCGGCCACATCGAGCTTGTTCAACTGGTCGGCCTGCTTGGGCGTCACCCCGCCTCTGCGGACCAGGCGCGCCATGCCCAGCACGCCATTCATCGGCGTGCGCAGCTCGTGGCTCATGTTGGTCAGGAACGTGCTCTTGGCGCGGTTGGCGGCCTCGGCGGCTTCCTTGGCCTCGACCAGCTCGGCGGTACGGGTCGCGACCTCCACTTCGAGCTGCCCGCGGTGGCGCTCGAGTTCCGCGCGGGACTGGCGCAACTGCTCCTTGTCCTGCTCGATCTGGCCGATCAGTCGATTGAAGACGCGCGTGAGCTGCCGCACCTCGTCGCTTTCGTTGTCGCCCGAGGCCTCGATCCGTTGGAGCTGCTCGGGGTCCATGCCGCCGATCGCGCTGGTCAGCCGGTGCAGGTCGATCGTGATGCGGCTCCCCAGCCACCAGCTGCCGCCAACGGCCGCAAGCAGGACCAGTGCCATGCCGCCGAGATAGAAGATCCGGAACCGGCTGACCGGTTCGTAGGCTTCTTCCTGGGGCAGGTTGACCGCCAGTATCCAGTCCGTGGCACTCAGCTTCTTGAACGACGAAATGCTTGGGAGACCGCGGCTGTTCAGCGTCTCGCCACTGCCCTCCCAACCCGCCAGCGCGTCGTCGTAGAGCGCATTCGCGCCGGCCGGCACATCCTGCTTCATGATCCGGTCCGGGTCGGGATGCAGGATCATCGTCCGGTCAGGCGCGTACATGAAGAAGTAGCCGGTTCGACCGTAGCGGGCTTCCGTCAGGTCGCTGAACAGCGAGTTCGCCACCAGCAGATCGACCGCCCCGCCCAGGATGCCCAGCAGGCGGTCGCGCTCGTCGAACACCGGCGCGGTCATCATGACTGTGGGATGACCAGTCTTGGACGACCGATAGGGCTTCGAGATCGTCGGCTTGCCGGTTTCCACCGTTCTCCGGAAGTACTCGCGATACGAGAAATCCATGCCACGTCGCCCCGGCAGCTGCGGGTGCTCCACCACCAGGCGACCGTCGGGTCCGAAGATGAACAGGCCGTTGTTGAAGAGACTGCGTATGCCCACGCGGTCATCCAGCCAGGCCTGGGCCGCATCGACATCGTGCAACGCGGCGTGGGGGAGCACCTGGGCCACGCTGATCAATGCGCCGTGGATCGAACCCAGTTTGTCGTCCAGCCCCCGGGCAATGCGGGTCAGGCTCGCGAACTGCTGGACCATGGCCTGGTCGCGGATCTGCTGCTTGAAATAGAGGTAGGTGGCCATGGCGGAAACGCCCAGCACCAGCGCAAGAAAGAGCGCGACACCCGTGATGAGGCGTTGCCGGATGGAGTTCGGATTCCGCATGGAACCTAGTCTAGCGACAAATCCAGGCCCTTAGGCGAGCGGCCCATCGACTGCGGCGCCGATGGATTTTTCGGCGGCACCGTCCACCACGCCAACAGACAGCGCCCCACACTCGGCCCGCCCTTGAACTATGTTTAGAGCAATGCATTGGCTTCGACGCAGGGGCTAGCGTTCGGGAGGGAAGCACAATGACCAGATCGACTGCCGAGGTGAAGCGCACCCGAGCGGCCGTCCGCCGCGCGACGCTGCTGTCCGCACTGGTCTGGCTGTCCGGGTGCGGCGGCGGGGGGGAGTCTGACGCCCCGGGCGCCGGTAGCGCGGCCACCGAGACCATTTCGGTGGGTGCCGAGCAGCCCGCCATCGCCGGCACGACCCTGAGCGTGCCGGCCGGTGCGGGTGTCAGTGCCGGCTCGCTCAGCATCGGCACCCAGCCGGCGAGCGCGCGCGCCGCCACGCCCCAGGCCGCAGTGGAGGCCGAGCCGGCGGTCCACATGGCCGTGGTGAAGTACGCGCTGGACACCCTCGACGAGGGCCGGGTCCATCCCCTCTACGGACCGGTGCTGGCCCTGGGCCAGGCCGAGTTTGCCGGGCCCGGCATCGAGCTGGGCCCCGCCGGCACCCGGTTCTCGCAGCCTGTCACGCTCACCGTGCCCCTCAGTGCGCTGGGCGTCACCGACCCGGACGGCGGGCTGCCGCTCCTGCGCAGCGAGGATGGCGCCTGGGAGGTGCCCGCGACATTCTCGGTGGACACGGCGGCCGGCACCGCCAGCGTCGACGTGACCCACTTCTCCTTGCTCCAGTGGCTGCGCAATGCCTTCGTCGCCCCGCAGCAGACGGCCGCCATCTACGCCACCGGGGCCGTCGAGGCCACCCTTGCCCGCCTGCGCCAGGACAATCTGCAGCGCTTCGCCCAGGCCACCTATTGCTCCGGCGCGGCGCCCGCCACCGACCTGGACGGCATCCCGCCCCTGCCCGACCTGCTCGACTACCTGGGCTTCGAGCGGGGTGCGGTGCGCAGCGGCCAGGAGGATGCCCTCAAGGGCTGGATCCAGGCGCGCCACACGGAAGCCCGGGCCGGGCGCGAGCAGTTCAACTCCATCACCCTGGAGCGCCTCTACGAACACGCCCTCGAGCTCAACGGCGGCGACGTGTTCAAGGCCCTGGTCACCGCCCACAACACCTTGCGCGACAACCGCAACCTCGGCTCGGTACAGGACATGATCGAGAACTACCGGGGCGACGGCGGCGACGAGCGCGGCGCCCGCTACCACTTCTTCGGCATGGCGCTGTACTCCTACGCCTACGAGCACTTCCAGGCCAAGGCCGAGCGGCTCGGCTACGCCGGCGCCCAGCTCGTGATCGGCACGACGATGAAGCCCGAGACCGTCGCGACCATTGAAGAGGGCATCGTCTCGGGCGACCTGGTCAGCGACATCACCGAATACGGCGTGGACCTCCAGGGCGCGAAGCTGGGGCGCGAATTGTTCAGCCAGATCGAGGGCCGCACGCCCGAGGCCCTGGCCAGCGCCTTCGGCATCGACCCCGAGCAGTGCGGCAGCATCCGCTTCACGTCCATCTTCACCGGCCTGAATTTCGACGGCAGCGTGGTCCAGTCGCCCCAGCAGGCCGACATCCAGCTCAGCGGCGACCCCGAGCAGCCGAGCATCGCCTGGAGCGGCCCCCCGGCCACCGCGCTCACGGTGCTGGACCTGACCGACGTCACCGGCCCGGGCGTGCCCCCGGTCCAGCTCTTCTGCATCCGCTCGCGGGAGGACCCGGTCAGCGGCGCCGACATCCCCTTCGCCCCGCCGGTGGCCTATGGCAACGCCTCGACCGCAGCCTTCGAACCCTGCGACGGCACACCGGCCTTCGCGGCGCCATTGCGCAGCGGGCGCACCTATCAGGTGGGCGTCGGCAGCGAACAGGCCAGCGCCACCATCGTGTTCGTGATGGAGTGAGCGCCGCGCAAAGCGGATCAGCCAGACCCGCCACCGTGAGGCGCTCGCGTCCAGGCGACGCTCGGGATCACGTGGTAGTGGCGCATCTCGCTGATCTCCGGCACGAAGGCCCTGATGGCAGCCAGGAAGGGCGGAAAGTGCGGCCCCTTGCGGAAGCCCAGCAGATGCCCGTCGGCCGATGTCCACTCGATGCGGAGCACGAAGGCCTGGGCGTCCTCGGCGCATTGCGTCAGCTCAAAGCCGAGGCACTCCGGCGCAGCGGAAAGAAACGCCCCGGCAGCAGCGTAGGCCTCCATCAGCTCGCCCGGCGTGTGCGTGCCGAGGCTGTAGCGGATGTATTCGACGATCATGAGCTTCCTCCCTTGTGCAGCAGGCCGAAGGCCCAGGTGGCCGCGGCCCCATGCCGCAGCCCCTGCCCGACACCGATGTTCGCGCGTTTCATTCCCTTCTCCCCTTGGGGCTCAGGTCCAGGGAGCCATAATAGGCATGGCCTTGCGCCGCCTAAACGCACCATTTGGTTCGTCCAGAGGAGTCGACAATGAAGCGCTTGCGCGCGCAGTACGGTTGCCCGGTCGAACTCGCGCTGGAATTCGTGGGCGGAAAATGGAAGACGGTGATTCTTGCCTACCTCAAGGAATCCCCCCATCGATTCGGCGAACTGCGCGCCCGGCTGCCGAACCTGTCGGACAAGGTGCTGACCGAGCGGCTGAAGGATCTGGGAGAACTCGGCCTCGTCGAGAAGGTGCCCAGCACCAAGGGGCGATCGACCCATCTCTACCGTCTGACGCATCGGGGCGAGCGCTTGCGGCCGGTGCTGGATGCGCTGTATGCCTGGGGAGAGGCAATCGCGGCGGAGGTGCCGGTCGAGTTCAACGCGACGGGGATGCCTCATGGAAAAGGACGGCCTGACGCCCGGAGGGCGGTGGCGACCTTGGCCGATTCCTAGGACGTTTGCGTGAAGCGCTTCGAGCCGAGTGGGCTGTTCGCGTGCAGGCGCCCGATTTAAGGAGGCAGCTTCTCGGCCTTATGTGGAGCTCTACATAAGGCCGATTATGTAGATGAGATGCCTCGATTATGTTGAGCGATCCGCCAACGGCCCGTCTGGAGAGGTTGGTGCCGATGCTGGGCTCCACATAATCAGAGCGTCCGCAGGAAGTCGATCAGCGAATCGGGCGCCCGATAGCGCCGGAGCTTGGCCTCTGGCTCGTGGAGCCGTGCCAGCGCCCGTTCCTTCATCGCCAGGTCGGCCTCGACGTACTGGTGCGTGGTTGCCGGGCTCTCATGGCCGAGCCAGAGCGCAATGACGCTGACGTCGACACCGGCCTGCAGCAGATGCATTGCCGTCGTGTGGCGAATGGTGTGCGGCGAGATCTGGCCTGTCGCCAACTCGGGGCAGGACTGCGCGGCACGCTCTACGGCCCGATCCAGTCGTCGCATCACGTTCCATCGCGACATCGACTGGCCATCGCGATTGGGCAGCAGCGGTGAGTCGGCGTCATGCTGCGGGTTTCGTTTGAGCCATGCCCGAATCGCCCTGACGGTCGAACGCCACAGAGGCACGCTGCGCTGCTTGCGTCCCTTGCCGTGCAGATGAACGCAGGCGGCCCCATCGTCGAGGACCACCTCGCCGACCTTCACGCCGACGATCTCGGAAACCCGCGCACCGGTGTTGTAGAGCAATAGCAGCAACACATGATCGCGTTGGCTGAACCACGTGTCATCCGGTGTTCCGATCACTGCCAGCATCGCCTCTCGGGACAGATGGCCGAACATCGGGCGCTCAAAGCGCTTTGCCGGAACACCGAGCGCGCGTTCGATCACCTGCAGCGATGCCACGTCGCGGTGCGCCGCGAACTTCAGGAACGAGCGCAACGCCGCGAGACGGGCATTGCGGCTGCGCACACTGTTGTGTCGCTCCCGTTCCAGATGATCGAGGAATGCGATGATCAGATCCGGCGTGATCTCGGCCAGCGTGAGTTGCGCCGGCAAGCGGCCAAGGCGTCGCTCGGCAAAGCCCAGGAAGAGCATGAAGGCATCCCGGTAGGCGGCAACCGTCTGCGGGCTGAGTGCGCGTTGCTGCGTCAGGTGCTCGGCGAAGAAGGCTTGCACGAGCGCGGGGAATGATGACGATGGTTTAGATTGCCTACGCATCGTCTTCTCCCGCGAGACGGGCGAATTGCTCGAACCGCCCGGCAGCGATCGCCATCAACTCGGGAACGGCGGTGAGGTACCAGTAGGTGTAGAAGATCTCGGTGTGGCCCATGTAGGTCGACAGCGCCAGCATCTTCTGGTCGACATCGGCACCGTCGGCGTACCAGCAGAGCAGACGCCTGACGGCAAACGTGTGGCGCAGGTCGTGCAGGCGGGGAGCCTCGTGTCCACCGCGATTGACCTGACCGAGGCCGTCGCGCAGGGCGTTGAAGACGCGATGCACCTGTCGCCCGCCAAGCGGCAGGCCCAGTCGGCGGCCGCGACTGCCGATCAGGAACGGCATGCCGGGCGTCGTCGGAAGATGCCGCTCGCGTTGTCTGCGGTAGCGGGTAAGCGCCCTGGACGTGCTCGGATGAATCGGCAGTTGGCGGGACTTGGCGAACTTGGTCTGCCGTATCGTCAGCATCCCGCGCTTGAGGTCCACATCGGCGTCGCGCAGATGAAGGGCTTCGGAGAGGCGCAATCCGCTTGAAGCCATCAGGCCGAACAGGGTTTCGTAAGTGATCGGTCGAAGGCTGCCGGCGGGGCCGAGTGTGCGTGCCGCCGCGAGCAAGTCGACGATCTCTTCGTCATGGTAGATGTGGGGAGCCACGCGGCCGGGTTCCGGACCGAAGAGCGACCTCTCGGGAAGCTCGGTATCCGGCTCAAACTGCTGCAAGTAGCAGATGAAGTGTCGCAGCCGTCCCCAACTGCGCGCCCAAGTGCCTGCATCGCCATGGCCATCCTTGGCCGCACGCACCCATTCAGCCATGAGTTCCGCCGTCAGCGGACCGCGATGGCGTTTGGCCGCCACGAAGCGGGCAAACCCGGAGAGGAAGGCGTCACGGGAGCGCAGACTGAAACCCTGACGACGGCGCTCGGCCAGATAGTCGTCGACTCTGGCCTTCAGGCTTCGGCGCCGGCTCATGATTCGCTCCCCGGCCAAGGCAACGCGACCTCGGCCAGGTTTGGCGTGTCGAGCTTGGCGTAGATCCGGGTGGTTTCCAGAGACCGGTGCCGCAAGACATCGGCAACTTCCTTGAGCGAGCTGCCGTTCTCGACGAGGCGACAAGCCAGTGTGTGACGCAGTAGGTGCGAACCGGAATCGGGCAGGCCGGCCCGTCGGCAGGCACGGCGGATCACGTTCTGAACTGCGTCGGTTGTGATTGGGATGTCACGCGAATCGCGGCGGCAAAGGAAGAGTGCCCGGTTTGGGTTTGCCGGGCGCTCATGCTGCAGGTAGTCCGCCAGTGCTTGTCCGGTGGTCATCGGCAGCGGCAGGATGTCCTGGCGTCGCGACTTCGTGCCCTTGAGCGTGACCGTGCCTTCGCGCCAGTCGATGTCGTCGATCGACAGGTTTGCGATCTCGCCAGCGCGCAGCCCCATGTCCAGTGCGCAGCGGACAATCGCGTAACCTCGCCGGGGCTTGCGCCCGTGAGGGAATGCGGCGATCAGCCGTTGCACTTCGTCCGGATTGAGGGCGCGGGGCAGCGATGCGAGCTTCCACTGCACTGGCGACAAAATGACCGCACTCAGACCGGCAACCGAGTCGCCGCAGATCGTCCGGTAGCGGAGGTAACTTCGCAAGGCAGTTGCGACTTGGGCGGCGGCAGAACGTGAGGGGCTGTTCCCCAGTTGCCGAGCGATGAAGGAGCGAACGTCGGCCGCATGCAGCCTGGCCATGTTGATGACGCCACCGGCGAACTTCTTCTGCAGCAACTGAGCAACGATGCGGCAATGGTTGCGACGCGTGCCTGCCGAAAGGCCCCGGACATCGCGCAGGTGCTCGTCGTACCGGCGCAATTCGTCAGCGACGGGATCGGTGGGGGTGCCAGTTGAGCGCGCAGATCGCGCGTTTCGGGACCGTGCGGATGGGGTCATGAGCGTCTCCTGGAGTGGAAATTCCACTTCAGGAGAGCGCTGAAATTATGTCGAGGTCAGAACCCCTTTCCCAGCCCGAAAAAGCCCGTGAGCACGGCGCTTTACGAACTGCTGCCCGGGCCGATCAACATAATCGAGGCATCTACATAATCGGCCGGAGCTGTCGTTCAGCCTGGGCAAAATAGGCGACGGCAGTGCTGTCGACAGCTGCCGCACGCCGCTCAACGTCGTCAAACGCCACATCTCTGGTGCGATCTCAACCGGAAAGCGCCCCTGCCATGCCTTCGGGATCAGTGGAGATTCCATTACCATCCCGTTTCGTCGTCCGCAGCGATAGTTCCCGATAAGAACATCTTGCGGTGTCTCACTTTGACAGCGGGCCATGTCGAGAACCGAAGCACAAACGCGATCAGAGCTTATTGATCAGCAACTTGCCCTGTCCGGCTGGAACGTCAAGGACACTACGCAAGTGGTCGAAGAGTTCGACATCCTGGTCGGCTTGCCCCAAGGCGTGGCCGAACCGCGCACGCCCTACGACGGTCATCAGTTCAGCGACTACGTCCTACTCGGCAAGGACGGCAGTGCACTTGCCGTGATCGAGGCCAAGAAGACCAGCCGCGATGCAGCCATCGGCCGAGAGCAGGCCAAGCAGTACTGCCACAACATCCAGAGGCAGCTCGGCGGCGAACTTCCGTTCTGTTTCTACACCAACGGTCTCGAAACCTATTTCTGGGATCTGGGCAACGCACCGCCCCGCAAGGTGGTCGGCTTTCCCACCCGCGACGATCTAGAGCGTTTCGCCTATATCCGCCGCAACCGCAAGCCGCTGACGCAGGAGTTCATCAACATCTCGATTGCAGGGCGCGACTACCAGATCCGCGCCATCCGCGCCGTGCTCGAAGGCATCGAGGCGAAGAAGCGCAACTTCCTGCTGGTCATGGCGACCGGTACGGGGAAGACCCGCACCTGCATCGCGATTAGTCGATGCCCTGATGCGCGCCGGCCATGCCGAGAAGGTGCTGTTCCTGGTGGATCGAATCGCCTTGCGCGAACAGGCCTTGGGCGCTTTCAAGGAACACATGCCGAACGAGCCGCGCTGGCCCAACGTCGGCGAAAAGCTTGTTGCCAAGGATCGCCGCATCTACGTGGCCACCTACCCGACGATGCTCAATATCGTCCGCGACGAAGTCCAGCACCTGTCGCCGCATTTTTTCGATTTCATCGTCGTCGACGAAAGTCACCGCTCCATCTACAACACCTATGGCGAAGTCCTGGATTACTTCAAGACCCTTACCCTCGGGCTGACGGCCACCCCCACCGACATCATCGACCACAACACCTTCCAGCTCTTCCACTGCGAGGACGGTCTCCCCACCTTCGCCTACACCTTCGAAGAAGCGGTCAACCACGAGCCGCCCTACCTGTGCAGCTTCCAGGTCATGAAAGTCCAGACCCGGTTCCAGATTGAGGGCATCAGCAAGCGCACCATCTCGCTGGAAGACCAGAAAACGCTGATCCTGCAAGGCAAGGACGTCGAAGAGATCAACTTCGAAGGCACTCAGCTCGAAAAGCAGGTCATCAATTCCGGCACCAACACCCTGATCGTCAGGGAATTCATGGAGGAGTGCATCAAGGACGGCGGCGGCGTGCTGCCGGGCAAGACCATCTTCTTCTGCTCGTCCAAGGCCCACGCCCGCCGAATCGAGGAAATCTTCGACAGGCTCTACCCGCAGCACCACGGCGAACTCGCCAAGGTGCTGGTCTCGGACGACCCGCGCGTGTACGGCAAGGGTGGGCTGCTCGACCAGTTCACCAACAACGAAATGCCACGCATCGCTATCAGCGTGGACATGCTCGACACCGGCATCGACGTGCGCGAAATCGTCAACCTGGTCTTTGCCAAGCCGGTCTATTCCTACACCAAGTTCTGGCAAATGATCGGGCGCGGCACGCGCTTGTTGGAAACCAGTAAGCCCAAACCCTGGTGCACCGAAAAGGACGTGTTCCTCGTCATCGATTGCTGGGACAACTTCGAATATTTCAAGCTGCAACCCAAGGGCAAGGAACTCAAGGCCCAGCTGCCGCTGCCGGTCCGGCTCGTCGGCCTGCGCCTGGACAAGATCGAGAAAGCCATCGCCTGCGGCCATGTCGACATCGCCGAACGCGAAGTCGCCAAACTGCGCCATCAGGTCGCCGGCCTGCCGATGGCTTCCGTCGTCGTCAAGGAAGCCGCGCCCGTCCTGGCGCGGCTCGCGGAAGAAAACTTCTGGATCAGCCTTACGCCACAGAAGCTGGAATTCCTGCGGGCCGAGATCAAGCCACTGTTCCGTACCGTCTCCGAGGTCGACTTCAAGGCCATGCGCTTCGAGCGCGACCTGCTCGAATACTCGCTCGCCGTGCTGAGCGAAGAGAAAGAGCAAGCCGCCACGCTCAAGGAAGCCATCGTCGAGCAGATCGGCGAACTGCCGCTGTCGGTGCCCTTCGTCAAACAGGAAGAGGCGCTGATCCGTGCCTCACAAAGCAGCCACTATTGGGCCAAGGCGGGCGAAGACCAGTTCGACGAGTTGGTGGCCCGACTCGGGCCGCTGATGAAGTTTCGCGAAACCATGACCGGCCCCGGTCCAGTGCATCTGGACCTCACCGACGAACTACACCGCAAGGAGATGGTCGAGTTCGGGCCGCAGCACGAAGCCGTCAGCATTACCCGCTACCGCGAGATGGTCGAGACCCTGATTGCCGAGCTGACCGAACAAAACCCGGTGTTGCAGAAGATCAAAGCCGGCGAGACGGTCAGCGCCGAAGAAGCCAATGCCCTGGCCGAACTGCTGCACGAAGAACATCCGCACATCACCGAAGACCTGCTGCGCCAGGCCTACAAGAACCGCAAGGCGCGCTTCATCCAGTTCATCCGCCACATTCTCGGTATCGAAGCGCTACAGAGCTTCCCCGACCAGGTCGGCGCCGCCTTCGACCAGTTCATTCGCGCCCACAACACGCTCGGCAGCCGCCAGCTGGAGTTCCTCGACCTGCTCAGAAACTTCATCATTGAGCGCGAAAAGGTCGAGAAGAAGGACCTGATCAACGCGCCCTTCACCGTCATCCATCCGCAAGGCATCCGCGGCGTATTCGGTCCCGCCGAGATCAACGAAATACTTCTACTCACCGAGCGCCTGGCCGCCTGATCGCCGGTCGGAAAAAGACAAGGAGACCGCATGCAACCCGGTGCCATTCAACTGATGAAAGACCGCTTCGACGCCCTCAGCCAGCGCACACCTGACGACAACATCGAGTTCTGGTTTGCCCGCGACCTCATGGAGCCGCTGGGATACGCGCGCTGGGAGAACTTTCAGACCGCCATCCAGCGGGCCATCGAGTCTTGTGAAACAACGGGTTATCCGGCTGACGATCATTTTCGTGGCGTCACGAAAATGATCGAGATCGGCAAGGGCGGCCAGCGGCCCGTCGATGACTTCATGCTGACCCGCTACGCCTGCTACCTCATCGCGCAGAACGGTGACCCGCGCAAGGAACCCATCGCCTTCGCGCAGAGCTACTTCGCCATCCAGACCCGTAAGCAGGAGCTGATCGAAGACCGCATGCGCCTGCATGCCCGGCTCGATGCCCGCGAGCGCCTGCGTGAATCCGAAAAGACGCTATCCCAGAACATCTATGAGCGCGGCGTCGACGATGCCGGCTTCGGCCGCATCCGCTCCAAGGGCGACGCGGCCCTGTTCGGCGGGCATACCACCCAGGCCATGAAGGACCGCTTCGGCATCACCAAGACCCGTCCGCTTGCCGACTTCCTGCCCACTCTGACCATCGCCGCGAAAAACCTGGCCACCGAAATCACCAATCACAACGTCAGCCAGGACAACCTGCAGGGCGAGCACGCCATCACCCGCGAGCATGTGCAGAACAACGAAAGCGTGCGCGACATGCTCGGCCAGCGCGGCATCAAGCCGGAACAACTGCCGCCCGAAGAAGACATCAAGAAGCTGGAGCGACGAGTCAAAGCCGAAGAAAAGAAACTCGTCCAGCAGTCCGGCACCCTGCCGCCCGCAAAGGAATAAGCATCCATGTTGCAGAACAACCCCGAACTCAAAAGCAAGATCGACCAGCTCTGGAACAAGTTCTGGTCGGGCGGCATCAGCAACCCGCTCACCGCCATCGAGCAGATCACCTACCTGCTGTTCATGAAGCGGCTCGACGAGCTGGACCTCAAGCGCCAGGCCGACGCCGAATGGACCGGCGACGCCTACACCTCGAAATTCGTCGGCACCTGGATTCCGCCGGAATACCGCAACCAAGCCGAGCCCGATAAGTTCGCCATCGACCGGCACAGCCTGCGGTGGAGCGAATTCAAGCGCATGCAGGCCGAGGAGATGCTGCAGCATGTGCAGACCAAGGTCTTCCCCTTCCTAAAGGACCTTAACGGCAGCGAATCCAACTTCACCCACCACATGAAGAACGCGGTGTTCATCATCCCCAAGCCGGCGCTGCTGGTGGAGGCGGTGAAGACTATCGACGAAATCTTCGAGGTGATGGAGAAGGACTCGCAGGAAAAAGGCCAGGCCTTCCAGGACATTCAGGGCGATGTCTACGAGTTCCTGCTCTCCGAAATCGCCACCGCCGGCAAGAACGGCCAGTTCCGTACGCCGCGCCACATCATCAAGCTCATCGCCGAACTGGTGCAGCCGCAGCTCGGACACCGCATTGCCGACCCGGCCTGCGGCTCGGGCGGCTTCCTGCTCGGCGCCTATCAGTACATCGTCACCGGGCTGGCGAAGAAAGCCGGCAGCAAAGCGCCCGAGCCCGATGAAGACGGCTTCGTGCGCACCTCGGTGGCCGCCGCCTACGACGCAAAACGCCAGAACATCCTCGCCGCCTCGCTCTGGGGCTACGACATCGACGCCACGATGGTGCGCCTGGGGCTGATGAACCTGATGATGCACGGCATTGACGAGCCGCACATCGACTACAAGGACACCCTATCCAAAAGCTACAACGAGGAAGCCGAATACGACATCGTGATGGCCAACCCGCCCTTTACTGGCAGCATCGACAAGGGCGACATCAACGAAAACCTCAGCCTCGACACCTCCAAGACCGAACTGCTCTTCGTCGAGAACATCTACCGTCTGCTCAAGAAAGGCGGCACCGCCGGCGTGATCGTGCCGCAGGGCGTGCTGTTCGGTTCCGGCAGGGCCTTCAAGGAACTGCGCCAGAAGCTGGTGGAGCGCTGCGACCTCAAGGCCGTCATCACCCTGCCCAGCGGCGTCTTCAAGCCCTACGCCGGCGTCGCCACCGCCATCCTGCTGTTCACCAAGGTGTGGGGGCCCAAGGACAAGGTAACCCAGCCCGCCACCGAACACGTGTGGTTCTACGACATGCGCGCCGACGGCTACAGCCTCGACGACAAGCGCAGCAAGCAGCCCGGCTACGGCGATCTGCAGGACATCGTCGCCCGCTACCACGCTCGCCAAGCTGCGACCGACACCGACCGAACCGCGCAATGCTTCATGGTGCCGCGCGCCGAGATCGAGGCCGAGGAGGGCTACGACCTCTCGCTTTCGCGCTACCGCCAAGACGTGTTTGAAGAAGTGCAATACGACCCGCCCGGCGTGATCCTTGATCGCCTGATTCAGGCCGAGGTGGGGGATGTGACCGAGGCTGATCTGGCCAAGGTGCAGAGCGGCATCGTGCGGGAATTGCTGGAGCTAAAGGGGATGGTGGGATGAGATTTGAGCCACTAGCTTCTGTCGCCAGGATCATTGCGGGCCAGTCTCCCGATTCCTCCACATACAACTCTGTCGGTGAAGGCTTACCCTTCTTTCAGGGAAAAGCAGATTTCCAAGACATGTACCCCACCGTCCGTATGTGGTGCACGAGCGTGAAGCGAAAAGAAGCAGAGCCAAACGACATTCTTCTTTCGGTTCGCGCCCCAGTCGGTGCAGTCAATATTTGTAATCAGAAGTCGATCATCGGCCGTGGCCTAGCAGCAATTCGGCCGCTGTCAGAGCTTGATGGCAAATTTCTTTATTACTACCTTAAAGCGAACGAAAGTCTAATTGACGCATTGGGGACAGGTTCAACCTTTAAGGCAATCACGCAGGAAACACTCAAGAAGATCGAAATCCCCGTTCCTTTAATCGACGACCAAATCCGCATCGCCCATCTGCTCGGCAAGGTGGAAGGGCTCATCGCCCAGCGCAAACAGCAACTCCAACAGCTCGACGATCTGCTCAAGAGCGTATTTCTGGAAATGTTTGGCGACCCGGTGCGGAATGAGCAGGGGTGGGAGAAACCGTCGCTTAGAGCTTTCGGCAAGATATCGACAGGAAACACGCCGCCACGCAACGACGCCTCGAACTATGGAGGTCAGCACATCGAATGGATCAAGACCGACAACATCGGCGCTGATTCCGTCTTTGTCACTACGGCAACCGAGTACCTGTCTACGTCCGGGATAAAGCGTGCGCGCACCGTTTCGAAAGGTGCGCTGCTCGTCGCCTGTATTGCCGGCAGCGTGGAATCCATCGGCCGCGCTGCACTGACTGACAGAAACGTGGCGTTCAATCAGCAGATCAATGCCATTCAGCCGGCGAATGATGTTAGCCCTTTCTTTTTGTACGGCTTGTTCAAGCTCTCTCGCTCCTACATTCAGAGCCACGCCAGTAAAGGGATGAAGAAGATCCTGACCAAAGGCGACTTCGAACAGATCACGATGATCAAGCCACCGTTCGAGTCACAGCAGGAGTTCGCTCAGGTTGCGGGAAACATCGAGTCCGTGAAAACCACTTACCAGCGAAGCCTCGCCGACCTCGAAGCCCTCTACGGCGCGCTGAGCCAGAAGGCCTTCAAAGGTGAGCTGGACCTGTCCCGGGTACCTCTGCCCAATGGCGCAGAACCAGAGTTACCGCAAATCACTGTATCGACCGGTGAAGTACCAAGCGCTATCCATCTGCCCGACACCGAACTGCTGCTCGCCGCGCTGGGCGATCGCACCCGCATCAAGGAACTGCTGCGCTTCTGGGTGGAGGTCTACCGCAACTGCCTGAACGGCGCGGCTTTCTCGGCGCAGGATTTCCTCGCCGCCGCGCAAACACGCATTGCCGAACTGCACCCCGAAAACGATTTAGAGCTGGGCACCGATGCCTACGATCAGGTCAAGGCCTGGGTGTTCGAAGCTCTGACCAGTGGCCGGCTGACGCAGGGATATGCCGATGCCGACAACCGCGTGACGCTGGCTAGCCAATCGCCCGATTGGGGAACGTGGTAGGCCATGAAGCTGCTGCGCCTGAAGATCACCGATCCGGCGGGCTTTCGCAGCCTGCCCAGCGGCTTCGAGCACCACTTCCGCACCGATTGGAGTTTGCAGGACGAGCAGACCAAGGACGATGGCTTCGCGCCCTTCGTCTGCGCCGGTCCCAATGGCAGCGGCAAGTCCAACCTGCTGGAGGCGCTGGCGGCGATCTTCTTCCAGTTGGAGGTGCAGCGCGTGCGCCGCAGCTTTCTGCCCGAGGCGCTCGATGAACTGAAAGACTTGGGGGCACCGCGCGGCTTCGAGCTGGAGTACCTGATCTACCTTCCCTTCCAGTCCCTGCCGGACGCGATGCGCTACGCGCAGGTGCGGGTGGTGAAGACGCCGGGCAGCTCGCCGCGCCTGTACTGGCTCAACCCCGAGCAGTTCGGCGAACGCGCCGAGGGGCTGGGTGATGGCGGCCTGTGCGCCGAGCAGCACCGCGAATTTCTGCTACCCGAGTTCGTGCTCGGCTATTCGTCGGGCGAGAACGAAATCCTCAGCCTGCCCTTCTTCAAGACGCGCTTCGTGCAGTTCGACGAGTACTGGAACCACCTGCGCACGCAC
>JAGRFX010000737.1 GCA_020445805.1 Rhodocyclaceae bacterium
CATCGAATTGATGATCGCCTCCATGCGTGTGAAGGTCTTTATGTCCACCTTCTCCTGCGCCATCTGTGCCAGTCCGCTCATGCCGGGCAACTTGTCCAGCATGCTCGCGATGCCGCCCATATCGCGCATCTGTTGCAGCTGGTCTCGGAAATCCGTGAGGTCGAAACCCTTGCCCTTGCGGATCTTCTTCGCGAGCTTTTCCGCCTTCTCGCGATCGAGCTTGCGCTCGGCCTCCTCGATCAGCGACAGGATGTCGCCCATGCCGAGAATCCGCGATGCAACCCGCTCGGGGTGGAACGGTTCGAGCGCGTCGGTCTTCTCGCCGACGCCAAGAAACTTGATCGGCTTGCCGGTCACCGCACGCACCGAGAGCGCAGCACCGCCGCGTGAATCGGCATCGGCCTTGGCGATGATCACCCCGGTCAGCGGCACGGCTTCGTTGAACGCTCGCGCGGTCGCGGCGGCGTCCTGCCCGGTCATCGCATCGACGACGAACAGCGTTTCGGCCGGATTCAACACCGCATGCA
>JAGRFX010000738.1 GCA_020445805.1 Rhodocyclaceae bacterium
CGCCGGCGTCGGGGGCCTCCTCGGCCAGCTCGAGCCCGAGCGTGCCCTGGCCGGCGATGATGGCCGGGTCGTCGAAGGGCGGCACGAACCGACCGCCGTGCTCGGCGGCCCAGGACCGCGCCTCCACGATGCACTCGTCCACCGTGGGCGGCCCGAAGCGGACCTCGGCGCCGTAGGCGCGCGTGGCGGCCACCTTGGGCAGCGACGCGCCGGCCGGCATGAAGACCACCGCTCGCTTGCCCTGCAGCTGGGCGGCCAGCGCCACCCCCTGGGCGTGGTTGCCGGCCGAGGCCGCCACCACGAGGTCCTGGTGGGGGCCCAGGCCCGAGATGAGGTGGTGGGCGCCCCGGAACTTGAACGAGCCGGTGCGCTGGAGGTGCTCGTGCTTGGCGAGCACCGTGCGGTGGCACAGCAGGCCGAGCGCCCGGTCCGGCCAGGTGGGGGTGGGCCGCAGCACGCCCGCGAGGCCCCGCCGGGCCGCCTCGACCTCCTCGACGGGCACGAGCGCCACCTCGTCGACCATGG
>JAGRFX010000739.1 GCA_020445805.1 Rhodocyclaceae bacterium
GCGGTCCCCGCCCGCCGGCATCCAGGCGAC
This sequence comes from Rhodocyclaceae bacterium, assembly GCA_020445805.1. GTDB lineage: Bacteria > Pseudomonadota > Gammaproteobacteria > Burkholderiales > Rhodocyclaceae > Cognatazoarcus. The sequence continues at coordinate 31 of JAGRFX010000739.1, forward strand.
CGCGGTAACGCAGCCGGAGGTCAGCGTCGAAACCGAAGAAATCCGGCGTGCACACAGCGCCGTAGGCACGCGCCACCACCTGGCTTTCGTCATACAGGTAGGGGAACGGGAATCCCGCTTCACGCGCCACTTCAGCCATGTGCTCAGGACCATCCTGCGGATGGCTCGTCACGTCATTGGCGCTGATCGCGACGACGCCGAATCCCACCGCCATCAGTTCGCGACAGTCTTCGACCAGACGCTCGCGGATGGCGATCACGTAGGGACAGTGGTTGCAGATGAACATCACCAACAGGCCTGCCTCGCCCACGATGCCGTCACGCGTGACGATCCCTGGCGTCGGCGAGGTCAGCGGATTGCAGTCCGGCAGGGCGAAGTCGGGCGCTGGCGTACCCTGCACAATGCCGTTGTTGGCCTCGGTTGCCATACATCGTCTCCGTTCAGGCGAAGACGCAGGGTAACGCCAACCGACTATGCCGCCGAATCGTGCTCAGG
>JAGRFX010000740.1 GCA_020445805.1 Rhodocyclaceae bacterium
GAGCGAGGCAAGACGGTCATTCTGCTCACCGATGGCGAGCGCGTGCTGGTCCTGTTTGCCGTGGCCGATACGGTCAAGGACAGCAGTCGCGCCGCGATCCGGGCGCTACATGAGTTGGGCATCAAGACAGTCATGCTGACCGGCGACAACGCGCACACCGCGCGAGCCATCGCCGCCCAGGTTCAAATCGACGAAGCCTTGGGCGATCAACTGCCGGAAGACAAGTTGCGCGCTATCGAACGCTACGCGCAAAGCGGCAAGGTTGGCATGGTGGGCGACGGCATCAACGATGCACCGGCCCTGGCGCGAGCTGACATCGGCTTTGCCATGGGTGCGGCGGGTACCGATACGGCTATCGAGACTGCTGACGTGGCACTGATGGATGATGACCTGAACAAGATAGCGCGTTTTGTCCGCCTGTCGCGCACCACCCGCACGGTACTGATACAGAACATCACGCTGGCCTTGGGCATCAAAGCCGTTTTTCTCGTACTGACGCTGCTCGGCATGGGCACCATGTGGAT
>JAGRFX010000741.1 GCA_020445805.1 Rhodocyclaceae bacterium
GCTTGCTATCATCCTTTTCGACAGCGGCTTTGAAACGCCCCTAAAAAGCTATCGCGTCGCCGCCGGCCCGGCGTTGACGCTGGCGACCCTTGGCGTTGTTATGACCGCCGGTCTCGTCGGGCTCGCCGGACGCCTCTTATTCGGCATCGGCTGGATTGAGGCCTTCCTGCTCGGCTCGATCGTCGCCTCGACGGATGCGGCGGCGGTCTTTTTTTTGTTGCGAGTCGGCGGACTTCGCCTGCGTGATCGCGTCAAATCAACTCTAGAGATTGAATCAGGCGCCAACGACCCCATGGCGATCTTCCTGACAGTGCTTCTCGTCGATCTCTGGGTGATGCGCGAGGCGGGGACGCTTTCGCTCGGCCCTGGCCTCATCCTCGCTTTCGTCCAGCAGATCGGCATCGGCGGCGTTGTCGGCGTCCTTGGCGGATTCGCCATCGCCCTCTTCATGAACTCGCTCAAAGACCTTGATCCCGGCCTTTTCCCCATAACCGGGCTCGCATCAGCTCTAGTCGTATATGCT
>JAGRFX010000742.1 GCA_020445805.1 Rhodocyclaceae bacterium
CACGTTGGGCATCATCAGCGCGACACGCCCGCCTGCCGGGAGCTTCAGCTCGCTCTGCAGCCAGGCACCGAAGCGCGCGCTGAGCGCGTCGAGTTCGGCGTAGGTGATCGACTTCCCCATGCAGTGATAGGCAGGCTTGTCCGCGAAGCGCGCCACACTGCGCTCGAACAGGTCGCCCAGGGAGCGGAACGCGTCGACGTCGATTTCCGCGGGAATGCCCGGGGGGTAGCTCTTCAGCCAGATTTTTTCCATGGTCTCCTCCTCTTGCTGGAAATACTGCCGGAGGGCCGCCATGGCACCCCGGCTCCGCCCTCCCAAGGCGTCGGACGGGCAAGCGGCCCGTCCGTTCATTCCAACCATGCCGCACCCGATCTTGGTGTGGGTGTCGGCGGAGCGGGCTGGACCCGCTCCTGGAGGCGCGGCGGACTGCCCGCCGCCGCCGGGCTTGCAACCCGGCCGTGCCGCTTATTCTTCGCCCTCGCCCGCGGGCCAGTTGCGGATGTAGTTCTTGAGCATGCGGTT
>JAGRFX010000743.1 GCA_020445805.1 Rhodocyclaceae bacterium
TCATCGTCCAGCAGGCCCGCCCTCATGCCTCGGCTTCCGCATCGAGCGTGGCGATCTCGGCCAGGTACCAGCGCCGCCGCACCTGCACGACGCCGTGAGTCAGGCTGGCAGCGATCAGCGACAGGATCACCGCGGAGAAGGCCACACTGAGGCTGCGGGAGACGTCGGCCAGGTTGCCGTCGCCGAGGGCCTGCAGGGCCGGCCCCATCGGGATCATCGTCGCGACGAGCCCCAGCATCGGCGCGACACGGCTGGTCAGGCGGGCGGGCTCGAGGCGGCGGGCGGCGAGCACTTCAAGATCGACCTCGGTGAGATCGGGCGCGAGATGTCTTGCGTGGCGCAACTCGAATCCGGCGAGCTGTCCGCGTCGGCGCTGGACGGCCTGCCAGGCGAAGGCGCCGAGGGCGAATAGCGCGTAGGCGAAGAGCACGCTGATGGCAATCAGGACGGGCGTCAGGAAGCTCTGGCTGACCGTGTGCATCAGTCCCTCGAGGGTCGCACCCATGCTCATGCTGCCCGCTC
>JAGRFX010000744.1 GCA_020445805.1 Rhodocyclaceae bacterium
GCACACGCTTCGAGCTCTTCGACCATCCGCACGTCGACGGAGAGCACTTCATCGTAGGCGTGACCACCATCCTGAAGCTCACGGGGCACGGTGATGACGACGCGGACGGCGGCGAAGCACACCGCGACATCTCGATCGACACGATGCCGGCCACGGCCAAGTTTCGCCCGGCGCGCGTTGTACAGCGTCCGCGCATTCACGGACTGCAGACTGCGCGCGTGACGGGTCCCGCGGGCTCCGAGATTCACTGTGACGAGTACGGCCGCGTGAAGGTCCAGTTCCACTGGGACCCCTACGGCGTCTCCGACGACCACAGCAGCTGCTGGATCCGTACGGTGCAGCCTCACACCACCGGGTCCATCATGATCCCGCGTGTGGGGTGGGAGGTGCTCGTGCGCTTCGAGGACGGCGACCCGGACCGGCCCGTCGTGCTCGGGCACGTGTTCAACCCGATGCATGCGCCCGACTACTCGTTGCCCGACCAGGCGACGGTCACGGGACATCGCTCGACGTCCAGTCCTG
>JAGRFX010000745.1 GCA_020445805.1 Rhodocyclaceae bacterium
CGGCGTCGACGGCCGCGCGGTAGAGGCGCGTGACGGCGGCGACGTACTCCGGCCCCTTGAGGCGGCCCTCGATCTTGAGCGACGTGACGCCCGCGCGCGCCAGCTCGGGCACCAGCGCCGACGCCTCGAGGTCCTCGGGAGAGAGCAAGAAGGCGCGCTCACCGGTGTCCCGGCGCTCGCCGTCGACGTAGAGCTCGTAGGGCAGTCGACACGCCTGCGCGCAGGCCCCGCGGTTGGCGCTCCGCCCGCCGATGGCCTCGCTCGTGAGGCACTGCCCCGAGTAGGCGACGCAGAGCGCGCCGTGCACGAAGACCTCGATCTCCACGCCTGTGCTCGCGCCGATCTTGGCGATCTCTTCGAGCGACAGCTCTCGCGCGAGGATCACGCGGGTCGCGCCCAGCTCGCGCGCCAGCTCACACGCGCTCGCGTCGGTGCACGTCATCTGCGTCGAGCCGTGCAAGGCCACGCCGGGCGCGATCTGTCGCGCGAGCCGCGCGATGCCCAGGTCCTGCACGATGAGC
>JAGRFX010000746.1 GCA_020445805.1 Rhodocyclaceae bacterium
CGACGACGGCAACAGGATCCGCTGGTGCCCCCAGCGATCCACCGCGTCGCGCAGCTCGGCGAGGCGGATCGGCTTGATCAGCACGTCCTGCATCCCGGCCCGCACGCAGCGTTCCCGATCCTCCGCGAGGATACTCGCCGTGAGCGCCAGGATCGGCGTATCGACGTTCGGACCGCTGCCGACCCGGATCCGCTCGCAGGCCTCGAAGCCGGAACACACCGGCATCTGCAGGTCCATCAGGATCAGGTCGTAGCGTTCCCGCTCGGCTCGCTCCACTCCGGCGGCGCCGTCGTCGGCGAACGCGACCTCGCAGCCGAACCGCAGCAGGATCTTCTCGTCGACCTTCTGATTCACCGGGTGCTCCTCGACGACCAACACGCGGAGTCCGATCGACGGAATCGTCCGCGCCGTCGTGAGCTGGCCCTGCGGGGCCGGCGCCGATGACGCCCCGCTGGTGCGGAAGGCCTCGAGCAGCGCCTGGAGCAACTCGCGGGTCTCCACCGGCGGCGTCAGCAGGAGCG
>JAGRFX010000073.1 GCA_020445805.1 Rhodocyclaceae bacterium
AGGATGGCGCGCGCATGCAGCTCGAACTCGGAGAAGCGCTGGGAGCACAGGGTCACGAGGCCGGTGTCGTGGGGGCGGGGGCTGACCTCGGAGAACCACACCTCGTCGCCCCGCACGAACAGCTCGACGCCGAAGAGGCCGCGGCCACCCAGGTTGCCGGTGACGGCGGCGGCGATCTCCTGGGCCCGTGCCTTGGCCTTCGCGCTCATGGCCTGGGGCTGCCACGATTCCACGTAGTCGCCCGACACCTGGACGTGTCCGATCGGCTCGCAGAAGTAGGTCTTGACGACGCCGTCGGTGTCCCGGGCCCGGACCGTCAGCTGGGTGATCTCGTATTCGAAATCGACGAAGCCCTCGACGATCACGCGGCCCTGGTTGACCCGGCCACCGGAGGCCGCATAGTCCCACGCGGTCTGGATGTCGTCGGGGCCGCGCAGCATCGACTGCCCCTTGCCGGAAGAGGACATGACGGGCTTGACGATGCAGGGGAAGCCGATCTCGGCGACCGCGGCGCGCAGTTCCTCGAGGGCGTTGGCGAAGCGGTAGCTGGAGGTGGGCAGGCCCAGCTCCTCGGCCGCCAGGCGGCGGATGCCCTCGCGGTTCATGGTCAGCTGGGTTGCGCGGGCGGTCGGGATGACCTCGGCGATGCCCTCCCGCTCGATCTCGGCCAGCATGTCGGTGGCGATGGCTTCGATCTCGGGCACCACCAGGTGCGGCCGCTCCTGCTCGATCAGCGCGCGGAGCGCGGCGCCGTCGGTCATCGGGATCACGTGGGCGCGGTGCGCCACCTGATGTCCCGGTGCCCCTTCGTAGCGATCGACGGCCACCACTTCGACGCCCAGCCGCTGCAGCGCGATGATCACTTCCTTGCCGAGCTCGCCGGCGCCGAGCAGCATGACCTTGAGGGCGCTGGGCGCCAGCGGGGTTCCGAACTTCATCCGAGTCTCCTGTCGCAGATCGCGGGATTGTCTGAAACCCGGGATTTTATGCGCGCGGACCGTTGCGAGGCGAATGGGCCGCGCCGGTGACGGGCGCCGGCCGGTGCAAGCGCAAGGCGACGCAGAATCGAGCCCGCTGTCCGGGCAATGAGAACCCGCCGGCTCGGGCGAACCGGAGGGCGACGCGCGGGCGGCGGCCTTGGGGCCGCAGCCGGGACCTACGCGAGCGGTCGGATGAACAACTGCATGATGGCCGCGGAGGTCTCTCCGTCGGCGAGGATGGCGGTGGCCCACTTGGGAATGGCCTGGATGGCCCAGATCACCACTACGGCCAGGATGATCTTGCGGCCACGGGACATGGCCTGAAGGCGTTCCAGCACCTCTTGCGGGGTGTCATTCCCGGAAGTCTCTCTCATGGGCACTGCTCCTTGTTGTATGCACGCTCGGTGGCGTGCTCGCGGAAACCCGCTTCTCAGACGGTTATAGGCAGCCATTCGAGGAAGCGCCAGCGCAGGTGCAGCAATGCATTCGGGCAAAAAAAAGCCCGCCTGGAGGGCGGGCCGGGGCATGCAGAGGAGGCGCTCAGGGCTTGAAGGCTTCCATGGCGATCGACAGGGTCACCTCGTCCGAGACGTAGGGCGCGTACTTGCCAGCGTTGAACTCGCTGCGCTTGATCGTGGTGGTGGCGTTGGCACCGATCGCCGGCACCTTCTTGATCGGATGTGGCATGGCGTGGAAGCTGGTGACCTTGAGCGTGACCGGCTTGGTGACACCCTTGATGGTCAGGTTGCCTTCCACGGTGGCCGGCTTGTCACCCTCGAAGGTCACCTTGGTGGACTTGAAGGTGATGGTCGGATAGGTGGCGGTATCGAAGAAGTCCTTGTCCTGGATGTGCTGGTCGAAGGTCTCGTAGCCGGTGTTGACCGAGGTGGTGTCGATCGTCACATCCACTGCGCCGGTCTTCGCGGCGGTATCGATCGTGACGGTGCCGCTGGTCTTGTCGAAGCGGTGGATCTGGTTCGAATAGCCGAAGTGGCTGTACTCGAAGCGCGGCGCCGTGTGGGTCGGATCGATCTCGTAGGTCTCGGGGGCCGCGACGGCGGCGCCGGCGAAAGCGGTGGCGAGGAGGGCGGCAAGGGTGTGTTTCATCATGGGAATGGCTCCTAGGGAAGGTGAAGGGGTTTCAGTGGGTTTCGATGGAAATCAGTGGGCCGGTGCGGCCAGCTGGTAGCGGATCTCGACTTCGTTGGCGACGACGCTGGTGTCGCCCCAGATGCCCTGGCCAACGCCGAAGTCCTTGCGGTTCATCTTGAAGCTGCCGGCGAAGATGCCGGCGCCGCCCTGCTCGGTGAAGCGCGCCTCGGTGGTCACGGGCTGGGTCGTGCCGCGGATCGTGAGCTTTCCCTGGATGCGGAACATCTGGTTGCCGAGGGACTCGACCGCGGTGCTCTCGAAGATGGCCTTGGGGTGCTTGGCCACGTCGAACCAGTCAGCGCCGGCGACCTCCGCGTTGGCTTCGTCCAGGCCGGTCTCGATGCTGGCGAGCACCACCTCGAGCCGGGCCTGACCTTCGGCCGGCTTGGCCGGATCGAAGCGGATCTGGCCATCGAACTTGCCGAAGCGTCCATTGACCGGGACGTTCATCTGGGTGGATACGAAATCCACCTGGCTCTTGCCCGGCAGGAAGCCGGCATACTCGGCCGCCAGCGAGGGCAGGGCGGCCAGTCCGAGTGCGAGGGTGACGAGGATCTTCATGGGGAGACTCCGGGTTATCGGACCCAGGGCGCCATCCGGGAGAGGATGCCGTCGTGGTCCTTGTAGTGGTGCTTGAGGGCGGCCGCTGCGTGGCCGAAGACGATGGCTGCCATGCCGAAATTGCAGAACTCATGGACGACCTTCAGGGCCTCGCCCAGTTCCTTGTTCTTGCCGAGCAGGTCCGGAATGGGCAGCAGGCCGAAATAAACGGTCTGCACGCCGAGGGCCGAGCTCATCAGCCAGCCGGTGACCGGCACCGCGAACATCAGCATGTAGAGCAGGTGGTGTCCGCCGTGGGCGACGGCCTTCTGCCATTCGGGCATGGTGTCGGGCAGCGCCGGCGGACGGTGCGTGAGGCGCCACAGGATGCGCAGTGCCGCCAGCAGGAAGACCGTCACGCCGGCCCACTTGTGCCAGGAGTAGAGCTGGAGTTTCCAGGGCGTCAGCTTCAGCTCGTGCATGTAGAGGCCGAGCGCGAAGTTGCCGATGATGATCAGGGCGACCAGCCAGTGCAGCAGGATGGCGACGCCGTCGTAGCGGGTGTGTTGGGGCGTTTGCATTCGAGTCTGGGTGCGCGATATGACACCCACACTCTAATGCCTGCCATCAGCGGGATAAACCGCTGGGTGTTAAATTGATTGTTGCGAAATTCGGGTGAATATCGCGGGAACTTAGCGAATGGTGATCTCGCCTTCCATGCCGAGCTGGCGATGGTCGTCGATGCTGCAGAAGAAGCTGTAGCGCCCGGCGCGGATCGGGACCAGCCACAGTTCCATCTGCTGGTCGCGCTTGACGAAGACCGATTTCAGCACCGGCGTGACCACGCGGCCCGCATCGTTCTGGGCCATCTTGATCGCCACGCCGCTGAAGAAGGAGCCGCCGACCATGTCGTGGGAGACCCGCCCCACATTGCGCAGGCGCAGGATGTAGGGCTTGTTGCGCTCCAGGACCAGGTCGGGCGGGTCGTAGCTGTGGTCTTCCAGGGTCAGCTCGATGACCCGGGCCTCGTTCCAGTCGATGGCATCCATGATCGCGGCCACGCCTTCCTGCAGGCCGACGGGCTCGCGCAGTCGATCTTCGGCGAGGACCGGGGTGCTCAGCAGGGCCATCAGGCTGGCGAGGGCGAGGAGGCGCTTTGGCATACGGAGGGCAATGGAAGGGTGTGCCTCGTTTACGGCGCCCGGGGGCCGTGCTTGAGCGGGGCCCCGCCAGGCTCAGGCGCTGCGCAGACCCGACAGGCGGGTCGCAATGATGGCCAGGAGCGGCGTCAGCAGGCCGATCACGGTGACGGTCACGAGCAGGGTTCCGAGCTGGCTGTAATCCGCCGGGGTGACGATGGCGCCGCTCTTGGGATCGGCCACCTCGCGACTCACCACATAGATCTGGTTGAGATACTTGGTCCCCAACTGGGAGGCGGAGAGAGCCAGGTTGGTAAACGAGGCCATGACGGCGAAGAAGGTCGCTTTCAGGTGCGAGGGGGCGGAATTGGCGATCCAGGCCAGCATCGGCACCATGGCAATCTGTCCGAGGGGCGATTCCAGGGCGGTGTCCACCAGGGCGATGAAGCGGGCATCCACCACACCGCCGGTGTGGGCGGCCGTCCATTCGTGCAGGCCATAGACCATGCCGACGATCGGCAGGGAGAGGGCGGTGCCGACCAGGGTCAGGAAGACGACGATCCAGGCGATCGAACGCTCGGCCATCATGCGGCGGAACAGGAACAGGCCGGCGAGGGTCAGCGTCGCGCCGATCAGCGAGAGCTTCGAGAGGAAGCTCTGGTCAAAGCCCAGTTCGTCGATCATCCACCAGGTGGAGCCGGCGCCGGGGCCGGGCAGGGCCCGGAACACGAAGATCACGATGGCCGTGCCCAGCAGGGTTCGGCGGGCGGCCGGTTCCAGTTCCCGCAGCAACCGGGTCATCAGGAAGGCGATCACCGCGAAGCTGCCCACGAAGATGATCTCCTGGCCGTGCTCGATGCCCGACAGGCCGACGCTGACCGTGATCACCGCGAACAGCAGGCTGCCGCCCAGGATCCACCAGTTGGGGCGCGCCAGCTGCTCGCCGGCCGGATTGTCGTAGGCCGCGAGCGTGGCCGCATCGACCCCCGTGCGCACCAGCTGGCGCCGCTTGCTCCGGTGCAGCCAGCCGGCCCAGACGACGCCGGCGACCGACAGGGCCGGGATCGCCAGGGCCATCTGGTAGATCTCCACGTAGATGGCGACCTTGCCCGCCTGGGGGAGGTTTTCGGTGCCGGCGAACATCACCACGTTGACCAGCGACACCAGCACGCTGCCGCCGATGATCGCCACCCGCCCCAGGGTCTGCATGGTGGTGTTCATCAGCCGGCGCGTCTCGTCGGGGACCGGCGTGCCGTCGGCCTGGAAGCGCGGCACCGCCTCGACCGTCATGGCGTCGGCCACCGCGTCCTGCATCACGTAGCCGATCGGCGAGAGCAGGGCCGCGAGCACGAACCAGCGCTCCGCGCTCATGATCGCGCGCATGGCATCGGGGGAGCCGATGAGCCCGATCATGATGCCGATGCTGGCGGCGATCAGGCCCGCGCCCAGATAGACCAGCAGGCCTTTCCAGCGCCACAGCAGGTCCACCAGGTGGCCGATCGGCATCTTGAGGGCCCAGGGAATTCCGGCCCAGAAGCCCAGCGCGGCCAGGAAGGCCGCCGAGAGGCCGAGATACTCCTTGACGAAGAAGGTGCCGACCAGCCCGGTCAGGCCCGAGACCCCGGCCGCCATGTAGACCATCAGTGGCGGCAGGTAGGACAGCCGCATCTCGCGGCCGAGCTCCAGGAAATTGCGGTCGAACCAGTGGTAGAGGCGGGAGGTCACGGGGCGAAGGCTCAGCGAGCGAAAAGGGATTCGATCCAGGGCAGCAGGATCGGCAGGGAAATGGCCGTGAAGAGGCCATTGAGTCCCATCGCGAGGGCCGCAAAGGCACCGGCCTGCTCGCTCACCTGGAAGGCGCGGGCCGTGCCGATGCCATGGGAGGCGAGACCGATGGCGAAACCCCGAATGGCGTGGTCCTCGATGCGGAACAGTCGATAGATGTAGCGGGCGCCGATCGCTCCGAGGATCCCGGTCGCGATCACCAGCACCGCGGTGAGAGAGGGCAGGCCGCCCAATTGTTCCGCGACGCCCATCGCGATCGGCGTTGTCACGCTTTTCGGCGCGAGGGACATCAGCAGCTCGTGGCTGGCGCCGAACAGGGCCCCGATGGCCACCGCCGACAGGGCCGCGGCCAGCGAACCGCAGACCAGGGCTACGGTGAGCGGCCCCGCCATCCGGCGCAGGCGGCCGAACTGGGCGTGGAGCGGGATCGCCAGCGCCACGGTGGCCGGGCCCAGCAGGAAGTGCACGAACTGGGCACCCTCGAAATAGGTGGGGTACGGGGTGTCGGTGACGATCAGGATGACGACCAGCATGGCCACGGCGAGCAGCACCGGGTTCGCGGCCGGGTGCATGCCCAGCCGCCGATGGATTGCGAAGGCCGCCTGGTAGCAGACCAGCGTCAGGGTCAGGCCGAGCAGGGGCGTGGCGGCGAGGTAGACCCAGATGTCGCTGACGGAAGAATTCACCTGGCCTCCTCGCCGCCGCTCTTCACCAGCCACTTGAGGACCAGGGCGGTGACCGCGATGCCGATGGCGGTGCTGAGCACCAGCGCGACGGCCAGCGGCAGCCACTCGTCCGCCAGGCGGTGAACGTGCAGCAGCACGCCGGTGCCGGCGGGCACGAAGAGCAGGGAAAGGTGCTGCAGCAGGGTGCCGGCGGTGCCGCGCAGTTCCTCGCCGGGTCCGCCGCGCAGGCTCACGGCCAGCAGCAGGAGGCCCATTCCGATGACCGGGCCGGGTACCGGCAGCCCGAACAGGCGCGCGAGGACTTCGCCGGCCAACTGGAACAACAGCAGGAGGGTGAGCGCCTTGAGCATGGCGCCATCCTAGCAACCTTCTTCCGCCATCGCGCAAGCCTCAGGCCAGCAGGGCGTGTCCGATCGATCGCACCAGGATGCCCGCCATGGCGCCGATGGCGGCCGGGCGCCACACCGACGCCACCCGCTTGCTGGCCGAGATCAGGATCGCGACGCCCGGAATGTCGAGCGGGTGGAGCAGGAAGCCGGCGGCGGCGTTCATGGACCGGGTGGTGGCTTCACCACTCTTCAGCATGTCGTCGAAGACGCCCATCATGGCTGTTCCGCCACCGACGAACTTGGTCAGCGTCGGCAGGATCAGGGCCGGATCGACCGAGAGGGCGCCCAGCAGCGGCGAGAGCAGCAGGGTCAGCGCGTCGATGGCGCCCGTGGCCCGCAGCGCTGCAACCGCCACCAGCGCCAGCACCAGCATCGGGATCGCGCCGATCGTGATCTTGAAGGACTCGGCGCCGGCCCGGTTGATGACGTCGAGTACGCCCTTGGCGTCCTCGGCCACCGGATGATGGAGGGTCTCGTCGACGGTGTCCTCCCGGTCCGACAACGAGCGCCCCACCAGGTGGAAGGTGACCCCGGCGGCGACCAGGCCCCCGGCCAGGGACAGCCAGAGGGTCGGAGCGAAGGCGAGCCCCAGGGCGGTCATCGGGAACAGGACGTTGGCCTGGGCCATGGCCATCACCATCGCCAGCGTAGCCGCGATGTGCCGGTCGGAGGCGCCGCGGCTCGACATCATGGTCAGCGTGGCGATCGGCGCGGCAAAACTGACGAAGCTGATCTGCAGGGCCGCGAAGACGCCCAGCCCGGTCAGCCCCAGGGGGCGCAGGGGAGGCGCCAGCCGCGCGATCAGCCAGTCGATCACTCCGCGGGCCTCGAGCAGCCGCATCAGGGACAGCATGACCACCATCACCGGCAGCAGCACGAACAGCGCCAGTTCGACGGCCGAGCGGCCCGCCTTGAGGATGACTTCGATCAGGATGTCCATCGGACTCGGGCGGGGTCCCGGCGCTCAGGCCGGGCCCTCGCGGGTTCAGTCCGTCGACGGCGTCTCGGACGCCTTGCCTGCCGTCTTGCGTGGCCGGCGCGCGCGCGGCTTGGCCTCGGATTTCGGCTTGGTCTTCCTGGCCGGCTTGGGGGCGGGTTCGGACTGGGGGCCGGCAGTCGTCTCGGCGGCCGTCGACTTCGCTTCCGTAGCGGGCGTTGTCGCGGGGCCGTCAGCCGGAGCCGCAGCTTCGCCGGCCTTGGGCGAGCGCTTGGACGCGGTACGGCGCGACCGCGCGGCCTTGGGCTTGGGCTCGTCGGCGGGCGTGACCTCGGGCGCGCCGGCAGCCACGGGTTCGGGCGCTGGGGATGGCGCCTCGGTGGCGACGGGCGCGGGCTCGGCGGGCGTGTCCGGACGGACGCCGGCCTCGGCCTCCATACCCTCTTCGGCATGGCCCCGGCCCCGCCCGCGGCGACCGTTCCGCCGGCCCGCGGCGGACCGTTGGCCGGCGTCGGCCGCGGTGTCGTGGGCCGTGACGGGCTCGCTCTCGATTGCGGCCGTCTCGAGGGTGGATACCGACGCCGATGTCCGCTGCACGAAGGTGTTGGCGCGCTCGTCGCGTGCCACCTCGAGGAGACCCCGGCTCTGGGCTTCCTCCAGCAGGTTGCCGAAGGCGCGGAAGCCGAAATAGGACTCGTTGAAGTCCGGCTTGCGGCGCTTGATCGCCTCCTTCAGCACCGAGGCCCAGATCTTCCCGGTGTCGCCCCGCTCCGCCGTGAGGGCCTCGAGAGTCTCGACCGCCAGCTCGATGGCCTTGCTGCGGCGCATCTCGAGTTCTTCCGGGTGAAGCTTCGGCTGGGCCGGGTTGTCGCGTGGATCGCGGCGCGCGGCCTTGCGCTGGCTTTCACGCACCAGGTCGTCATAGAAGATGAATTCGTCGCAGTTGGCGATCAGGAGGTCCGAGGTGGACTGCTTGACGCCAACGCCGATGACCTGCTTGGCGTTCTCGCGCAGCTTGGACACCAGCGGGGAGAAGTCCGAGTCGCCACTGACGATCACGAAGGTATTCACGTGGGACTTGGTGTAGCAGAGGTCCAGGGCGTCCACCACCAGGCGGATGTCGGCGGAGTTCTTGCCCGACTGGCGTACGTGGGGAATCTCGATGAGCTCGAAGTTCGCCTCGTGCATGGTGGCCTTGAAGCCCTTGTACCGCTCCCAGTCGCAATAGGCCTTCTTGACGACGATGCTGCCCTTGAGGAGCAGGCGCTCGAGGACCGGCTTGATGTCGAACTTCTCGTACTTCGCGTCGCGAACGCCGAGGGCAACGTTCTCGAAGTCGCAGAAGACCGCCATGCTCAGGGTGTCCGGACTGGTACCCATGGGGATTCTCCGTGGCTATGCAGGGTGGCTCTGCACCCGAATGATGGTCGCCACTTTGACCATGCGCGCGCTGGGGCGCAAGTGGGACGCGCGTCGGCCTCCACTGCCCGGCGGCCCTGAGGTGCCTGGCCGGGCAATGGGTACGCGTTCAGGCGCGCTTGCGGGCGGGGGCCGGTCCGGGGCCGCGGCCTTCGATGTGGCGGAACGTGATCCGGGCCTTGCTCAGGTCGTAGGGCGACATCTCGAGCGTGACGCGGTCGCCCGCGAGGATACGGATGCGGAACTTGCGCATCTTGCCGGCCGTGTAGGCGACGAGATTGTGTCCGTTGTCGAGGGTGACTCGAAAGCGCGCGTCAGGCAGGACTTCGTCGACGACGCCGTTCATTTCAATGAGGTCTTCCTTAGCCAATACTCCATCTCCAGTGCGTTGGTGGGCGGCGATGCCGCGCAAACCCCGGACGGGGCATGACCGGCGTGAGCCGGGCAATGCGATCCGGGAGCGCATGCCATCGCAACCCCTTGCCGCCCTGCCCGCGGACAGGCGGGGGGGCGGCTTGCCGGCCGTGGCAGGCAAAGGTGCGCAGGAGTCCGGAGACTCCAGCCCGGGCCGGGTGCAATCGGCCGGGATTCAGTGGCGGAACGTCTTGACCGGCTTCGCCTTGGGGGGCGGGCGGGAAAGAGCGCGCAGCGCTTGGGCAGGCATCAGCGAACTGACGCTGTTGGGCGGAACCGGCCGTCTGACTGTCGGCCGGATCGTGGATCGCAGCCCACTACAATGCCTTGTTTTCACTGGAAATGCAAGGATCCCGGTGAATTGGCAGGGGACATGTCACAGCTGCCTGCTGCTGGCGCGGCAGGGCGGCGCGAAGGGGTGTATGGTGGTTTCATGCCTTGTGCGCGACAGTGGCCGGGCGCGCGCTGTCCTGCGCCTGGGCGTCTAGGGGGAGTGACCATGACTGCACGACAGGATGATGCACCGCGTCTGATGACCGAAGAAGAACTGATTGCAGCGCCCGAAGCCGACTACATGAACGCGGACCAGCTGGCGTTCTTCCGGGCCCGCCTGTGTGCCGAACGGGACGCCCTGCTGGACTCCGCCCGCGAAACCACGCGCCACCTGCAGGAGTTCGAGACCACCCCGGATCCCTCCGACCGGGCCACCCTGGAAGAGGATCACACGCTCGAACTGCGGGTCCGGGACCGGGAGCGCAAGATGCTGCACAAGATCGACGAGGCGATCGAGCGCATCGACAGCGGCAACTTCGGGTGGTGCGAGGAGACCGGCGAGCCGATCGGGGTGCCCCGACTGCTGGCGCGTCCGACCGCGGTCTATTCCATCGAGGCCCAGGAGCGCCACGAGAGCCTCGAGCGGCGGATGGGGGGCTAGCCGAGCCGGCCTGTCGCGCGATGCGGCGCCGACAGCCGCTTCTCAGGCGTCCGGATTGCGTCGTTCGGGTGCGATCATGGGCAGGCGGAGGGTGAAGGTCGTGCCTTCACCCGGCTGGCTCTGCACTTCAATTTTTCCACCCAGCACATTGATCACCGCGTTGTGGGCGATGTGCAGTCCGAGTCCGGTGCCGCCCTGACCCTGCCGGGTCGTGAAGAACGGATCGAAGATCCGGCCGATCGCATCGGGCTGGATCCCGACGCCGTCGTCCGCGACCTTCACCTCCAGCTCGAGGCCATGGACCCGCCTGGCCGTGATCCGGATGGTGCCTGCCCGGTGACCATCGTCGAAGCCATGGATGGTGGCGTTCATCACCAGGTTGGCGAGGATCTGGCCGAGCGGGCCCGGGAAGCTGTCCATCCGCAGGCCGCTGGCGATCTCGAGCTGCACCTCGACCTCGGTCCGCCGCAGGCTCGGCTGAAGCGTCAGCAGAATCTCGTCGAGGACCTCGTCGAAGGTGAATTCGCGCCGCTGGGCACTGGTCTGGTCCACCGCCACCTGCTTGAAACTGGTGACCAGGTCGGCGGCCCGGTTGAGGTTGCGCGTGATGATCCCGACGGCCCCTTCCACGTCATCCACGAAGCGGCGCAGGTCGGACCGGGTCAGGCCCGACTGGCTGCGGGTGCTGAAGTCCTCGCTGACCTCGCAGAGGGTCGTGGCGGCCATCAGGCCATTGCCGATCGGGGTGTTCAGTTCATGGGCGATGCCCGCCACCAGACCGCCCAGCGCGGCGAGCTTCTCGGACTGGACCAGGCTGGCCTGGGTCTGGCGCAGGCGTTCGGCCGCCGAGCTGAGCCGCTGGTTGGCTTCGGAGAGGGCGGCCGTGCGCTCTGACACCCGCGCCTCGAGTTGCTCGTTGAGCTCGCTCAGCTCTCGCTCGCGGGCCTGGAGCGCGCGCCCCGTGTGGTCCATCCCGTCCGCCAGGGCCTTGTATTCGGCGATGGAGCTGCTCGGCCAGGCGTCCGGCATGGTGCCTGCCGCGAGCTGGGCGACCCGCCGGGTGATGTCCTGGACCGGCTTGGCCATGTGGCGCGCCCACAGCGGGGCCAGCAACAGGGCCATCAGGATGGCGCTGCCGAGGCCCCAGCCCACCGTCTCGAGCAGGGCCCGGAACTCGGGGTGATCGATGCCGGCCGGTGCGCGGGCCACGAAGGTCCACCCCAGCTCGGCCGAGTGACGGGTGGCCACGTAGAAGTCGCGCCCGTTGAAATCGACGACCCGCGGGCCCGATTCCGCGCCCTGGACCGTGGCGTTCAGCGGCAACCGGTGCCAGTTGATCTGGGTGCGGGGCACGCCTTCACTCGCAGTGTCCGCAATGACCTCGCCGCGTCGGTCGATCACCATGGTGTCGATCTCCACGCCGCCGGCCATGCTCTTCACCGTGGCGAGCACGCTTGCGAGGGGGAGTTCGCCGACCACCAGGCGGTCGCCCGAGGGAACCGCGACGCCGACCCCCACCTGGCCCGTGAAGGCGCTCAGAAACTTGTCGCTCCAGCGGATCGCCCCGGTGGCAAGCGCTTCGCGCACCAGGGCGTTGTAGGACTGATCGGTGCCCACCAGCGCGAAGCCATAGCTCGGATCCGCCCCGCTGGTACGGGCCGTGATGATGAAGCCGTTGCGGTCGAGCATGTAGAACGCACTCAGATCGTCGGCAACGACGGCGGCCAGCACGCCCGCGTCGTCGTCCATCGGCCCGGTCAGCGCGGCGCCGGCGACGGCGAGGCGCTTCTCGACCGTCCTGAGGTAGTCCTCGACGCGCTCGGCGGACGCACTGGCCGAACGCGTCAGGGCGTCCTCGGCTTCCTGGGCGAGCTGGGGCTGGCGAACCACGAGCAGTCCCGTCACCACGAGACCGAAGGTGATCATCGTGCTGACGATCATCAGCACGGTCAGCGAAAGGCGGAGTGGCCAGGGCTTGCGCAGGGTCATTCTCGAGCGAATCGACCGTCCCGCACACGCACGAAGAAGGCCTTTCTCTTCGAATCACCGAAGCGGTCGAACTCCACCGGCTGCTGCAGTCCTTCGAACGCCGGACCGCCCAGGATGGCCTGCTTGAGCGACTCATTGTCCTTCTGGCGCTTCATGCCCTCCAGCGCGACGATGGCCGCATCGTAGGCGGCCACGCTGGCATAGCCGGGCTCGCGCTGGAACCGCTCCAGATACGCATGGCGGAATCGCGTATAGCGCTCCGTCTTGCTCTCCCGGTCATAGGCCTGGACGAGCTCGAGCCCCTCGATGGCGCGGCCGCCCATCTCGATCAACTGCTCGCTGCCCGCCCATTCGGCGGCGATCAGTGGCACGCTGGCGTTGGACTTGCGGATCTGCTGGGCCAGGCGGGCGACGTCGACCGCGTTGGCCACCATCAGGATCGCGTCGGGGTCATGCTCGAGGAGGCGGCCTGCCACCTCGGCAAAGCTGGTCGGCAGGTTGCCATCGAGCCCGGCCTCGGAGACCACTTCGCCCCCCATGCCGGCGGCGGCCCGCTCGAACTCCTCGGCCCAGCTGCGGGAGAAGACCTCGTTATTGAGGTCGAAGGCGATCGCCACCCGCTTGCGAGCCAGCGTGCCGACGTAGCGCTCCGCGTAGATCTGGGCGTTGTCACGGGTGGTCCAGTTGATCCTCAGGAACATGTCGTCGGACCCGGCGAAGGCCAGGGACGAAACGGTCGGCGAGATCGTCAGCAGCTGGCGCTCGTTGATGACCGGCACGATGCCGGTGGCCACGGCGCTGATGTTCGGTCCGATCGCCACGGCAACCCGGGCATCCGCCAGCTCCCGCGCGGCCTGCGCACCGCCCTCGGCGCTGGTACGGTCATCGCGCACGACCAGCTCGATCGGGCGGCCCCGCAGGCCACCCTCGGCGTTCCACTCCTCGACGGCGAGCTGGACGGCATTGCGGGACGACTCGCCGATATCCGCGCCGCGACCGGTCAGCGCGCCGACGAAGCCGATCCGGATCGGCTCTTCGGGGGCACAGGCTGCAAGCCCGGCGAGGCACGCCAGAACGACTAAAGTGCGGGGAAGGAAGGTGCGCTGCATGACAACCAGTCCGAGAGTTCTTCGAAGGGCATCGGCCGTCCAAGCAGGAAGCCCTGGACGCCGTCGCAGCCCAGCTGGCGCAGGATGCGCAGCTGGTTTTCGGTTTCGACCCCCTCGGCCAGCACCCGCATGCCGAGGCGATGGCCGAGGGGCACGATCAGTTCGGTGATCGGCGTCCCCTGGGCGCCGTCGAGCTGCTCGATGAAGCTGCGGTCGATCTTCAGGCAGTCGGCCGGCAGTTTGTCGAGGTAGGCGAGCGAGGAGAAGCCGGTGCCGAAATCGTCGATGGCGATCCGGATACCACGCGTTCGCAGGTCTTCGAGCAAGGCCGCGAGTTCGCCTGTGCCGAGGGCGGCCGCTGATTCGGTGATCTCGAGTTCGAGGAGATCGGGCGCCACGCCGGTCGCTGCCAATGCGGCATCCAGTCGCGCTGCGAAATCTGATTGCCGGAGCTGGACGACCGACACATTGACCGCCACTTTCAGTTGCTGGTGGCCGCGCTCGGCCAGCTTCCGGAGGGCATCCAGCGATTGCCGGAGGATCCAGTCGCCGAGGGAGAGGATCAGGGCCGACTGTTCGGCGATGGGAATGAACTCGCCAGGCGGGATCAGGTCACCATTGGCATCGCGCCATCGCAGCAGGGCCTCGAGACCCACGACGCGCCCATCGGTGAGATCGATCTGCGGCTGGAACACGGGGAACAGCTCGCCGCGGGCATTGGCCCCCTGCAGTTGGCCCAGGATACGGCTGCGAGAGTGGGCTTCGTCGGACATGCCGCCCGAATAGATCACGCTGTGGCCGGCGCCCAGGGCCTTCGCGCGCTTGAGGGCGATATAGGCATTCTGGAAGCAGGAGCTGCCGTCGCCCTGGACGTCTGCGAGCCGGACGATGCCGCTGGACACCGACAGCGCCTGCTCGATGCCATTGACCTCGAGCGGATCGTTGAACACCGATCCGAAATGCTCGGCCGCCAGCGTGCCACGAGAGCACAGTACGCCGAACGCCCCGCCCGATACGCGGGCCACGAAGCAGTCCGGCAGGCGGCCGCGCAGGCGTGCGGCGACCTGGACCAGCAGCTGATCGCCGAAGCGGTGGCCGAACATGTCGTTGATGCTCGAGAACTGGTCGATGTCGATGACGGCCAGGGCCGCGGTCGAGGAATCGCCGCCGGACGCCAGGCGGATGTCCAGCTCGCGCAGCATGGCACTGCGGTTGGGCAGCTCCAGCAGGGTGTCGACGAAGGCCTGACGCTTCAGTTCGTCCACCAGGTGGATGTTGTCGGCACAGCGCGAAATGTTGCTGCAGAACACCTGGAGGAGGTCCCGGTCCACATCGTGGATGGGCTGCACCGAGTCCACGAAGGCCGCATAGGCCAGGCCATGGACGGCCTCGATATACAGGGTGACGCTGCGCTTTTCGACGATGTTGCGCCGTTCCTCCAGGCACCGCAGCAGGGCCGAGGCGATGCGTGGTTCGCTGATGGTGCGCACGTTGCGCTGGATCATGCCGCCATAGCGCCCGGCCGCGGCAATGACCACGACTTCGTCCGGCGACAGTCCGCCGCGGGCGCACACCAGGCCTTCTGCCGGTACGCCGATGAGGCTGGCGATCTGGGTGATCACGCCTTCCGAGAAGGTCTCGAGGCCATGCTGGGCAATCAGGCCATTGCTGGCCGCGACGATCTTCTCGAGCCCCTTGCGGCTCTCATCCATCCGGTGCAGCTGGTCGTAGGCCCGGATGGCCGCGACGATCGTCGTAAACAGGCGCGTGCGGGTCAGTTCGCTCTTGGTCTTGTAGTCGTTGATGTCGTAGCGGCGGATCGCATCGAGTTCGGGGGCCTGGCCCGGCTGGCCGGTCCGGAGGATGATGCGCACCTGCGCGAGTCCCAGCTGGGAGCGGATCCGGTCGACCAGCTGGAGGCCGGCGTCGTTGGTCTCCATCACCACGTCGAGCAGGATCACGCCGACGTCGTTGGGGCGCGAGAGGAGCTGGAAAGCCTCCTCCGCCGAGTAGGCGTGGAGCAGTTCGAGCGAGCGTCCCAGGACTTCGATCCCGCGCAGTGCGTAGCGGGTCGCTTCGTGAACGTCGATGTCGTCATCGACGATCAGCAGGGTCCACGGCCTGTCGACGACAGGCAAGTCCTCTTCGGAGGGATCTTCGTCGAGAAATACCAGCTGCTCGTCAGCCTCGGCCATGAAGGGCGCTCCAGTCCGTATCGCACCGGTGAACGTCCTGGCTGACGCAATCTTTAGGGAGTCGCGACGGAGGAATCGTCGCTAGAGGAAGGAGATCACGCGGGGGGGTGTCGAGGTGAACGCGCCCCTCTGCCGGGGGCGTCGCTCGTCTCAGGAATGTGTCTCCTCCACCCCGAAATGCATCGGAGTCGCGGGACTATAAGCGGTGGCTAAAATTGACGCAAGTGCCTTCCGCTAAAGGGTTTTTTAAGTATTCATGCCGTTCGGGTGAGGCCTGCGTGCGGCAGGCTCAGCGAACGGTCTGTGCCAGCTCGCCGGACCGATAGCGGGCTGCCATGAATTCGAGGGAAACCGCCTTGATACGACTGGCCTGGCCGGCGCAGCCGAAGGCCTCGTAGCGCGCCACGCAGACTGCCTTGGCGGCGGCGCGGGCCGGCTTGTTGTACTCGCGCGGATCGAACTTGGACGGGTTCTCGAAGAGGAACTTGCGCACGGCGCCGGTCATGGCGAGGCGGATGTCGGTGTCGATGTTGATCTTGCGGACGCCGAACTTGATGGCGGTCTGGATTTCCTCGACCGGCACGCCGTAGGTCTCCTTCATGTCGCCACCGAACTGCCGGATGATCTCCAGCAGTTCCTGGGGCACCGACGAGGAGCCGTGCATGACCAGGTGGGTATTGGGCAGACGCTCGTGGATGGCCTTGACCCGCTCGATGGCCAGGATGTCGCCGGTGGGCTTGCGGGTGAACTTGTAGGCGCCGTGGCTGGTGCCGATGGCGATGGCCAGCGCGTCGCAGTCGGTCCGCCGAACGAAGTCGGCGGCCTGGTCCGG
>JAGRFX010000747.1 GCA_020445805.1 Rhodocyclaceae bacterium
ACGCGTTCGGTCCTATTTCACTCATGAAGCGGTCCGCTATGCCCTGTAAAGCACGTATTTGATTGCCGGGTTAATAGGTAGCGCAAACGTCCGCTGACCGTCCCCGCCAAAAGTTGTTCCTATCAGTGCGAACAACGGTGTGTTCTCCTGGATCGGCAAGACTTGCCCCTCGCAAAACGCCCAGTCTTTTGGGGCAAAGTTGTACGGGAACAACTGAATCTGTCCAAAGAACGGTTCCATGGAAGTTCCTCTCTGTTGGTTATTGATGTTGAGTCGCTGGGGCACGACCGTTTGACAGTAGTCGGGCGTGCTTCAATCTGCCACCCGCAGATGTCGACCAAATTCTTGACCAGCGTTCCTCTGGTCTCTGATTTTGCCGCCGCCTGCCAGCAGCCTCTCGGAAGGCCGTCCCAATACCCACCCCAACCGAACCCCTTGCCGACCCAGGGCTACCGCAGCTACCCATCTGTCGTTGACCCGCTGAAAATGTTGTTCACGATCACGCACTTGCGAAACCGCT
>JAGRFX010000748.1 GCA_020445805.1 Rhodocyclaceae bacterium
CGCGCATTGGCGCGGCGCCACATCATCCCGCCGAGCAGGGCGGGCGCGAACTGGGCAATCGCCGCGAACGACACGAGCCCGATCGAGGCGAGCGGGATCTCGTGGCGCGCCGCGCGGTAATAGGCGAAGGCGCAAAGCAGGATCAGGACGATGGCAAGGCGACGGATCATCAGGATCAGCCGCGAGCGGTCAGCGGAATAGGCCGACGCGTCGCCCGACGTTCGGCGGATCACCACGGGCATGATCAGATCGTTGGAGATCATGATCGACAGGGCAACGCTCGCCACGATCACCATGGCGGTCGCCGCCGACAGGCCGCCGACGAAAGCGACCAGCGCCAGCATGTCGTGCCCCATGGTCAGCGGCAGTGCCAGGATGAACAGGTCGGCATTGGTGCTGTCGCCGAGCACGATGTTGCCGGCAAGCGCGATCGGCAGCACGAAGATGTTGATGGCGATCAGGTAAAGCGGGAACAGCCATGCCGCCGTCTTGATGTCGTGCTCGTTGTGGCATTCCACG
>JAGRFX010000749.1 GCA_020445805.1 Rhodocyclaceae bacterium
AAGCTCGAAGATCCTGTTCATCAAGAGATGATCGAATGGGTCCAGGATATTGCCAAGAGCTCAGACGATACCTACGGCAGTCGCCGCATGAAGGAAGCGCTGAATGTACTGGGTTATCCGGTGAGCCGGGATAAGGCACGAAACCTGATGCGGGAAGCGAATGTGCAGGTCCGCCACCGCAAGAAATACAAGGTGACGACGAACAGCAACCACAAGCAGCCGGTCTTTGAGAACCTGGTAGAACGTGGCTTTGACATTGACCGGCCTGATCAGGTGTATGCAGCAGACATCACCTATGTCTGGACTCAGGAAGGCTGGCTCTATCTGGCCGTGGTGATCGACCTGTGTACCCGGAAAGTGGTGGGCTGGAGTATGAGTGCAAGGATGAAGGCGCAGTTGGTTTGCGATGCCTTACAAATGGCGATCTGGCGTCGCCAGCCGAAAGCTGGATTGATCCACCATTCGGATCGTGGTTCGCAGTATGCCAGCAAGCCTTTTCGCCGGTTGCTAAAGGCCCAT
>JAGRFX010000750.1 GCA_020445805.1 Rhodocyclaceae bacterium
CGCAGATTGAGCATCGGCGCGTGCTCAGGCGCTGAGCGAGGATTGTCCGGGCGCAGGCAGCAGCGAAGCGTAGGGGATGACCCCCGATTCCTGGCGCAGCATCAACAGGCGCAGTTCGTCCGCGGTCAGCGTTTCGCCGAACAGGCGCCCCTGGCCGTAGTGGCAGTTGCGCGACCGCAGGAAGTCGAGATGCTTGACCGATTCGATGCCCTCGGCGATGACGTCCATGCCGAGATTGCGGCCCATCTCGATTATGGTGCGTACGATGGTCGCATCGTTCTCGTCTTCACCGACGTCGCGGACGAAGGACTGGTCGATCTTCAGCGTGCCGATCGGGAATTGCTGCAGCGCCGACAGCGAGGAATAGCCGGTGCCGAAGTCGTCGATCGACAGATGCAGGCCCATCGCATACAGCTCGTCGAGCAGCTTCAGCGTGCGCTTCTGGTCGGCCATCAAGGTGGTCTCGGTGATCTCCAGCTCGAACGCGGTTGGTGAGACGGCGTGTTTGCGGAACACCGA
>JAGRFX010000751.1 GCA_020445805.1 Rhodocyclaceae bacterium
TGCCGCTGGGCTGCAGAAACATCAGCGATTGTCCGTCGCCGCGCCTGGCGATCAGGGTGGGCGGATCGGTCTGGAAATAGGTGGCGACCACTTCGTCGGCCGGGTTGCCGTCGCAGACGTAGGTCACCGGCCCCGTGCCGGGCACCAGGCGGTAGCGCGCCTGCAGTTCCGCGATGCGCCTGACGTAGGCATCCTGCACGCAGGCGCGCCGGTCCTCGCTCTTCCAGCAGTCGTTGCGACCCTTGATCCAGCCGCGCTGTTCCGCCTGAAGCATGGACGCGCGTTCGTGGGCCGCCTTGCCGCGCGCGGCGGCGTAGGTGGCGGCGAGCTTGCGGTCGAGTGCCGACAACGCCGCGTCACCGCAGACCATGGCCTCGGCGCTGCCCGGCCGCACCTTGGCGCAGGAAAACGAAGGCCCACGCAGCGGCTGTGGGTGCGCGGCCACCCGCGCGTCGATGAAGCGGCACCATGCGGGACGGCCCAGCGGCGGCACGCCGGCGCGCCCGCGCAGGCCGAGC
>JAGRFX010000752.1 GCA_020445805.1 Rhodocyclaceae bacterium
GTGTATTCGGGCAGCCCGTCCCGCCCCGTGTGGTCGTGGCCTCCCGCGGCACGCAGTTCGAGCAGCAGGGCATCGAGCGCGCGCGCGAGCGCCACGTGCCAGTCGGCGTGGGCGGCGTGTCCGGCGGCGAAGCGGGTCGGGTTCATGGGGTCTCCCGGTCGAGGAAATCTTCCAGCGCGGCCGCCACCACCTCGGGCTGGTCGTGCTGCAGGTTGTGCCCGCAGTCGGGCACGGTGACGACGCGGGCGTGGGCGAAGCAGTCGATGCGGCGCTGCAGCTCCTCCGGCTCGTCACCGAAGCGGTCGTGCACATAGCCCTCGGCGGAGACCAGCATCAGCACCGGGGCGCGCACGAGCCGCCAGCACGCCATCGCGTCCTCGATGCGGTAGACCGCGGGCGAGGGGATTTTGTGCCAGGGATCGCCGGCGATCTCGACCTGGCCGTCGCTACGCACGCGACCGAGGTGGCGGCAGAGGAACTCCGCACGCGCCGGGGTGAGGCGTGGGTTGGCGACGCG
>JAGRFX010000753.1 GCA_020445805.1 Rhodocyclaceae bacterium
TGGCGCAACGCGCCGGCTTTGAGTGATGACAGGATCAGCTTGTTGTCGCCCCAGATCAGCTTGTTGGTCCAGCCGCGCGCCTGGCGTCCGCGTGCATCGAACAGTTCCTGCTGCACGCGTGTTTCATCGCGCGGCTCATCGACGTGCTCGAGGGTCTGGAACGGCAGCACGGCCGTGCAGACCTCGGCACTCTTACCGTTCCAGACCAGTTCGACTTCGCGCTTGTCCTCGAAGAGCACGAAGCGGTACTTGTCCGGCAAGGCCTTGCCGGCCTGGATCAGCTGGATCAGGTCGCGCTTTTCGGCGTCGCTGAGGTCGTAGGCGGGCGGCTTGCGCGGCGTCGTGCTCATGTGAACTCCGGGTGATGGGTCGCCATCCATGCGTGTACGTCGGCGAGCAGGGCATGCGCCGCCGCCAGCGCTTCGCGCAGATCGCTCGGTTCCGCATCGTCGCCCGAGTAGTCGATGGCATTGCGCTTGTGGCGCAGCGTATCGAGCACGCGCATGCGCGCCGGTT
>JAGRFX010000754.1 GCA_020445805.1 Rhodocyclaceae bacterium
TGGAGGCATCTGCCATTTCCCTGCCATATAGGCTAAATATGGCCCGGTCAAAACGTTTCCCGACGGATGATAGGACAAGGGACAGGATGAAGGCCGTATTCCGCCATGCCGCCATGAAGGCCGCCGCCGCCGTGCTCGCAGCAGCACTGTCGGCCGGCATCGCCGCGCAAGCCGTCGCCGGACCGCACATGCTTGTGGATATCCGCACCGGCAAGGTCATCGAGCACGAGAACGCGTTCCAGAAATGGTATCCCGCCTCGCTGACCAAGCTGATGACCGCCTATGTCGCCTTCCGCCAAGTAAAGGCGGGTCGCTGGACGATGGACAAGCCGGTCGTCATGACCAAGCGGGCCGCCGCGGAGCCGCCGTCCAAGATCGGCCTCAAGCCGGGACAGGCGCTGACGCTGGACGATGCGCTCAAGGTTCTGCTCGTGAAGTCCGCCAACGATGTCGCCTTCGCCATCGCCGAGAATATCGGCGGCGACAAGGAGAATTTCGTCGCGATGATGAATGCGG
>JAGRFX010000755.1 GCA_020445805.1 Rhodocyclaceae bacterium
GCCACGTGCCCAAGGAATGGGGCCCGAAGATGCTGAGGAAGATCCAGGCCTCGCGCGAGCTCTACGGCAAGGTGGTGGGCACCGTCGACACGCGCGAGAAGTTCGAGGCCAAACGCCTGCAGCTGGCCGAGCGCGAGTGGAAGCGCATGAAGGCCAACAACTCGCTGGAGTGCCGCAACTGCCACAGCCTGGTCAGCATGGACAGCGAGAAGCAGAAGCAACGCGCCCGCAAGCAGCATGAACTGGCCATGAAAGGCGGCGATGCCTGCATCGACTGCCACAAGGGCATCGCCCACAAGAAGCCCCAGGGCATGAAGGAAGACGACGAGGAGTAAAACCTGTCATCCTTCCAGGCATTGAGTCGTTCTATACTTAATACGCAATATCAACCTGTAACCAAGGAGTTGGCCATGCAAAAAATGATCACTGCATCCGCTGTCGGTCTGGTGCTTGCGCTCGGCGCGGGCGGGGCGATGGCGGCACCCGATTGGAGCAAGGCACCCGGCAAGAAGATCA
>JAGRFX010000756.1 GCA_020445805.1 Rhodocyclaceae bacterium
TCCCCCTGACGAACTCGCTGCGTCAGGTCGCGGTGCGTCGCGCCCACGAGGCGCACGTCCACCTCCACCTCGCGGTCCGCGCCCATGGGCTGTACGCGCCCGGTCTCGAGCACCCGCAGCAGCATGACCTGGGCCGCAAGGCTCAGCTCCCCCAGCTCGTCCAGGAACAGGGTGCCCTCGTGCGCTCGCTGGAACGCCCCCGCACGATCGCCGCTGGCCCCCGTGAACGCGCCCTTGACGTGGCCGAAGAGCTCGCTCGCCAGGGCGTCGTCGCGCAGCGCCCCGGCGTTGACCGCGACGAACGCGCCCGAGCGACCGCTCTCACTGTGTACGCGACGAGCGATGCCCTCCTTGCCTGAGCCGCTCTCGCCGAGGATGACCACGCTCGCCGTCGAGCGCGCGTAGCGCTCGGCCAGCAGCAGCACGTCGCGCATGGTGTCGGAGTGCACGACGTACGCCTCGCGCGCGGTCGCCCCGCCGCCCCGCTCGGCGTCCGGTGGGTCCGCCAGCGCGAC
>JAGRFX010000074.1 GCA_020445805.1 Rhodocyclaceae bacterium
GCACATCGAGGGCCGCAACCTGCGCGAGTGGATGCAGGACCACCCCAATCCCCCCCTCGATGCGGTGCGCGACATCGTGCGCCAGGCGGTGGCCGGCCTGCGCGCCTTCCAGCGGGCCGACATGGTCCATCAGGACCTCAAGCCCGAGAATCTGATGATCGACCGGGACGGCCGCGTCAAGATCCTCGACTTCGGCACCGTGCTGATCGCCGGCGCCGACGAGACCGCCTCGCCGCTCGAGAAGTCGATTCCCCAGGGCAGCGTCAACTACGTGGCGCCCGAATACCTGATGGGCGAACCCGGCAGCTTCCGCTCCGACCTCTTCTCCCTGGCCGTGATCACCTACGAGCTGATCACCGGCGGCCTGCCCTTCGACGAACCGGCCGTGAAGCGGGTCAAGATCGCGCACTATGCGGAGCTCGCCTATATCCCGGCGCTGCACCGCCGCCGCGACCTGCCCCTGTGGATCGAAGCCTGCCTGAGAAAGGCCCTGTCTCCGAACCCGCGCTATCGCCACGACGCGCTCGGCGAGTTCCTGCAGGACTTCACGGTCCCGAACCCGCGCCTCGAGGCGGGCATCCGGCGGCAGCCGCTGATCGCCCGCAACCCGGTCCGATTCTGGCAGGCGCTGTGCATCTTCCTGGTCCTGCTGAACCTGCTGCAGGCGATCTTCTGAGCGGTTTCGCCTGCCCCGTCGCCCACCGCACGCCAGCGTCATTTCGTGAAACCTTCGATAGCTGGCTGGACGTCCGGGCCGGGGATCGCTAATCTCCGCCCGCCAGGATGCGAAGACCCGCATGGGCCAGGGACAATCCCGTCGCCCGGTGCCAAACGTGACCGCGCGTCACCCGGACCGATTGGGGCATGCTGGCCATGAGCGCCGAGTAGCGAACACGACCGATGGACATCTCCACGCACCTGAAGGCCTGCCAGAAGGCGATCCGCGAAGGCCGGCTGGCCGACGCCGAGGGGCACGCGCGCGCCGCCCTCGCGGCCAACCCGCGCTCGCCCTCGGCCCTGAACCTGATCGGCGTTCTGCACCGCCGTGCGGGTCGCATGGCCGCCGCCGAATCAGCGATGCAGCAGGCGCTGGCCCTGGCGCCGGACAACGCCGCACTCCACCGCAATCTCGGTCTGGTCGAGCTGTCGCGGGGCAAGGTGGACAGTGCCCTGGGCCACCTGCGCAAGTCGGTGGCGCTCCAGCCCGATGCCGTGGAAGGGCACCTCGGCCTGGCCCGGGCCTGCGCCCGGACCGGATTCCTCGAAGACGCCCTGCGCCACTTTTCGCAGGCCCGGACACTGGCCCCGGACAACGCGGAGATCCCGCTCCGGATGGGCCGCCTGCTGCTGCGCGCCGGCCAGCTCGACGCGGCCATGGAGTCATTCGAAGCCAGCCGGGCACTGGCGGAGAGCCCGGCCGCGCTGACCGGGCAGGCGGAAATCGCCCTGGCCCGCGGAAAGCCGGGGGATGCCGAGGCCTTCTGCGAGTCGGCACTCCAGCTCGACGCCGACCACCATGACGCACGGATCGTCCTCGCCTGCAGCCAGTTCGAGACCGGGCGCCCCGAGGAGGCCCGCCGGACCTGCGAGGAGGTGCTCGACCGGGAGCCCGCGCAGGTGGCCGCGCTGGCCCAGCTGGCGAGGGTCCAGCGCGCCCTCGACGACTGGCAGGCAGCCGAAGTCACCTACCGCTGCGCCCGGGCACTCTCCCCCCGCGATGCACGCCTGATCGAGGGACACGCCCAGACGCTGCTCGTCCTCGGCCGCCATCGCGAGGGCTGGGACACCCTCGACCTCTGCCCCCCCCGGGCCGACGCGCCTGAGGTGCCCCGCTGGAACGGCGAGCATCTGGACGGCAAGGCCCTGCTGGTGCACGCGGCCAATGCCCGCGATGCCATCCAGTTCTGTCGCTATGCGAGCGCCTTGCAGCGGCACGGCGCCCGCGTCATCGTGCGCGGACCCGCCACGGTGCTGGAAATCGTCGCCACCGCCGAGGGGGTTGCCGGTGTCGAGCGGGAAGGTCGCCCCGGGCGCATTCATGCCGATTTCCACTGCCCGGCCACGGCCCTGCCGCGCCTGCCCGAGCGCGAAAGCGACGGCATCCCGGACCAGACACCCTACCTGCGGGTGCCCGACAAGGCACCGCCCAGCTTCATTGGTGGCTTCAACACCATCAATGTGGGCATCGCCTGGCGCGACCGTCCGGGCGACGCGGCGCGGGACCTGCCCCTCGCCCTCGTCGAACCGGCCATGCGCATGCACGGGGTCCGGTTTCATGCCCTGCAGCGCCCCGCGAACGCGGAAGAACAGGCACTCCTGACCCAGTGCCAGGTCAGCGTCGTGGCCGACGCCGACAGCAACCTGGCGGCCACGGCGGCCAGCCTGGCCAGCCTCGATCTGGTGATCTGCGCGGATTCGGTCGTGGCGCATCTCGCGGCGGCGCTCGGGAGGCCGGTGTGGCTGCTCAGTCACTTCGATATCGACTGGCGCTGGCAGACCCGCAATGGCACATCGCCCTGGTATCCGACCCTGCGGGTCTTCCGCCAGCGCAGCTACGGGGACTGGATGGCCGTGACCGGCCAACTGGTGATCGAGCTCGCCCGACTGGTCGGCGGCGAGCTCACGCTCCCCCAACCGGTCGACGGCAGCGAAGCCCGGTCGAATGCGGATTTTCCGGCCCTGCCCGCGCAGATGCGGCTGGACCGGTCCCTTCGCAGCGCGGTTGGCCAGACGCGCTTCGGCGCCCTCGAATACCCCCTCGATGCCGCCATCGCCAGCCAGTCGATCGCCGCCTACGGCGAACACTGCCGGGGAAGGATCGACCTGCTCGAGCAGATCCTGCATCGCGGCGACCAGGTCCTGTTCGGCGGCGCAGGTTTCGGCGCGCTGGCGATCGGGGTCGCCAACCGGGTGGGCGCCGCCGGCGGCGTGTGGGCCTGGGAAGCGGACGATGGCGAGCGCGCCCTGCTCGAGCGCAATCGAAGCCGCAGCACCCTGGCCCATCTGCGCATCACGGCCGGTCCGCCGGCACCCCAGCCGTCGGGTGAGTGGCCAGTCCAGCCCCGCCTGCTGGTCCTCGACCTGGCGCGCGTGGACGAAGCCACACGCCAGCAGATGGCCGATCTGGTGGCGGCGTGCCAGCCGCTCATCTATCTGCTGAACGCGAGCGGGGCCTCGCCCTGGCTGGCATCGCTGGGCTACCGGACCATGAGCTACCGGCCCGCGCTCTTCGACCCCCGGAATCCGGCCGGCGTGGCGCGCAATCTCTTCGGTGACGCCCGCGCCACCGATCTGTTCGGCTGCCTGCCGGCCGCCGCCGAGGCCATCGACCTGGCCGCCCGGGACCTGATCGCCCAGTCGAGCTAGGGCCTATTCGCCACCAAGGGTCGGTCACGTCCGCGGCAGGCCGCCGGCCGGAAACCGTTAGACTGGCACCAAACCAGACCGACGCCCGCATGCCAGATTCCCCGCCCCGCGCGCGACGATTCCGCACCTGTCTCGTCGCCTTCGCGCTTGCCGCCCTTGTCCCTGCCCGGGCAGCCACGATATCGACCCCGGATGGGGGGACCTACACCGGCCCCCTGCTGGAAGGCCGTCTGCATGGTGAGGGGCGACTCGAGTGGGAAAGCGGTGCCCACTACAGCGGCAGCTTCGAGCGTGGCCAGATGTCGGGACGAGGGCTCCTCGTGCTGCCCGACGGCAGCCGCCACGAGGGCATGTTCCGGAACGGGGCGCTCAACGGCGAGGGCCGGATGTCGCTACCCGACGGCTCTGTCTACACGGGCTGGTTCCGGCACGGTTTCCTCCACGGCCGCGGGCATTACGCCGGCCCCGATGGCACCTACGAGGGCAGTTTTCGCGATGGGCGCTTTTCGGGCCGGGGCGAGCTCACCCTGACCGGCGGCGCCCGCTATCGCGGAGAATTCTCGCTGGGGCGCTTCGAGGGCAAGGGGCGCTTCGAGTCCGAGGCGGGAGAAGTGTTCGAGGGCGAGTTCAGTGCCGATCAGTTCACCGGCAAGGGCCGCCTGAGCCGACCGGATGGCAGCCGCTACGAAGGGGGCTTCATCAACTGGCTGGCCGAAGGACCCGGGCGCTTCACCAGTCCCGACGGGATCGTCTTCGAAGGCCGCTTCGAGTCGGGAGAGGTCACGGGCCCGGCCCGCATCCGCTACCCGGATGGCGCGGTCTACGAAGGCGGGGTCGAGGCATGGCTCCCCGAGGGCGATGGCGTGATGCAGTTTGCCAACGGCGACCGCTATGAAGGTCAATTCGCATCGGGCCAGCTCGACGGCAAGGGCGTCATGCGCCTGGCCACGCCCCGCGACGGTCTTTCGCGGCTCGATGGGCCCTGGGTCCAGGGCCGGCTGGTCGACCCCGCCGCCGAGCGGGCCCAGCTCGAGTCCGCGGAGTCGCTCCTCTACGAGGAGCCAGATCGCCTGCGGCAGCGCATTTCGGGACTCAAGCCGGGCGACCCGGACACGCTGGACATGTACCTGCTGACGGTCGCCGGCGACGGTGCCCAGGAAGTCTTCCGGCGGGAGACCGCCTTTGTCCGGAAACAGTTCGAAGCGCGATTCGCCACGGGCGGCCGGGCGCTCGGACTGACCAACACGCGCACGGTTCCGCTGGCGGATCCGGTGGCCACGCGCACCGGCATACGGCGGGCGATCGAGGGCATCGCGGCGGCCATGAACCGCGACCAGGACATCCTGTTCCTGTATCTGTCGAGCCACGGCTCGCCCGCGCCGGCGCTCTCCCTGGCCCAGCCGGCCTTCGACCTGCCCGACCTGGAGGCCGGTGAACTGGCGCGCGTGCTGCGCGAGTCCGGTATCCGCTGGCGGGTCATCGTGGTGTCCGCCTGCTATTCAGGGGGATTCATCGACGCCCTGCGCGACCCCGGCACCCTGCTGATCACCGCGGCACGCCATGACCGGCGCTCATTCGGCTGCGCCGACGAGAACGACTTCACGTATTTCGGGCGCGCATTCTTCCAGGATGCCCTGCCCCAGAGCGCTTCCTTCCAGGAGGCCTTTGCCCGCGCCCAGAAGCTGATCCGCGAGCGGGAGCTGGCCTTGCTGGAGCGGTCAGGCCCGGTCGAGGAACAGGATTTCTCGCTGCCCCAGATCGACGCGCCGGCGCCCATCACCCGCCACCTGGCCCGCTGGTGGGCTACCCTCCCGCGGCCGGCCGTCGCGCGCAGCACCGATCGCTGAGACGGTACTGGCCGGGCCCGGGAACACCGGCTGCCACCGGCGGGGTTCCGGTGCTGCGCCGGACGTGAACACCCCTCAGCGGGACGCGTCGGCCAGGCCCAGCTTTTCGATCCGGTAGCGCAGGGTGTCGCGGGTCAGTCCCAGTTCGCGCGCGGCGCGCGAGACATTCCAGCCGCTGCGCTCCAGGGCCCGCGCCAGCATCTGGCGCTCCATCTCCGCCAGCGTTGCCGGAGCCTGGGCACCGGGGCTGGCGCCTGCCACGTCGGCCGCATTGCTGGACAGGGTCAGCTGATTGGCGTCGATGCGCCCGTCGGGGGCCAGCAGCACGGCCTGCTCGAGCACGTTCCGCAGCTCGCGCACATTCCCCGGCCAGTTGTGACGGACCAGGGCGTTCTGGGCGGCCGGCGTGAGCGATGGCGGGCGCTTGCCGTAGCGGCCCGCATGCTGGGTGACGAAGTGATCCGCCAGCCGCAGGATGTCCCCCCCTCGCTCGCGCAGGGGCGGCAGCTCGAGCTGCACGACACGCAGGCGGTAGAACAGGTCGGCGCGGAACTTCCCCTCCCGCACCAGCGCCTCGAGGGGCCGGTGCGTGGCGGCGACGATCCGGACGTTGACGCGCTGGTCGCGCAGGCTGCCCACGCGCCGGACGGTCTTTTCCTCGAGCAGCTTCAGCAGCTTGCTCTGCAGGGCGGGATCCATGTCGCCGATCTCGTCGAGGAACAGGGTGCCACCATCGGCTGTCTCGACGAGGCCGAGCTTGCGGTCCTTGGCGTCGGTGAAGGCCCCGCGCTCGTGGCCGAAGAGCTCGGACTCGAGCAGCTGGGGCGGGATCGATGCGCAGTTCAGTTCCACAAAGGGCTTCTCGCGGCGGGGGCCATTGAAGTGCAGTGCCCGCGCCACGAGCTCCTTGCCGGTGCCTGTCTCGCCCAGCACGAGCACGGCCGGCGCGTCCGCATCGCGGAGGTTCTTTTCGGCCTCCAGCACCTGCCGGATCATGGCCTTGAGCGCCTTCATCGGCGTCGAATCGCCGAGCAGGCTGGAGAGGTCGGACTCCTCGCGCTCCTTGCGCTGGTAGTACTCCAGGGCGCTGTCACGGCGGGCCTCGCCGAAGGCCTTCTCGAGCAGCACCTTGAGCTTGCCCAGCGGAACCGGCTTGGTCAGGAAGTCAAAGGCACCCCGCTTCATGGCTTCGACCGCGAGTTCGACGCTGCCGTGACCGGTGATCATGATCACCTTGATCTCCGCGTCGTAGGCCCGGATCCGCTCGAGACACTCCACGCCGTCGATACCCGGAAGGTTGAAGTCGAGCACGATCGCATCCGGACGGAACACGTCCATCAGCGCCAGCCCTTCCTCGGCGGATTCCGCTACCCGCACCTCATAGCCATCGCGCTCCAGATAGATGCGCACGTTCTTGGCGAGGGTCGCCTCGTCCTCGATGATCAGAATTGCCTGCGCCATGTCTCGATCCCCGCCCGATCCTTCCCGCCGTACGCCTTTTTGCGCCGCTCGACGCGTTGCCGGTGACGGCAGCGCAACTGGTTAATGGGAATTTTTCCCACGATCAATTTATATACCAATGGTCATGTGAAATCAATGATCACGGGCCTGCGAAAGCACCTGCGCCATCAACATTTGCGGCCATCGATCTATTCCCTTTGCCATATGTGATTTTCAGTATCCCGCAGGGATCGTCCGTGTGGGGCATGAAACCGGGGGTTGCTCGCCAAAATTTTGGGGATCTCCCCCACCCACGCCAAAGCACGAATTTGTTACGTCACCATTACAGCTTATTTTTCAGCAACTTAAACAAACAGGCACGGATGGCTCAGCTCTTGCATGCAAGTGGGACAAGATCCCACACACAACATCGGCATGGCCGCCAGGCGGGTGGGACGACTGCAAGGCCCCACAGGAGAGACCCTCATGAAACGCGTACTGATCTACTCGCACGACACATTCGGCCTCGGCAACATCCGCCGCATGCTCGAGATCGCGCGCCACCTGGTGGAGTGCGACGACGACCTGTCGGTGCTGATCATCACCGGCTCCCCCATGCTCCACGCCTTCCGGATTCCCGCCCGGATCGACTACGTCAAGCTCCCCTGCCTGTCGAGGAGCACCAGTGGACATTACGGCTCGCGCTACCTCGACATGAATCTTCAGACCACCGTGCGCCTGCGGGCCGGCATCATCCGCAGCACGATCGTCGACTTCGAGCCCAACCTGATCCTGGTGGACAAGAAGCCGTTCGGCGTCGAGGAAGAGCTGACCGATGCTCTTTCGGCGCTGCCGGAGGGCCATGCCCGGCCGAGGCTGGTCCTGCTGCTGAGGGACATTCTCGACAGCCCCGAGGCCACCACCCGCGTCTGGCAGAAGAACCGCTACTTCGACGCCATCGCCGCCCATTATGACAAAGTCCTGGTGGTCGGGACGCCGGATGTCTTTGACCTGCGCAAGGAATACGCCTTCCCGGCCACGGCGGCCGCCAAGGTCCAGTTCTGCGGCTACCTGGGACGCAAGTCGGGACGTCAGACCCGCGCCGAAGTGCGCAGCGGACTGGGTCTTGTCGGCCGCCAGCCCCTGGTGCTGGTCACCCCCGGCGGCGGCGAGGACGGCCAGGCGCTGGTGCAGTCCTACGTCGAGGGCCTGGCGGCCCTGCCGGCCTGGAAGCGCCCCCGCAGTCACATCGTCTTCGGGCCGGAGATGGCGCCTGAGCAGCGCCAGGCGATCACCGCAGCGGCCGCCGACCTGGGCAGCGTGAGCCACCAGGAGTTCTCGGACGACATGATGTCGCTGATGGACGCGGCCGACGTGGTGGTGAGCATGGGCGGCTACAACACGGTCTGCGAACTCCTCACCCTGCGCAAGCGCGCGGTGGTGGTTCCCCGCGTCAAGCCGGTGCTCGAGCAGGGCATCCGCGCCGAGCGCATGGCTGCGCTGGGGCTGCTGCGCTGCGTCCATCCGGAGCAGCTCTCGCCATCCCGCCTGATGGCCACCGTCACGCAGGAGATCGACTCGCTGCACGGCGACGGCACCAACCCCAATGCCCTTCATCTGGATGGTCTGGACGGCGTCGCTGACGCCATCTTCGGCCTCATCGACGGCCTCCAGCCGATGGTCGAACCCGCCCGGACCCCGCGTCCGTCCCGCGCAAGCAACCGGAGCATGCCCACATGGCAGAAATGCACGCCCAGCGTCGCCCCGTCGGCCTGCTGGTAAAAATCTACCCGAAGCTCTCCGAGACCTTCATCCTGGAGGAGATTCTCGGTCTCGAGCGCCTGGGCGAAGAGTTGCACATCTTCGCCATGCAGGCGCCGACCGATGCGATCCACCACGATGCGGTCTCGCAGGTCGAGGCGCCGGTCACCTACATCCCCGAGGCGACCGTGGGCAATGCCTGGTCCCTCGTCATGGCGCACCTCGGCCTCATGCTCTATCGTCCGGGCCGCTATCTGTCGGGCATCCGGGCCGCGCTGTCGC
Source organism: Rhodocyclaceae bacterium (assembly GCA_020445805.1). Classification (GTDB taxonomy): domain Bacteria; phylum Pseudomonadota; class Gammaproteobacteria; order Burkholderiales; family Rhodocyclaceae; genus Cognatazoarcus. The sequence goes on from JAGRFX010000074.1 coordinate 8,697, forward strand.
GGCGCGGCGGCCTCGCCGACTTCGTGCGGGCCGGCTGGCTTGCCCACAACCTGCTGCGCAAGGGCATCCGGCACCTGCACACCCACTTCATCTCGCGCCCCGCCGACATCGCGGAACTGGTGGCCAAGCTGGGGGTGCCCTTCTCGATCTCGGCCCACGCCAAGGACATCTACCTGTCCGATCCGCAGGACCTCCAGCGCAAGCTGAAGGCGGCCCGCTTCACGGTGACCTGCACCGAGTACAACCGCGAGACCCTGGCCCGCATCGCACCTGGCGCCGACATCCAGCGGATGTACCACGGCGTCGATGCCCACCGCTTCTGCCGCGAGCACGACCACGACACCTGTGCCCAGCCCCTGATCCTGGCGGTCGGCCGCCTGCGCGAGAAGAAGGGCTTCGACACCCTGATCGAAGCCTGCCGACGGCTGGCCCTGCGGGGGCTCGACTTCCGCTGCGAGATCGTCGGCTACGGCGAGGAATACGCCCGGCTCCAGCAACAGATCGAACGAGAAGGCCTGCTCGGGCGTGTCCGGCTGGCCGGCAAGCTGCCCCGCGAGGGCGTGATCGAGCGCTACAACCGGGCGGCCGTCTTCGTCCAGCCCTCGCGCATCGGCCAGGACGGCGACCGGGACGGCATCCCGAACGTGCTGCTCGAGGCCATGGCGATGGAACTGCCGGTGGTCTCCACCCGCGTGTCGGGGATCCCCGAGGTCGTCCGCCATGAGCAAACAGGCCTCCTGATCGACCCCGACCGTCCCGCCGATCTCGCCGAGGCGATCGCACGGCTAATGGCCGACGCCCCGCTACGGGCGCGCCTGGGCCAGGCCGGGCGCGAAGCGGTCCAGACCCATTTTGACAACGATCGAAACCTCAAGCTCCTCAGAAGCCATTTGGAGAATGCCCATGACTGCCCCCGTCGTGCCCCTCTCGAGACTGCAGCCCACCGCAGCGCCGGCCTCTCCTGACGCCCCCTGCGTCGGGTACGTGATCATGGGGTTTCCGCGCCTGTCGGAAACCTTCATCGCCAACGAGGTGTATCTCCTCGAGCAGATGGGCATGCGCCTGCGCCTGTTCTCGATCAAGCGCGAGAACGAGCCCAAGGTCCATCCGGTGGTCCGCGCCATCCGCGCGCCGCTCCAGTATCTGCCCAAGGCCTCGAGCCTGTCCGGCTCCTCGTTCGCGGCCTGGCTGGCGCACAACGTGCCCCGCTTCGCCCGGGCCCATCTGCGGGTCTTCGCATCGCATCCGCTGCGCTACCTGTCCGTGCTGGGCAGCGCCGTGGCCATGAGCTGGCGCTACCGCCGCGGCGCCCTGCGGCTGCGCAAGGTCTTCATCAAGGAGTTCCTGCAGGCGGGTCACATTGCCGCCGAGGCCCTCGACGACCCGAGCATCTCGCACCTGCACGGGCATTTCTGCCACGGTGTCGCGACCATCACCTGGTTCGCCAGTCGCATGACCGGCATCCCGTTCAGCTTCACGGCCCACGCCAAGGACATCTACCAGGCCGACCTCAACCCGGGTGACCTGCTCGAGCGCAAGCTGGCGGCCGCCCGCTTCGTGGCCACCTGCACGGCAGCCAATGCCGAGGTGCTGAAGGCCCGGGCCCACGACGCCAGGGTCGTCCATACCATCTACCACGGGCTCGACACCGACTATTTCGCGCCGTTCGACCGCAGCGGCAAGGAGCTCCCGATCATCCTGGCCGTGGGACGCTTCGTCGAGAAGAAGGGCTTCGAACACCTGGTGGACGCCTGCCACCTGCTGAAGCAGGCCGGCCTGCGCTTCGGCTGCGTCATCGTCGGCGAGCCCGGCAGCGCCTACGAGGCCATCCGCGCCCAGATCGAGCGCCTCGAGCTGGCCGACTGCATCAAGCTGCGCAGCGCCGTCACCCAGGATCAGCTGCGCGAGATCTACCGGCAGGCGCGGGTCTTCGCCCTGCCCTGCCAGGTCATGGAAGACGGCGATCGCGACGGCATCCCGAACGTGCTGGCCGAAGCCATGGCCTCGGGCCTGCCCGTGGTGTCGACCCCGATCTCCGGCATCCCGGAACTCATCGACGACGGCGAGCACGGCCTGCTGGTCGAGCCCCGCAACCCGCAGTCGCTGGCCAACGCCCTGCGCCGGGTCCTCAGCGACGACGCCCTGTGCCAGCGCCTCGGCACCGCGGGCCGGGCCCGGATCTGTGCCCGCTTCGACTCCCGCCGCACGACCCTCGCCCTGCGTGACCTCTTCCAGCAGCAGCTGCGTCAGGAGGCCACCGCATGAACGCCCCGGAACTGGCCATGAAGCAGTCCACCGGCACGCTGCTTCGCGCGCCCTGGAACACCCTCGACGACGATGCGCTGCTGGCCCACTTCGCCGGCGAGCGGCCGGTGCGCTTCTACCCGGTGGCCGACGCCGACGAGACCCGCCCGGAGAAGATCGAGGCGCTGATGGCGGGTCGATTCGAGTTCAACGGCGAAAGCTTCGACCTGCCGGACCCGGTGCCCTGGCTCGACAACCCCAGCGACGACGTGGAGTGGCACATCCTGCTCCACAAGTTCTACTACGCGGTCGGGCTCGGCATGCGCTGGGCCGAGACCGGCGAGGCCCGCTATGCGGAGCGCTGGGCCGCCCTGATCGGCAGCTGGATCGATGTCACCCCGCCGGGCTTCATCGCCGCCGATGTCACCGGCCGGCGGGTCCAGAACTGGATCTACAGCTATCACTATTTCGTGACCTCGGCTGCCAGGCCGCAGATCGATCCGGCCCTGCACCGGCGGCTGCTGCGCTCGATCAGCGAGCAGGTGGACTATCTGTGCGAGCACCTGACCCCGGCGCGCAACCACCGGACCCTCGAGCTGTACGCCATCTTCCTGGCCTCGGTGGTGTTTCCCGAACTGGGCCGGGCGGCGGCCTGGCAGGCCTTCGCGATCGAGCGCCTGGTCGAGAACATCCAGACCGATCTGCTCCCCGACGGCGTGCACATCGAGCTGTCCACCGACTACCACCAGCTGGTCATCAAGAACTACCTCAACGTCCGCCGCCTGGCAGCCCTCAACGGAATCGAGATGCCCGTCGAGATGGACCAGGCCCTGCAGCGCGGGCTCACCTTCAGCCAGCACGTGCACAAGCCGGACGGCGTGATCCCGAGCCTGTCCGACGGCGACTCGCGGGGCTTTCTCGACCTGCTGGCCGTCGGCGCCGAGCTCTTCGATCGTGAGGACTTCCGCTACGTCGCCACCGGGGGCCGCGAAGGTACGCCACCGGATCGCACCCTGGCCCATTTTCCGGACAGCGGCTACACCGTGGTCCGCGACCACTGGGGCACCGGCGGCCGCCGCTACGGCGACGCCCAGTACCTGGTCTTCGACTGCGGGCCGCTCGGTGCCGGCAACCATGGTCATTTCGACTGCCTGAGTTTCGAGCTGGCCGCCTTCGGCCGCTCGCTGGTGGTCGATCCGGGGCGCTACACCTACTCGGAGGCCGGCGACGTCAACTGGCGGGTCCGTTTCCGCAGCACGGAAGCCCACAACACCGTCTGCGTCGATGGCCAGAACCAGACGCTCTACCTGCCGCGCCCGGTCAAGGACGCCACCCGCCACAAACGCGGATCGATCCGCCACAAGATCGCCGGTCTCGCGCCGGATGCCACCCTGCACGAGCTGGCCGAGCACCCGGATCTGGTCCTGCTCCACGGCAGCGCCCGAAGCCACGTCTACGATGCGGTGCATACCCGCAGGATCCTCTTCGTCGACGGCAGCTACTGGATCGTCTCCGACTGGCTCGACTCGCCGACCCGTCACCACTATGCGCTCCGCTTCCAGCTCGGCGAAGCCGCACAGGGGCGGGTGGAACAGGCCCGCAGCGCGGCGCCGCTGCTGCGCAGCCCCGGCCTGCTCATCGCCCAGCCCGAGGATCCGGCCATCCGCTTCGTGCTCGAGTCGAGCTGGCTCTCCCGCCGCTACGGCGAGAAGCTCCCCGCCCCGCGGCTGTGCTTCCATGCGGCCGAGCGTTCGATGGCGTTCGACACCGTGCTGCTCCCCTGGGAAGACCAGTCGCCGCCCCTCTCCGTCCAGCGGCTTCCGGTCGACAGCCCCTTCGCCGACGCACCGGCGGCCGGCGCCATCGCCATCGAAGCCGAGGTCGGCGGCACGGCCTTCCGCGACCTGTGGTTCCACGCCCATGGCGGCGAGAGCGGCTGCTGGCACTTCGATGGCTACGAGTTCACCGGCCGCTGGCTGTGGCTGCGTGAGGATGGCAGCGGGCGGATCACCAAGATCCACGCCAACCAGGGCGCGCGACTCGTCTATCGCGGCCTCGACGTGCCCCTCGGAAGCTAGACATGGATGCCCCGGCACTCCCCCGCGACGCCCGGCTGCCCCAGCTGGCCCGGGCCGTGGACGGCCGGGCCATGGGGCACGTCTTCGAGGCGGCCCTGCGCCAGTACGGCGTCCAGCGCGTCACCGACTGCCAGGTCGAACGGATCAAGTACCGGCCCGGCCGCAACTGCACGGTCTCCTATCGCCTGGAGATCCGCGACGAGCGCCAGGGCTGCAGCTACACCCAGCGGGTCGCGGGTCGCTTCTGCGCCCCCGGCGAGGCCGCGCGGCGTCATGCCCGCAACGCCAGCCGGGTGGGCCTGGCGAGCCGCTGCGGCGTGCCCTCCCTGCTGGTGCCGAGCCTCGAGCTCTTCGCCTGGTTCCTGCCCAACGACCCCAAGCTCGCCTCCCTGCCGATCCTGATCCAGGCCACCCGCAACGGGGGCAGCGCCCTGTCGGAGGCCCTGGAGGTCATGACCGGCGGAGAGCGGGAGGCCATCGATCTGCACGCCGCGCTGGTCCAGTACGTGCCGGAGTCCCGCGCCTGCGCGCGCTTCGACGTGCGGCTGGCGAGCGGCCGCGAGGCCAGCCTCTTCGCCAAGCTCGACCGGGAGAACGGCGGCGCGGCCACCCACCGTGTGATGCAGGCGCTCCACGCCAGCGAGGCGGCCCGCGATGGCCGCTTGCGCACCGCGCGGCCCCTGCTGTGGCAGGCCCAGACCGGCCTGCACTGGCAGGCCGCGGTCGCCGGCCGCCCCCTGATCGACCTGCATCCGCACTGTCCGCCCCCCGTCGCCGCTCGGATCGGCACCCTGATGGCGGCCCTGCATGACACCGAAGTCCCCCTGGCGCGCAGCCTGGGCGGCGATGCCCTGCACGCCCAGGCCTGCGAGATCGCGGCCCTGCTGACCCAGGTCGAACCCGCCTGGTTCGAGCGCCTCTCGCGCCTGCTGGGCCTTCTCGAGGCCCCGCTTCCGGACGTCCGGGCGCTGCCCGAGGCCACGCTGCACGGGGATCTGCACCCGAGAAACATCCTGGTCAATGGGGATGCACTGAGCCTGATCGACCTCGACGGTGCCCGTGGCGGGCCCGCCGTGCTCGAGCTCGGGGCGTGGATTGCCGAGGCCCTGGACCGCGCCATCCACGCCGGCACGCCCCTCGACCAGGTCCAGGCCTCGGCCGAGTCGATGCTCGACGCCTACACGCAGGCCTCCCGGCAGCCGGTCACCCAGGCCCTGGTGGCCTGGGCCACGGCCCGCGCCCTGCTCTGCGAGCGGGCCTACCGAGGGATGGCCAACCTGCGTCCCGGCCGCTTCGAACAGGTCCCGGTGCTGCTGTCCCTGGCCGAGCTGATCGCCGGACAGCAGCGGATCGACGGTCCACTGCCCCGCTGACACCATGACCCCCCTGGCCCCCCTGCTCCTCGACGATGAACGCGCCGCCTCACTGCTGTCGGGGCTGGTGCCCGGCTACCGGGAGGGTGTCTGGCAGATCCTGTCCTGCCGCGTCGCCCAGACCCGGCGCCGGGTCTCGCGCCGGCTGCTGAACGAAGGCGGCCTCAGCCTCGGCGTGGTCTGGCAGCTGCGCGTCCGCGACCCGGACAGCGGGCGGGTGGGCGAGCAATGGCTCTACGGCCGCTTCTTCAGCGGCGAGCAGGCGCCCGAGAGCTTCCTCGACGAGGCGGCCAGCGCCTGCGCGATGCCGCGCTTCGGGCGCCCCGTGGAGGTGCTGCCCGAGATCGGCCTGGTGCTGTGGGCCCTGCCCAACGACCCGCGCATCCGCCAGCTCTCGGCCTTCCTCGACCCGGCCGCCCTGGCCCGGCACCTGCCTCCGGAGCTCGCGCCCGACGCCGGCACCGCGGTCGAGGCCAGCATCGTCCGGCACGAGCCGGAAGAGCACTGCACGGCCCGCTTCGACGTCCGCCGCGATGGCCAGCGCCAGACCTTCTTCGGCAAGTGCTATGCGGACGATCGCTGGCGCGACGCGCGCGACGCGCTCGATACCCTGTGGCGCCAGTCGGTGGCCGACGCCCGGGCCTTCGAGGTCGGCCGCCCGATGGGCGCCAGCCCGCACCTGGGCGCCCTGTGGCAGATGGCCGTCAGCGGGGTGCCGCTGGCCGACGAACTCCTGCTGCCCGACGGCCGCTGGCGCGTCGAGGCGCTGGCCGCGGCGCTGGTCCGCCTGCAGGACGCGGGGCCCCTGCAGGGCGCCGCCGATGGCCCCGGCGAAGCGCTCGAGCTGGCCGCCAAGTGGCGCAAGAAGCTGGTCCTGGCGGCGCCCGAGCTCGCCGACGCCGCCGACCCGGTTGTTTCCCTGCTCGGCCGCACGCCCCAGCAACGCGGTCGCCAGGTGCCGGTCCATGGCGACTTCCATGTGGACCAGATGCTGTGGACCGGCGAGCGGATCGCCCTCTTCGACTACGACAACTTCGTCATCGGCTCGCCGATGCGCGACCTGGCCGACTGCATCAGCCAGATGCTGTGCCGCGACGACGACGGCGACTGGACCACGGTGGCCTGGCGCCTGATGGACGCCTACCGCCGCCAGGCCCCGCAGGACTTCGACGAGGAGGCTCTCGACTGGACCCTGCGGCTGATGCTGCTGCGCAAGGCCTACAGCTTCCTGGTCCGCAACCGCGAGGGCTGGCAGGCCCGGGCGGAGCGGGCCCTGCTGCTGGCCCTGGCGGGCATGACCGCGTTGCCGCCGGTGCTCGGGAGGATGGCCGCATGAACCCGATGCCCCCCCGCTTCCGCCGCATCATCGTCGGCGCGCTGGCCGAAATGAAGTGGCCGCTGACCCTGGCGGCCCTGGGCCTGGTCGGCGTGATGGTCACCAACCTGCTGGCGCCCTGGCCGCTCAAGATCATCTTCGACCACATCCTGCTAGAGAAGCCCCTGCCCGAGGGCATGTCGATGCTGGCGCCGCTGCTGGACCAGGGGAAGTGGTTCGCCCTCTGCCTGATGGCCGGCGCGATCGGACTCGTGGCCCTGGTGGCGGCGATCTGCGCCTACCTGCAGGTCTTCGCCACCGCCAAGGTCGGGCACTTCATCACCTACCGCCTGCGCAGCGACCTGTTCGCCCACCTCCAGCGGCTGTCCCTGTCCTTCCACCAGCGCAGCCGCAGCGGCGAACTGATCACCAAGGTGGCCAGCGACACCAACCTGCTGCGGGACATGTTCGCCGAGTGGTCGCTGACCTTCGCCGCCCACTTCCTGACCCTGCTGGCCATGCTCGGCGTGATGTTCGCCATCAACTGGCGCCTGGCGCTGGTGGTCTCCACCTCGCTGCCGCCCCTGCTGGCGGTCATCTACTTCCTCAACAAGCGGGTCAAGGCCTCGGTCCGGGCCCAGCGCCGCTACGAGGGCGCGATGACCTCGCGGCTCAACGAGGTGCTGTCGTCGATGCTGCTGGTCCAGGCCTTCGGGCGCCAGAGCTTCGAGGAGCGCCGCTTCCAGGAAGAGATCGAGGGC
>JAGRFX010000757.1 GCA_020445805.1 Rhodocyclaceae bacterium
TCCCGGGCCTTGCCCAGACCGGTGCCCACCTGACCGTTGCCGTCGCCCACCGCCACCAGCGCGGTGAAGCTGAAGTTCTTGCCACCCTTCACGGTCTTCGACACGCGGTTGATGGCCACGACCTTCTCGATCAGATTGGAGCGCTCTTCCTCCTGCTGCTGGTCGCGGCGGCGGCGAGGGCGCTGGTCCCGCTGGTCTCTGCCTCGAATCACTGTCTACCCCCTAGAATTCGAGTCCCGCCTTGCGGGCGGCTTCGGCCAGGGCCTTGACCCGGCCGTGATAGAGAAAGCCGCCGCGGTCGAAGACGACGGATTTGATGCCCTTGGCCTGCGCGGCCTCCGCGATGATCTTGCCCACCTCGCGGGCGCTGGCCATCTTCTGCGATTCGCCCTCGCCCGGCGCGGTCGTCAGCTTGAGGCTGTTCGCGCTGGCGAGCGTGACGCGCTGCTCGTCGTCGATGAGCTGCGCGTAGATGTTGGTCAGGCTGCGGTACACCGACAGCCGCGGCCGGTTG
>JAGRFX010000758.1 GCA_020445805.1 Rhodocyclaceae bacterium
TGCGGGTAGCGCTGAAGGTGCTCCGGCCTGAGACCGACCCGGACCAGCGTGTCCCTGACGATGTCGCTTCGCTCCTTGCCCGACATTTCCGGGCGATTGATGACGAGCGGCTCCTCGAGGATCGACTTCACCTTCTGCCGGGGGTTCAGTGAGCCGTACGGGTCCTGAAAGACCATCTGCACGGTGGAGCGAAGGGCGCGGAGCGTGTGCCGGCTGGCGTGAGCAACTTCGACCCCGTCGATCATCACCCGGCCCGCGGTCGGGGGCTCGATCATCGCAAGCATCCGAGCCAGCGTGGACTTGCCGGAACCCGATTCGCCAACGACGGCGAGGGTCTTGCCGCGCGTGAGGGCGAAACTCACTCCGTCCACGGCCTTCAGCGTGAGCGCCTTCTGAAAGGGTCCACGGACCAGGGTGTAGTATTGCCGGAGGTCCTTCCCTTCGAGTACGGGCTCCGGAGCGGTCATCGCGGTCAGACCGTCGCCTGGGCGTGCGGATCGGGATGCTCGACCG
>JAGRFX010000759.1 GCA_020445805.1 Rhodocyclaceae bacterium
CCGAGGGCCAGCGCCGACATGCCGTCGGTGACGAGGTTCATCCACAGGATCTGGGCCGGCAGCAGGATCAGCGGGCCGCCCAGCGCGAGCGAGCCGAGCACCGTCAGCACCTCGCCCGCGTTCGACGACAGCAGGTAGCGCACCGACTTGCGGATGTTGTCGTGCTGGCGGCGGCCCTCCTCGATGCCGGCGACGATCGAGGAGAAGTCGTCGTCGGTCAGCACGATGTCCGCCGCGCCGCGCGCGACCTCGGTGCCGCGCAGGCCCATCGCGATGCCGATGTCGGCGCGCTTGAGCGCCGGCGCGTCGTTCACGCCGTCGCCGGTCATGCCGACGATCGCGCCGCCGGCCTGCAGGCGCTCGACGATGCGCAGCTTCTGGGCCGGCGTCGTGCGCGCGAACAGGGTCGCGCCGTCGAGCGCGGCGTCGAGGCCCGCGTCGTCGAGCGCGTCGAGCTCCGGCCCGGTCAGCGCGCGCTCCGCCGGCAGCCCGACCTGGCGCGCGATCGCCAG
>JAGRFX010000760.1 GCA_020445805.1 Rhodocyclaceae bacterium
TGGTCCTGTGCTCGGAGCGCGACGCGCTGCATTTCACACCCGCGGCCGGCGGCTGGCGCGAGCGCCTGCAGCGCCGATTCCGCCGCACCACCCTGAAGGATTTCATCGGCCCATCATGAAGATCACCACCCGCGACATTCCCCCCCGCGCCGCCTGGGCCCTGGAGCAGGCCGGCGTGCATCCGCTGCTGGCCCGGCTGTACGCGGCGCGCGGCGTCAACGCCATGGACGAACTCGACGAAGGCCTGAACCGCCTGCTGCCGCCGGCCGGCCTGCGCGGCAGCGCCGAGGCCGCCACGCTGCTGGCCGACGCCATCGCCCGGGACCAGCGGCTGTGCATCGTGGCCGACTACGACTGCGACGGCGCCACGGCCTGCGCCGTGGGTATCCGCGGGCTGCGCCTGCTCGGCGCGCGCCATGTCGCCTACATCGTGCCCGACCGGGTGCGCGACGGCTACGGCCTGACCGCGCCGATCGCCCAGCGCGTCAAGGACAGCGGCGCCGACGTGCTG
>JAGRFX010000761.1 GCA_020445805.1 Rhodocyclaceae bacterium
CAGGTCGAGCACGTCGTCCGCTGAACACAGGAATCCCGATGAGCCGAGTCCTCGTCGTCGAAGACGAACCCGCGATCGCCGAACTGGTGGCGCTGCACCTGCGCCACGCCGGTTTCGAGGTGGCCTTGGCCGCCGATGGTGACAACGCTGCCGCGGCGGTGGACCGCGTGCTGCCCGACCTGGTGCTGCTGGACTGGATGCTGCCCGGCACCAGCGGGCTGGCGCTGCTCAAGCGCTGGCGCTCGCAGGCGCGCACGCGCGAGCTGCCGGTGATCATGCTCACCGCCCGCGGCGAGGAGGCCGACCGCGTGTCCGGGCTGGACGGCGGTGCCGACGACTACCTCGCCAAGCCGTTCTCGCCCAGCGAGCTGATGGCGCGCATCCGCGCTGTGCTGCGCCGCCGCGCGCCCGAGGCGCTGGACGCGGCGGTGGAGATCGGCGGCCTGAAGCTGGACCCGGCCACGCGCCGCGTCACCGGCCTGGTGGACGGGCAGCGCTGCGAGCTGAAGAT
>JAGRFX010000762.1 GCA_020445805.1 Rhodocyclaceae bacterium
CCGCCTTCTGGGTGAACTGGCACAACGGGGCTGACCTGCCTTACATGCCCCGGGGCAGGATGGCGTCGATGGCTTTCAACAGTTCGGCGATGCGGAAGGGTTTTGGCATCTGCGTGCTTCTGCTGTTCCGGACTTATGCCGATGCCGCTGTCGCGCACCTCGATGGTCAGATCGGCCCGGCTGCGGGCGCTGATCTTGACGATCACCTCGCCGGTCTCGGTGAAATTGATGGCATTGCCGATCAGGTTGTTGAGGATCTGGCGCACACGGTTCTGATCGCCGAGGCGGTGCCGCTGCACCCCGCTTCCGGTCAGCACCTCGAATTCGAGCCCCTGCTCCTGCGCCTTGAGCCCGGACAGGTTTTCGCCCGGTTCAGCCAGATCGGCGGGGCGGAAGGGCAACATCTCGAGTTCAAGCCGCCCGGCCTCGATCTTGGACATCAAGTACATGGCGTCGAATGAACTGCCCGATCATGCCGGCCTTGGAAAGCGGTCATGTCATCGGCGGATA
>JAGRFX010000763.1 GCA_020445805.1 Rhodocyclaceae bacterium
GTCCAGAACCCGCTGTTCCGCTCGGACCACGGCGGCGCCTTCGTGACCCCGAACACCGAGTACGTGGTGGAGGCGGCCCAGTACCCGGCGCCCCTGGACCGCAAGTACCGGCCCCTGAACCAGGCCAACTTCAACGCGCACTGGCGCGGCGGCGTGACCTACCACCGCTTCGATCGGGACAAGGGGCGCATCGACCCCGAGCGGTCCTTCACCGTGGTGGCCCCGCCCTACTGGCAGGACCTCTCCGACGCCGGCAAGGGTGAGAGCTTCGGCTTCTCCTTCACCAACTCCCTGTGCTCGGAGCGCTACGTGGGCGGCATCGAGCAGGGCCGTCCGCCCTACGAGGCGGGCTGCTCGGCGCGGGACACCGACTTCCTCCACGTCATCGACTGGAAGAAGGCGGAGGCGGTGGTGGCGGCCGGCAAGGCGACCAAGATCAACGGCCACTGGACCATCCCGCTGGAGCTGTCGGTGAAGGAGGGCTTGCTCTACCTGATCCCCGAGGCCAA
>JAGRFX010000764.1 GCA_020445805.1 Rhodocyclaceae bacterium
TTGGTCGATGGCAGCGATGATGTCGAGGCCGGCTATTCGATGGCCGATGCCCGCATCGAGGCCTACCGCGCCAGGTAGGTCTGTGAATCCGCAGGTTGAAACCGGGGCGGACATGCTCTTGCGACTCGAATCGGTGCGCTTTGGCTGGTCGCGCGCGCACCCGTTGATCGACATCGGGTCATTGGCCCTCGGCCGTGGTGAGGCGCTCTTTCTGGCGGGCCCGAGCGGCAGCGGCAAGAGCACGTTGCTGTCGCTTGTCGGCGGGGTGGTGGCACCGGATGCCGGGCGCATACACATTGGCGCGCACGAGCTGACCGCGCTGTCGCGCACGGCGCGCGACAGACTGCGCGCCGATGAACTCGGCATCATTTTCCAGCAGTTCAATCTCCTGCCGTTCCTGTCGGTGCAGGACAATGTCGTGCTGCCGTGCAGGTTCTCGGCGGCACGCCGGGCACGGTTGGCGAGCAGGGGGGTGACACCGTTCGAAGAAGCGCATCGATTGCTTGG
>JAGRFX010000765.1 GCA_020445805.1 Rhodocyclaceae bacterium
CCGGTTCTAGCCCGGGTTGGCCGCGGCGACCGGCTGCGCCGTCGGAGTCGCTGACGCCTGCTGCTGCTCCAGGTGTCGCACGAGGTCCTCCGCCGGCATCGGCCGGGCGAACAGGTAGCCCTGGGCCCGCTTGCAGCCCAGCTCGATCAGGGCGTCGCGCTGCCCGACGGTCTCGACGCCCTCGGCGGTGACCTCGAGCTCGAGCGACCGGGCCAGGTCGAGGATCGCGGTCGTGATCGCCACGTCGTGGGCCTCGCCGGGCAGGCCGTCGACGAAGCTGCGGTCGACCTTCAGGACGTCGATCGGGAACCGCTTGAGATAGCTGAGCGAGCTGTAGCCGGTTCCGAAGTCGTCGATCGCCAGCTGAACGCCGACCCGGTGGAGCTCGGTCAGCGCGGCCATGCCGGCGCGGACGTCGCGCATCAGCGCCGTCTCGGTGACCTCGAGGCACAGGCGCGACGGTGGAAGGCCGACCGTCGACAGGACGTCGGCGACGTCCCGCGCCA
>JAGRFX010000766.1 GCA_020445805.1 Rhodocyclaceae bacterium
GCCCCGCGCGCAAGCGCCGCCGCCGCCTCCAACGATTGCGCGGGCGCCGCGATCACCCGGTTCTCTACCCGCGACAGCCGCGCGTCCCCCGGCGGGATCACCCCACTCCGCCCCGCCAGCACCGCGTCCAACGACGCCGGCACCGCGATCCCCCAACAGTCCAGCACCGCGCGCGCCTCGCCCGGGGTGGACCCGTCGCCGACCGTGGGGCCCGAGCCGATGAAGGCCGGATCGTCCCCCGGCACGTCGGAGATCATCAGCGCCAGCATCCGCGCGGGATAGGCCGCCGCCGCAAGCTGCCCGCCCTTCACCCGGCTGAGATGCTTACGGACCGTGTTCATCCGGTCGATCGGCGCGCCCGAGGCAAGCAACGCCGCATTCACCGCCCGCTTCTCCTCCAGCGTGATCGCGCCCGCCGGCGCGACCAGCAGGGCCGAAGCCCCGCCCGAGATCAGCGCCAGCACCGTGTCGCCCTCGTCCAGCCCTTCCAGAAGCGCCAGCATCCG
>JAGRFX010000075.1 GCA_020445805.1 Rhodocyclaceae bacterium
TCATGTAGCAGTCTCCTAGTAAGGGTCTCGTTACCTGGCGATCCCGCGAGGGAATCACCCGAATCAAGTAGGGACGGGGCGGCTGTTTGTTAGCACTCTCCCCTGTCGAGTGCCAATAGTATGGGCGGGTGTTTGGCATTTCAAGGGCGGGGATGCACTTTTTTTCGGATGCCCCTCGCACGTCGAGGCACTCGGCCACAGCTGCCGACGATGCCGATCCTGAAGATTTCGTGGCAACGCTCATCAGCCCACTGGGGCATGACTGGCCAACCGGTCGCCAGGTTTCGATCCGGCAGGTAACAGTGGCCGGATGCCCCGCGTCGAGCTTGTGTGCGATCGCTCGGGATTAGCGCTTGAAGTAGGACTCCGACCCCGGCTGCGCCGGCGTACCCGCCAGGTTCAGAAAGCCCCGCGCGTCGGTATCCCCGGCATCGGCCGCCTTGCGCAGCCAATCCAGTCCGGCCGCCTTGTCGCGCGGCACGCCGTATCCGAAGTACAGGCAGAGGCCGTAGTAGAACATCCCGTTGGCGCGATAGGCCTCGCGGTCAGACAGGGCGACCTGACGGAACAGGGCTGCAGCCTTGGCTGCGTCGCGGGGCAGGCCACCGAGGCCCAGCTCGTAATAGTGCGCCAGCGAGATGGCACTGAAGTTGTCGCCATGGCTGGCGCAATCGCCATAGATATGGAGCGCGCTCTCGTGGTCGCCGGAGCTTTCCGCCACGTGACCGACCATGCATCGCATCGGATGGCGTGGATTTTCGTCGTAGAAGTTGCGGTAGTGGAGGTCCGAGCGGACCGAGTCATCGCCCACCACCTCGGCATCGATGCGGGGCTCCGCGCGCGTGATCATGTGGAGCGGCGGCGCTTCGGGCGGCGGGCCCAGCTGCGCTTCCGGCTGCGGCGGCGATTCAGGTGGAGGCTCGACGAGGCTGGCCTGGAGCATGGTGACCGTCTCGGGCGCCTGCTGGCCGAGCGGCCAGGCCAGCAGCACGGCATGCAGCCCGACGGAAAGGGCCATGGCCAGCATCGCAGGACGGCCAATTCGGGCCCGCGATGCCGGACAGGACAGGGCCAGATTCACCAGAGTCCAGGCTCAGCGGGGGGTTTCGCCCAGCGCAGCGCGCAGGCCCTCGAAGCCGGCCTGGTAGATCCCGCTGATGATTTCCCGCGCCTTCGCGTCGGTCACATCCCTCGCGGCGGGATCGCGGTCGAATCCGCTGCGCCAGAAGACGACGCTGCCGCTGCCCGACGGCGCCACCGCGAGCGTGGACACGTAGCCCGTGACTGGCAGCGGCGATTCGGCGATCCGGTAGGTCATGCTGTGGGCCGAACCATCGTAAGACAGCAGTTCCTCGACGATCACCGCGCCGTCCTTGGTCTTGATCGAGCGAACGGCGCCCTTGGCGTTGTCCTTGCCTTTGAGGATGTCGGTCGTCGCCACTGCCGGATGCCAGCCCGGCAACCCGGAAAACTTGCCAAGCACCTTCCAGACCGCACTCGGGCTGGCATTCAGGGTGGTGCTTTCGCTGACGGACAGGTCGGCGGCAGGCGCGGCGGTGGCCGCGACGAGGCATGCGATGGCGAGGGCATTGCGCACTTGGCCGGCGCGAACAGCTCGTAGGGTAGTCATGGGGATCTCTCCTGTGGGTTGGTGGATCGCGTCGACGCGCGCGATCCTCTGGGGTTGCAGCCGAGTGGGGTGACAATTCGAGTACGACGGAGGCCTCCGCCTCGGCGATCAGCCGGCCGGCATCGTCCTGGGACGGGAGGCACTCGCCGACCGGCGAGGCGAGGATCGCCAAGCATGCAAAATGGATCGCAAGCTGGAATGACTTGCGCATGGCATCGCGCAGAGCATCAAGATTGCGAGGACACGGTCAGATAGTCCGCGGACGACACCCAGGCACTGCATCCGTCCGTAGCCGCCTGCCAATGCACCTTGGGGTCGTGTGGCGGTTCTTTTCCGCGGGCGGTTGGCGTCTCGGGACGCTCACTGATGGCATGCTCAGCTCTGGCGGGATTGGGGGCGTCTCAAGCCATCGAGCCGCTTGGAATCACCCATCCGCGATGAGTGCCCCTTGCGACCACGACGACCGAGCGCTTCAATAGTGGCAACTTGCGTGCCCGACGAGGCGCGCCCCGTAGGAATCCCGGGCCAGCATTGACGGCACGACCCAAGCTCGACAACTCATTCATTCGCCATAAATCCGCGAGGCCATGCGCCGTGGCGCAGCAGTTGCTGCGCCACGTATCAGGCATATGCCCATAACCTGTACAAGACACGCGACCCGCGCCCCTGGACGACACAGCCCTCTGAATGCACTAACAGGCAACGCGCTCGAAGTTTCGTCTGCCAGGAACGCGTAGGCGGTATGCTGCCGGCGTCGCCCGTCCCTCAGGAAACCCCGATGAGAACCCGAAGCTCTGCCCTGCTCTCCCTTCTTCTCGCCTTCGCTGCCAGTCCGGCACTGGCCGAGCGATATGCCATCGATGGGCGCCATTCGCGCCCGGTGTTCTCGGTCAGTCACCTGGGCTTCTCGACCCAGTTCGGCCGTTTCGACGATGTCCGAGGCCACATCGAGCTGGACCCGGCCGGCGGCAAGGGCTCGGTGGATATCACCATCGAGGCCGCCTCGATCGACATGGGGGCCGACGACTGGGACGAGCACATGAAAGGGCCTGATTTCTTCAACGTGGCTGAATTTCCGACCATCATCTATCGCTCGGACAGCGTCCTCTTTGAAGACGGCGTGCCAAAGCGGATCGACGGCCGTCTGGCGATGCTCGGCCAGATCCGGCCCGTGTCTGTCCAGGTCGAGCGTTACCATTGCGGGCTCGAGGTCAGCACCAAGCGCCAGAAGTGCGGGGCGGATGTGTCCCTGACCGTCAAGCGCTCCGAGTTCGGCATGCAGAAATACATTCCCTTCGTCCCGGACGAAGTCCGCATCTCGATGCCGATCGAGGCCTATCCGGAAAGCCGCTGAAAGTCGCCCTCGGTTTAGGACTGGGGCCCGCCGGAACAGGGTGCGAGCAATCATGGCCGGTGTGACAGCCCGGAGGCACTCGTCAAGGGCCAGGGCGCTAAGTCTCGACTGAATTGCCGGCGCCCCCAGCCTGTAAGCCGGGACTGGACCGCTTGAGGGATCTGGCCGACAAGCGGCCCGACTCCGGCAACGCCAGGCGGTTGCTGGATGGCACCACCACGGTCGCGAACAGGCCGTCCTCGAGCATCAGTATCCAGAACACATCCCGCGCACTAGCCATGCGCAGCGCGGCGCTCACCCTGACGACCCAGCCCAGCCTCCCCGTCCATTCTCGAGACCTCGATGAAGACGCACCGGCCGGCGGTATGGAGACAGGGCGCGGAGGGCTCTTTCAGTGGACTGCCCTGGGGCGGAGGACTCGCCCGGACTTCCCCCTTGGTTTCAGGGCCGCAATGTCGGCGCAGAACCGAATGACAGTACCCGGCGGGCGACGCTCATCGGGAACACCGCGCCCGCCCCGTCGCTGGGAACGCCCAACCGCTGCTCAACGCCTAGAGGCGATCGCTGGCAAAGGTATCGCAGGCCCCGAACTCGCCCGAAGCCAGGCCGGTCCGGAACCATCGGACCCGCTGTTCCGAACTGCCATGGGTGAAGCTGTCGGGAACCGCGTAGCCCTGGGCCTGTTTCTGCAGGCGGTCGTCTCCAATGGCCGTCGCGGCGGTCAGCGCCTCCTCCACATCGCCGGCCTCGAGCACCTTGCGCGCACGATCGGCATGATGGGCCCAGATCCCCGCGAGGCAATCCGCCTGCAACTCCAGGCGGACCGACAGCTGATTGCCCTCCCGCTCGGACACCCGCTGGCGCATCGACTGCACCTTGGCCGAAATACCCAGCTGGTTCTGCACGTGATGGCCGATTTCGTGCGCGATCACGTAGGCCTGGGCAAAGTCGCCCGGCGCGCGGTAGCGCTGACGCAATTCTTCGTAGAAACCCAGATCGATGTAGACCTTCTGGTCGCCCGGGCAATAGAACGGGCCCATGGCCGCCTGCCCCACCCCGCACGCCGTCCGGGTTGCACCGGTGAAGAGCACCAGCTTCGGTTCAACGTATTCGCGCCCGCCGGCACGGAACAGGGCATGCCACGTCTTCTCGGTATCCGCCAGCACCATCGACACGAAGCGGGCGAGTTCGTCCTCGGCCGCCGGGCGCGGCCCGGCCGGCGCTGACTGGGCCGGTGGCTCCGCGACGCGTCCCGCGCCGTCGAGAACGATGGCCGGATCGATACCGAAATACATGGCAATCAGGGCAATGACGATGGTTCCGACACCAATGCCCCCGGCGCGACGGCCACGCCCGCCGCCGAAACCGGCGCCACGCCGATCCTCGATGTTGCGGCTCTGTTCCTGGTCTTCGAAGCGCATGAAGGCGGTCCCCCGTGGATGGCGCGGCGATCGGCGGGCGCAGACCCCAGCGAGTCCGATCACGCATCGTGCATGGTCGACCGCCATTCTGGCACATGCAGGCGGCGCCGAATCCGGCCCGCAGCGTGCGCAAGCGTGCCACATGTGCTACTACTAGAGTCATGGGGCTATTGGCTGGCGGTGTCGCAAGGCCGCAAGCCGACGTCCCTGCGCAGGTCGTGGCACCATGAGCCCGCGCTGCAGTGCTCGGGACTCGGCCCCATGCCCGACGGGGCGGTTTCCCAAGTCGCTTGGGTGGCACGCGCCGCCACATTCTTCACGAAGCTCCTCATTGCCGCGCCCTGAGCGCGGCATTTTTTTGCCCCGCGTCGGCGAGCAGCGGAATGCCCCGGCCATCTTGCCTCAATGATTGAGGAGGGCTCTCAGGTAGCGCACCGGAATGGCGTAGGTGATCCCGGAAGGATCGGAGATGACGTTTTCCTTGGTGCTCTTGACGAACACCATGTTGATCACGCCGACCACGGCTCCGCCATCCGATGCGTAGAGCGGACTTCCGCTGTTGCCCGGATAGGCGGTCGCATCGAGTTGATAGACCCGGAATGGATCGGACAGGCTGCGCAGCATTTTGGTATCGAGACGGCGCGCATTGCCCTGGGGAATGCTGATGGGCGTCCAGGCGGAAATGATGCCCCGGTGCGTAACCGGAGTCAGCCCGAGCGCACTGCCGATCGGGAATCCCGTAAAGGCCACTTCGGCGCCCTCGGCCAGTGGCGCGTCGTCGGCCAGACTGAGCGGCGGCAGGCGCGGCCCGTCGACACTCAGGATGGCGAGGTCATGCTCGCTGTCCTCCGCGTGGCGCCGCGCCAGCCGGATCTCGCCCCTGCCGTCCCCGCTCGGCAAGGCGACCGCCAGCTGTTCCCGTTGCTCCAGATCCAGCACGGCGGGGAGCGCGTGGGCGTTGGTTGCGATCCGGTCGCCGGCCCCCACGACAAACCCGGTCGCCAAAAACTGGAACGCCGGACTGCGGGTGCGCTGGAATGTCCCGACCGCCACGATGGAGGGCTTGACCTGGACGATGGTCCCGGCCAGCTGCGCGGTCGCGTGGGTCGGGACCAGGAGGCTGGCCACCAGCGCCAGGGCCCACCCCCGCAGGGCCGTGAAGATCATTTCGCCAGGCCCGGCTGCCCGCGTCCCATCTTTACAGGCGCCACACCCGGACGCCCCTCTCGGCCAGAGCGTTCCGGTCATAGGCCGATTTCACGTCGGCAAACACGCCGCCCGATCGCAGGCGCGCCAGCAATCCGTCAATCCCCATCGCGGCATAGTCCTTGTGCGCCACGGCGGCGACGATGGCATCGCACTCGGGCACGTCAGCCCAATCCACCAGCGACACGCCGTATTCATGCACGGCTTCGGCGGGCTCCGCGACAGGGTCGTGCACCAGCACCTCGCATCCAAAGCTCTCCAGTTCGCGGATCACATCGATCACCTTGCTGTTGCGCAGGTCGGGGCAGTTTTCCTTGAAGGTGAGGCCGAGCACCAGGACCTTGGCGCCCTTGATCCCGCAGCCGGTCTGGATCATCGACTTGATCGTCTGCTCCGCCACATGCTTGCCCATGCCGTCGTTGATCCGGCGACCCGCCAGGATCACCTGCGGGTGATAGCCCAGCATGTCGGCCTTGTAGGTCAGGTAATAGGGGTCGACGCCGATGCAGTGGCCACCGACCAGGCCGGGCCGGAACGGCAGAAAGTTCCACTTGGTTCCGGCGGCCTCGAGCACTTCGAGCGTGTCGATGCCGATCTTGTGGAAGATCAGCGACAACTCGTTCATCAGCGCGATATTGAGGTCCCGCTGGGTATTCTCAATCACCTTCGCCGCCTCTGCGACCTTGATCGAGCTGGCGGGATATACGCCTGCCGTGATCACGGCGGCATACATGTCACGCACCTTGTCGAGCGTCTCCGGCGTGTCGCCGGAAACCACCTTGACGATCTTCGTGACGGTACGCTCCTTGTCGCCCGGGTTGATCCGCTCCGGCGAATAGCCGACGAAGAAGCCTTCCTTCCAGCGCAGGCCCGAGTGACGCTCGATGATCGGAATACAGACTTCCTCGGTGGCGCCGGGATAGACCGTCGACTCGTAAACGACGATGGCGCCGGGCTTGATATGCCGCCCGACAGTCTCGGAACTCTTGACCAGCGGCGTGAGGTCCGGCTGGTGGGCATCGTCCACCGGGGTGGGGACCGCCACGACGATGAAATCCGCCTCGCGGATCACCGCCGGATCGGTGTGGCAGCTCAATTGCGTCGCCGCCTTCAGATCTTCGCTCGACACTTCACCGGTCGGATCGATGCCATCCCGATAGGCGCGCACTTTGGCCTCGGACAGGTCGAACCCGATGGTCTTGAACTTCTTTCCGAACTCGACGGCCAGGGGAAGCCCTACATAGCCGAGTCCGATAACGGCAACGGTTGTCACATCACACCTCGAATGATTTGGGTTGGATCACGAAAATCAGATGGACGAGCGGATCCGCGCAATCTCTTGCGCAAGGGCCGCATTGCCCGGATGCTGGGCGCCAACCCTGTCCAGCAGGGCCGCGGCCTTCGCCCCCTCGCTGCCCGCGATGTAGGCGCGCGCGAGATTGAGCTGGATCGGAACGGAATTGGGGGCACCCGCCGCGGCCTGCTCGAGCAGGCGCACGGCTTCGCCGTGCTGGCCGGCACCGGACCGGATCATGCCCAGCGTGTCCAGCACGGCCGCGTTGTCGGGCGCAATCGCCAGCGCCTTTTCGGCATACGACGCCGCCTTGGCATCGCCCAGCTGCGAGGCGACCCACGCCAGGTTGTTCAAGAGCAGGGGGTTGTCCGGTGCGATCTCTGTCATGGCCTTGTAGGCCTTGAACGCCTCTGGATACGCCTTGTCGGCCAGGAGTCGCTCCGCAATGTAGCCGCGAACCACCAGATCCTTCGGATGCTTGCCCAGCCATTCCGCAGCCAGCCGCTCCGCCCCGCTCTTGTCGCCGGAGGCCTGCAGGGTCGTGTGAAGGAAGACCACGGTCCGGCTTTCGGGCCTCAGGTCGAGGGCCTTCCGAAGCGCGCTCAGCGCAGGCTTCCAGTCCGCCTGCTGAATGGAGACGTCCGCCGCAAGCAATTGGGCGTCCGCGCTCTTGGGGTGGGCTGCTAGCCACTTCTGGCTCGTCTCTGCCGCCTGCCTGAACTTCCGCTGTTTCAGGAAAACCGCCACCAGGGCCTGGGTGGGTTCCAGGGCTTCCGGAAACTGGCGCACGGCGCGACCCAGGGTCTGCTCGGCATTGGCCGGGCTTCCCGCCGTCATCTGAGCGTTCGCGAGCAGCAGATACGAGCGGTGGTTCTCCGGTGCCAGGCTGAGGAGGCGACTGTAGGTCGAAACGGCCTGCTCGGCGTTTCCGGCGGCCAACTGCTGCGCCGCAAGGACCGAAACCATCCCAGGATCATCCGGAGCGGCCGCCTGGGCTTCCTGAGCGACGGTCAGCGCCTCTTTGGTCTTGCCCTGGCGCCCGAGAATGCTGATCAAGGCCATCCGAAGCGACGTAGACGTCGGTGCCGCCTGAACGCCCGCTCGAACCGCGGATTCAATCTCGGCGTCGGACGCGCCGGTCGAGGACAGAAACTCCACGAACGCCAGATGGGCGTTCGCATTGCTCGGAACCCGGGTGAGCAGCGATTTCAGGCGAGCGATGGCCGCCCCCTTGTCTCCGGTGGCCACATCGATTCGTGCAAGGTTGATCACCGCAGGCACATAGCTGGAATCTAGGGCGACAGCCGTTTCGAAGGCCTTGCGCGCCTCGTCGACGCGACCCGCAGCCAGCAGGGCACCGCCCTTCAGGTTCGGCCCGAGCGGATTCTTCGGCTGCTTGCTTACGATCCGCTCGGCAGCCACCAGTGCTTCCTCTGGTTTCTTCTGTTTCAGGCGCGCCATCGTCATGGCCACATCTGCTTGAATTCCATCAGGGTCAAGCTTGGACGCTTGTTCCAGATCCGCGAAAGCCTGCTCCGACGCTCCGCTGCCCAGACGACTGACCCCGAGCCGGATCCGCGCCGCGGGGTCGTCCGGGTGAGCCTCGGCCGCAAGGGCAAAATACTCGGAAGCTGCATCGAAATTCCCGCGCGCCAACATGGCTTGGCCGGCGAGCAACTGGGCTGCTCCGTCAGGGGGCGTCTTTTCCAGCAGGGGGGCGATGGCGGCGAGCGCCTTCTCGGAGTCGCGCCCCATCAGATAGGCAGATGCGGACATCCTCCGCGCAAGCGCATTGCCGGGATCTGTACTGAGCACCACGCCCAAGTGCTGCAGAGCCTGGTTGTAGTCCTGCCGCTTCAGGTACAGCGCACTCGCCAGCAGACGCCCGGCCACGAAATCCGGTACGGCCCCAACGACCTTGTTGATGTTTGCGATCGCCTCTTCCGTCTTGCCCTCCAGGAACTCCACATAGGACTGCAGGTACATCGAATAGACCTGCCGCCCACCGGTCGCCTTTTTCATCCGCTCGAGCGCGGCCTTAGCTTCGGTCAACTTGTTGTCGCGCAGTAGGAGCGAGATCAGCCGGAAATGATTCGTCGGAATCTTGGGGTCTGCAGCAATAGCCTGGGTCAGTTGCTCCATGGCGTCGGCATTCCGCCCATCGGCCATGGCCAGGGCGGCGAGTAGCTCCCGCACCTCGACCATGGACGGATTGCTCGATACGACCTCCTCGGCCATCTGTCTTGCCTGGGTCAGATCTCCCGATCGCGCAAGGATCCGGGCCAGTCCAACGCGGGCCCGGGCGTTGCCATTGTCGAGCTTGAGGGCAGATTCGTAGGACTCCTTCCCATCTTCGCTCTTGCCAAGCTGAAGCAGAGCGTCACCGCGAATTGCGGCCAATTCGGCGCCAGCAGCAGGCACCAGGGACCCGCCCGCGGGGAACTTCTCGACCAGCGCGGCCGCGTCACCCGCCTTCAACATGGCGAGCGCGAGCGGGACCACGATCTGATCGTCCGGGTATCCCCCCTGGCGGGCGCGACTGAACTCGGCACTGGCTGCAGCATAATCGCCCGCATCGGCACTGATCCGCCCCAAGAGGAAGCGGGCCT
Organism: Rhodocyclaceae bacterium; assembly: GCA_020445805.1. Lineage (GTDB taxonomy): Bacteria > Pseudomonadota > Gammaproteobacteria > Burkholderiales > Rhodocyclaceae > Cognatazoarcus. The sequence goes on from JAGRFX010000075.1 coordinate 9,515, forward strand.
CGGCGTGCTCGGGTGCCTTCTGCAGCGCGTTCTTCAATTGAATGATCGCCGCGGGGCGGTCATTGGCCTGGAGATAAGACTTGGCGGAGGCCACCAATTCATCCGGGTTGTCGCTGCAGGCCACCAGCAAGAGGGTAGTCAACAGGGTCGCAGCCATGCCGCGAAGGCTGACCCTATGGCTCTGGGGTAGCATCGTTTTCAGGTTCATGCTTCCTTCCGGATTCCAAAGCGATTCATTAGGTCGTAGAGCGTCGGGCGACTGATGCCAAGCACCTCGGACGCCTTGGCCACGTTCCCGTTGGTGCGCGCCAGCACCCGCACGACAGCGGCCCGCTCGGCCTCGTCCCGGACCTGCCGCAGGTTCAGGGTGGCGAGGTCGTCCTCGACAGCCTCGAACCCCAGATCATCGGCACCGATCCGACTGCCGTCAGCCATCACCACCGCCCGCTTGATGCAGTTTTCGAGCTCACGCACGTTGCCGGGCCAGCGATGGGCTTCGATCGCCGCCAGTGCATCTTCACCGAGATGCAGGCTGCCGCGCCCGCTTTCGGCCGCAAAGCGCTTGACAAGGGCATGGGCAATCAGGCTTGCATCGCCCTGACGTTCGCGCAGCGGCGGAATGTCGATGACGATCTCAGCCAGGCGGTAGTAGAGATCCTCGCGGAAGCGCCCTTCCGCGATGAGTCCTTTCAGGTCCTGATGGGTCGCACACACGATACGGACGTCGACCGAGATCTCCTCCCGGCCGCCGATCCGCTCGATCACGCGCTCCTGCAGAAACCGCAGCAGCTTCGACTGCAGCGGCATCGGCAGATCCCCGATCTCGTCCAGGAACAGCGTTCCCTTGTTCGCGACCTCGATCTTCCCCAGCGTCTGCTTGACCGCACCGGTAAACGCGCCCTTCTCGTGGCCGAAGAGTTCGCTCTCGAGCAGCGCATCGGGAATGGCAGCGCAGTTGATGGCCACGAAGCGCTCACCCTTGCGGGCCGAGAGATTGTGGACCGCGCGGGCAAGCACCTCCTTGCCGGTACCGCTCTCGCCGAGCAGCATGGCCGTCACGCTCGCGGTAGCGACCTTTTCGACGGTCCGGCACAACTTGAGCACCGCTGCATCGCGCGTGAGGAATCCGTCGAGGGGCGACCCCTTTTCGACCTGAAGGCGCAGGTTCTCCTGCTGCAGGTCGTGGAGCCGGTAGGCCCGGTCGATTGCCAGGGCCAGCAGATCGGGCTCGAAGGGCTTGCCGAAGAAATCGTAGGCCCCCATGCCCACCGCGCGGACCGCATTCTCGCGATCGTGCTGCCCGGTCAGGACAATCACCTTGGTCGAGGGCTGAAGCTGCAGGATCTCTGCGAGCAGCCGGAAACCTTCCGTCACGTCATCGGGCTCGGGCGGCAGGCCCAGGTCCATGGTCACCACGGCGGGTTCGTGTCGCCGGAGCAGGGCAATCGCGGCTTCGCGGTCGCTGGCGGGCAGGACCTCATAGCCGTCAAAGGCCCATTTCATCTGCTTGAGGAGCGCTGGATCGTCCTCGACGATCAGCAGGGGCCGCCGCTTTTCCTGACTACGTTCCAAAGTTCATTCCGTGTGGTTGCTGCCGGACGACCCGGCAGCCGGCGCACAGGCCGGAAGCCGGACTCGCATCCGGGTTCCGGCGCCCGGCTCGCTCGCGACCTCGATGGAACCGCCGATTTCCTTCACGTACTGTCGGCTTTCGTAGGCCCCGATGCCCATGCCACTGGCCTTGGTCGACCGGAAGGGTTTGAAAAGTTCGTCGCGAACGAACTCCGGACTCATGCCGCAGCCGTTGTCGATCACGTCGACCTCCACAGCGCCGCCGTCGATCGGACGAACGCATATCTGCACCTTACCGTCATCACCGGTGGCGTCCATTGCATTTTGCACGATGTGCCCGAGAATCCGCTCTAGCCGTTCAGCATGCGCCAGAACCGACACGCTCGCGCACTCCACGACCTCCGGCGCGGGCGACTGCCCGGCCTTGGAGCGGGCAATGGCGCGCACCATCACCGCCAGATCGACAGGCTTGCGCGGATCGATGGAGGTCTTCTCCATCAACTGCTTCATCAGGGCGCGCATGCGCCCTTCCACATGGGCCACGGTCTCGAGCATGTCCTGCTGGAACTCCGGATTGTCCCGATGGCGTTCGGCGTTCTTCAACAGGAGGGAGAGCTGCGCGACGAGATTCTTGAGATCGTGCACCACGAAGGCCGACATGCGGTTGAACGCATCGAACTTCTTGGCTTCCAGCAAGGCCTCCTGGGCCTGCAGTTGCGACAGGTAGCTCGCGGCCTGCTGCTGGGCGGTCTTGAGCAGGTCCAGCACCTCCCAATCGACGTCGACCGGGGTCCGCGGGGACAGCAGGACCACAAAGCCGGCCAGGGCTCCGCCATTCGTCAGCGGCACGACCAGCCAGGCGCCGTCGAGCTTCGACAGCCATTCGGGCAGCACCAGGCCTTCGTAAAGGGCACGCCGGGAGCGGAACTCCGCAAGATTGACGATCCAGCCGCGCTGCGCCAGAAAAGTCGCAAAGGGTCCATCCATCCGTTCGCTGGCATCGACCTCCGGCATGTTCAGGCGATGCCGGAACGCACACTCGCCAGCGCCATCCGAAAGCCAGATCCCTCCGCCAGGGCTCTCCACGAGGTCCGCCAGTGCGCCGATCACCGCCTCTTCCGGCGTCGTGGTCTCGCCGGTCGCGGACAGGGCCCGGGTGAACTTCAACCACTCACTGCGGTAATCGTACTTGTAGGCGAACAGGTGCTTCGACAGCCAGACGCGCAAACGCGCCCGCAGCGCGCCCGATACCAGCACGACCAGCAGCGCCAGCACGCCGGCGAAGATCAGCGCCACCTGGAACGCGCGGCCCCAGTCGCCGCCGAAGAACTGCAGATAATAGCCGGCACCGGCAACCATCAGCAGGTAGACGCCCGACGCCAGCAGTGCCGAGGTGTGGAAGACCGCCTGCCGTGAGATGCTGATCCGGATCTTCCATCCCGGATTCCTGGCGACCGTCAGGGCCACCAGCGGCAGGACCACGGCATGGGCGAAGCCACGAACTGCCCAGACGGCCGCATCGACCTGCTGGAACAGCAGCCCCTCGGCATAGAAATAGATGTCGAACGCGAACACCGCGGCCAGGCCGAGCGACATCGGCTTGAAGGCCCAGCGGCCATCCGCGGGCAGGCTGCGAAACAACTGCTCGATCAGCACCAGGCCGAGGACCGCAGCCAGCAGGCTGGCAAGAAATGTCCCGCGCAGTGTGAGCTGGGCCACGGCCGGCTGGCTGCCTGCCAAGGCGAGCTGGCCAACCACCATGACCATGGCCGACAGGACAATGGCCGCGCATCCCCATCGCAAGCCGGGCCGATCGACCCCCAGCATTCGAAGCAGCACGAGAAGGAACGCGAACCAGGCGCCGATCCGCACATAGTCGACGACGCTTGCGATCAGGGCCAGCGCCGGGCTGTCTCCCCCCAGGGCCAGGAATGCCGAGCCGGACCAGACTGCGCCGAGGCCGACCGCGCCCAGCAGGAGCATGCCGGGCCGCCCCCCGCGCCAAGCCAGCAGCAGGTAAAGGCCGAACAGCGCGTGGACACATGCGGCGAAGCCATAGCCGGCCCGCGCGACGTCCAGCAACTCGAGACCGGCTATCAGTTCCGACATGGCTCCGGAAAATCAAAAGGGTCCGGCTTCACTCGAAACCGGACCCGGGCACCGCCAGAATTGGTTTTCCCTCAGTGCGCGCCCTGTCCGGTCAGAACCACGCGGACGGTTTCGCACAGCACCAGGGAATCGAGGAAGAGCGTGTGATTCTTGACGTAGTACAGATCGAACTGCAACTTTTGCAGCGCATCGTCCACCGAAGCCCCGTACTGGTAGCGCACCTGGGCCCATCCGGTCAGGCCCGGCTTGACGCAGTGCCGGACCGCGTAGAACGGGATCTCGGAGGTCAGCTGATCGACAAAGTAGGGACGTTCCGGGCGCGGCCCCACCATGCTCATCTCGCCCTTGAGCACATTGAACAGCTGCGGCAGCTCGTCGATGCGGGTCTTGCGCATGAAGCGACCGACACGCGTCACGCGGTCGTCGTTCGACTGGGCCCACTTCGGCTTGCCATCCTTCTCGGCGTCGCGCCGCATGCTACGGAACTTGATGACGCGGAAGCTCCGGCCACCCTGGCCGACCCGCTCCTGGCTGTAGAAGATGGGGGCCCCATCCTCGATGAGGATCGCAATCGCCGCGACGATCATGATCGGAAGCGCGAGGACCAGCAGGATGATCGACGCTGCCAGATCGAAGAGCCGCTTGACGACCGTGCGAGCGATGCCCTGGCGGAATCCCTCGCCATAGATTAGCCAGCTGGCCTTGAGGGATTCGATCCGGACCTGCCCCTGGACCCGCTCGTAGAAGCTGCTGAGATCGAGCACCTTGATGCCCAGCATCTTGCAGTCGAGCAGTTCGCGCATCGGAAGGATGCCGCCACGGCGCTCGCGAACCGCGACGATCACTTCGTCCACCTGTTCGCGCCGCACCAGTTCCACCAGACGCCCGGAATACTCGACGATCCGTGAAGGAGACACGCAGCGCTCACCGTCCTGGGCAGTCGGGATGAAGCCGACGATGGACAGTGCCCGCGCCTCCGGCCCCGACAGCACGCGCTCGACCAGGGCCGCGTCCTCGCCGGCACCCAGCACCAGGACCCGCCGGGCCATCAGCGCCGAGCGCTGGCCGCGGTTCGCGATGCCGCGATTGATCATCACGAAACCGAGCAGAAGCACGGCCGTGAGTCCGCCCGCATCCGGCGCGAAGTGCCCCCAGGGCAACACGCTATACACGCCATAGGCCACCGGCATGCTCACCACCACCGGCAGCGCCAGCCGACCGACGACGGTCTTCAGCGAGGCATCGGCGAAGGGCTTGTACAGGCCGAACGCACTGTTCAGCACCATCATGGCGACGGCGAACACCAGCGCCGAGGGCACGGCCATCCGCCAGTCGAGGGCAGGTGCGCCATCGATCTGCAACGAAAAGCCGATCAGCAGGCCTACGGCCAGGATCAGGGCGTCAATCAGCAGATTGACCAGACTTTGATGAGATATGTGATGACTGAAGATCTTGAGCATTGTGAACCCGACTGTCCGGCCCTCGTTGTTCGCGCGTCTTCTTGCGCATTTTCGAACGCCCCTTGCGTGCTCGCTGGGTGTCCGGCTCGTTATTTCGTACCGCGGATCGAACCTTACCCGTCACCCCGAAACGCGGGCGTTAAAGACATCACGGCCCATGCCAGTGGCACGCCGAAACATCGCGAAACGTGACGGGCGCCGCGCGCGGGCGCAAAACGGGCTTGCGCCTCAGGCTCCCCGGAGTTGCCCTGCCACGCCCGTGGCAAGCGCCCGGATGTACTGGCTGGCCTGGGGGAACAGCCGACCCAGCGTGATGAATCCATGGACCATCCCGGTTGCACGGTGGTGCTGCACCGGCACGCCGCTTTCCTCGAACCGTCGACCGAGCGCGTCGCATTCGTCGACAAGCGGATCGCACTCGGCCGACACCAGTTCCAGGGGCGGGAGCCCGGCCAGGGTCTCGGCCAGAATTGGTGAGGCCCGCCAGTCGAGCGCATCGGCCGGATGAGGAAGGTAGCGCTCGAAAAACCAGACCAGGGTCTCGCGATCCAGAAAATAGCCCTGAGCGAATGCCTCCCGGGAGCCGGTCTGGGCATAGATGTCCACACACGGGTAGATCAGCCCCAGCGCCCTGACCGATGTGCCGCCCTGGTCGCGCAGGTGCAGGGCAGCCGCCAGGGCGAGATTGCCGCCCGCGCTGTCCCCGCACAGGGCAATGCGACGCCCATCCCCCCCGATCTCCGGTCCGTGTCGCTCGACCCAGCCGACACACGCCAGGACGTCCTCGAACGCGGCGGGAAAGGGATGCTCCGGGGCCAGCCGGTAGTCCAGCGACAGCACCATCACGCCCGAGACGTTGCACAACTCGCGGCACAGGCCGTCGTGGGTATCCACGCTGCCGATGCACCAGCCGCCACCGTGCAGGTAGATGATCACCGGCAAAGGCTGGTCGGGACGGGCGCCCAGTGGCCGGTAGGCCCTGCCGAGCAGGACATGGTCACCGGATCGCATCGGCACCTCGGTCACGGACGCCACGGCCGGCGCATCCGGGCCGAATGCATCCTGCAGCTTCACCATCGACCGACGCGCCTGATGTTCGTCGAGTTCATGGAATTTGGGAGCGCCGACACGGTAGGCCATGTCGAGGAGCGAACGGGCTCGGGGGTCGAGTGGCATCGTGCTCAAACCGGGAAGTCGATGGACCGGCCCCCGGAGCGCACGCTATGATTCGCGGTTTCGCCCATGGGCGGGAGCTGGTGCCGGGAGAGGGACTCGAACCCTCACGCTGTCGCCAGCGGCGGATTTTGAATCCGCTGCGTCTACCGATTTCGCCACCCCGGCGGGGGAAGGGCGAGGATTATCACCCAACACGGAAATGGCCCGCAAGCGCGAATGCCCCTGACGCTGGACGACTTCGACTATTCGCTGCCCGAGGCGCTGATCGCCCAGGCTCCGCTGGCTGAGCGGGCTGCCAGCCGGCTGATGACCCTGCGCGAGGGGCAGCCCGAGGACCGGGCCTTTCGCGAACTCCCGCAGCTCCTGAGACCCGAGGATCTTCTGGTCTTCAACGACACGCGCGTCCTGCACGCGCGCCTGC
>JAGRFX010000767.1 GCA_020445805.1 Rhodocyclaceae bacterium
TCTTCTGGTTTTCCGTGATGCTCTGGTCGATTCTTGTCGTCTTTGCGGTTGCCCTTATCTGGTTCACGATTCGTGGCGACCCTGCGCGCGTTGAATCTGTCAGGAGCCGTTTGGTACGAGGCTGGCCGATAACCTTGCTCGGTGTTCTGTTGTATGGATGGGCCGGACTGGGATTCTTGCCGATGGGTTGGGAACTCTTGCAAAACCCGTGGCTGGAGAATGCGCTCCCCGCCCGACGGCTGATGCCATGAGGATGAACAGCCCGCGTAGGGCGCAATAACCGAAGGGCATTGCGCCGGGTTCCGCCGGGTTGTTCAAACCCGATCGATAGCCTCCCAATGGCCTGGCGGGTTGGCCAGAACGGGACAGAATTGTTCGCGAATCAATTGAGCGCACGCTGCTTACCAATGCGCTTCTCCTTCGAATCGCAGGTTCGTGCGTTGGCTGTCGTGGCGCAATGCCCTTCGGTTATTGCGCCCTACGGTATCCGCGGTGGTACCCG
>JAGRFX010000768.1 GCA_020445805.1 Rhodocyclaceae bacterium
TGCAGGGCCGGGCTGATGACCATCTTGTCGTGCAGCGGATCGTAGTTGTCCGCGCTCGGGTCGCCGCTGAGGGCGTCGCGCAGGTTCTTGATCACGTGGCCGGCGACGTCGAGGCCGACCATGTCGCCGAGGCGGTAGCTCCCGGTCTTGGGCCGGCCGATCGGCTTGCTGTTGAGGGTGTCGACCTCCTCGATGGTGTAGCCGCCCTCGGCGGTGACCGAGAAGGTCAGGATCATCTCGCCGATGCCGATGCGGTTGCCGATGAAGTTCGGCGTGTCGCGGCACATCACGACGCCCTTGCCGAGCACGCGGTCCGAGAACCGGGCGACGTCGTCGACGTACTTCTGGGCCGTGTACTTGCTGGGGATGACCTCGAGCAGGTGCATCCAGCGCGGCGGGTTGAAGAAGTGCAGGCCGAGCAGGCGCTCGCGCGCGCTGGCGTCGAGGGCCTCGGCGATGTCGGCGATCGGGATGCCCGAGGTGTTGGTCGCGAGGATCGTG
>JAGRFX010000769.1 GCA_020445805.1 Rhodocyclaceae bacterium
CGCGCTCAGCAGCTCGGCGTAAGTCAATGCACGGCGACTACCGTCCAGGCCCAGCCAGCGCAGCGCGGTGCGCCCGGCGCGCGGCCCGCGGGCATGGCGGTCGAGGGCTTCGTAGGCGATGTTGAGACCGCCGTCGGGCAGGCCGTCGAGGCGCGCGCGCGCGGCGTCCCAGGAGAAGCCGGCACGCACGGCGTCGTAGTCGGCGAGGTTGGGCGGGCAGGCCGGGCTGGCCTGCTTGTGGATGACCGCGTCGGTCTTGCTGCTCGCGCGCACGTCGTTCGCGTCACTCATGGCGTCGCTCTCGTTCCCCGCGTTGGCCGTGTTCTCGATTGGACCGCACTCGCCGCGCGGGCGTGTTGATCGAAGTCAGGGGCGACCGTCAGGCCGGGTCGAACGCGCGGTAGCGCGCCTCGAGCCCGAGCGCCTCGGCCACCGCGGCGCAGGTGAGGTGGCCGTCGAGGGTATTGAGGCCGCGCGCGAAGCCCGCGTCCTCGCGCAGGG
>JAGRFX010000770.1 GCA_020445805.1 Rhodocyclaceae bacterium
TCACGGTTTCACCGCGCACCAGCACCTCGCCGGCAACGCCGCTGGGCAGCGAATGGCCGTCGGCGTCGGCAACGATGACCTCGACGACGCTTTGCGCGACGCCGACCGAGACGATGCGCTCCAGATAGCGCGGATGCGCGCGATCTGCGAGGTGCTGCCGGGCCAGCGCGGTGATCGTCATCGGGCTCTCGCCCTGGCCGTAGATCTGCACCAGTCGATCGCCGAGAACGTCGAGCGCGCGGCGGATATCCTCGAGGTACATCGGGCCGCCACCATAGACAATGGTCTTGATGCCGCTGCAGTCGTCGCCGTGCGCAGCGACCCGCTCGACCAGACGGTGCACCATCGTCGGCGCGGCGAACAGCGAGACCCGGCCGAAGTGCCGCGACAGCGACAGGATCTCGGCTGCGTCGAAGCTGCCCGACGGCGGAACGACGTGGCGCGCGCCGACCAGCACGTGCGCGAAGTTGTACATGCCGGCGCCGTGCGACATCGGTGCT
>JAGRFX010000771.1 GCA_020445805.1 Rhodocyclaceae bacterium
TTGTCTATCCGGTTAATAGGGAGGGAGTTGGGCGCCCGGACATTCCGGTGCGCGGTCTTCGGTGCGTGCTCTGTATGCGTCCTGGCACGATGAAACGGATTATAGACGGTATCTTGCTGTGCAGCAATGTGTCTTATATAAGATATAAGAAAAAACTTATTCAAACAAAACAGTGGCTTGCTGAAAATATTTCATGATGCGGAAGTGAAATGCTCGCGGTGAAATGAAGATTTGTGCGGGAGAAGTCGAATGCTTCTCCCGGGCCGGAGGTGACCCCGTCAGAGCAGGGAGATATCCGAGAGGATGACGCCATCGGCGTCGGCATAGACGAACTGCCCGGGCACGAAGGTCTGCCCGCCGAAAGTCACGGGCACGTCGCGTTCGCCAGCGCCCTTCTTGACGGTCTTGCGCGGGTGGGTGCCCAGGGCGAAGACGCCGATGTCCATGCCGCCGATGGCGGCCGAGTCACGGATGCAGCCGTACACCAAGATGCCGCCCCA
>JAGRFX010000076.1 GCA_020445805.1 Rhodocyclaceae bacterium
GCCTTCGGCATCACCGAGAGCCGGGTGCTGGGCTTCATCGGCCTGTCGCGCCTGCTGGTCACCTACATCCAGCTGGCGATGGCCATCCTGCCCATCTTCGTACTGATCACCACCGTGCGTTCGGTGGCCGGCGACCGGGAGGCCGGGGTCTTCGAGTACCTGCTCTCCTTCCCGGTGCCGCTGGGCGCCTGGTTCTGGGGCAAGTTCCTCGGCCGCTACCTGGCCATCTTCCTGCCGGTCTTCGTGGCCATGCTGGGTGCCGCCCTGTGGGCCCTGGTGCAGGACGTCGAGGTGCCCTGGGGCATGTTCAGCTACTACACGGCCATCCTCGCCGCCATGGGCTGGTGCTTCCTCGGCATCGCTATGCTGATCTCCACCCTGGCCCGCAGCACCGACGTGGCCCAGGGCCTGGCCTTCATCACCTGGCTCGGCATGCTGGTCTTCCTCGACCTGATCCTGCTGGGGCTGCTGATTCAGTCGCGGGTCGCGCCGGAAGTGGCCATCACCATCGCGCTGGCCAACCCGCTGCAGGTCTTCCGCACGGCAGCCCTGTCGATGTTCGACCCCCAGCTGATCGTGCTCGGCCCCTCGGCCTACGTGATCCTCGACCTCTTCGGCGCCACCGGCTTCAAGGTCTTCGCCATCGCCTATCCGGTGATTCTTGGTACCCTTTCGGCAGGCTTCGGCTTCCTCGTGTTCCGCCGCAGCGACCTGCCCTGACGTTCAGAGGACTTCATCGATGACACGTCTTCTCGCCGCATCTGCGCTTGCTTTGTTCGTCGCCGGAGCCGCCTGGGCCGACGAGGACGCAAGTGCATTGCTGCAGGGCCGGTATCCGGACCTCTCGGGCCAGTCGAGGGAGATGGCATCGCTCAAGGGGAAACCGACGGTGGTCAACTTCTGGGCGCGGTGGTGTGGCCCCTGCCGCAAGGAGATTCCGGAACTCAATGCACTTGCCGCGCAACACACCGGCGCGCTCAACGTGATTGGCGTCGCAGTGGAGGAACTGGGCGAGAGCGCCCGAGATTTCGCGATCGCCTACGAGATCACCTATCCGCTCGTGTTTGCAGGCGTCGGCGACGGCCTGGCACTGATGCGCGCGCTCGGCAACGAACTGGCTGGCCTGCCGTTCACATTGATCCTGGACGCAGAGGGACGCATCGTCGGTCGCAAGACCGGCGCCATGAGCGGTGAGGAGATGGCCGCAGCGGTTGCCCCCTTGCTGTGACCGCGGCACAGTCGAGTTTCGCGCGCCGCCGGCTCCTTTTGGCCGCCGGCGGTGCCCTGTTGCTGCCGCGCGCCCGCCACGCCCTGGCCACCGGTCCCCAGCTGCGTGTCGTGGTGCTGGGCGCCGGCTGGGGCGGCCTCGCAGCCGCGCGCGCCGTGCGCAGTCACCTCCCCACCGCCGAAGTGGTGGTGGTGGACCGGGGCGCCCGCTTTTTCTCGCTCCCCCTGTCGACCGCCTGGCTGATCGGTCGACAGGACGCGGCGCTGCTCGACCACGACCTGGCCGAGGTCGCGCGGCGAGGCGGATTCCGCTTCGTGCGGGCGGAAGTCCTGTCCGCCGATCGCACCCGCCGCGTCGTCGCGACCGCGGCCGGCGACCTGCGCTACGACTGGCTGGTGGTGGCGCCCGGCATTCGTGAAGACCGCCTGCCGTGGGTCGATGGCGACCCCGAGGCCGCCGAGGGCCTGCGTCGCGAGCACTCGGCCGGCATCGCCGACAGCGAGTCGGCCCGTGCCCTGAAGACGCGGCTTTCCGCCTTCAGCGGCGGGGAACTGGTGGTGAGCATTGCGGGTGGTCCGGCGCGATGCCCGCCTGCCCCCTATGAGCGCGTCCTGGCGCTCGCCTGGTGGTTCACCCAGCGTCGCCTCAAGGCCAGAATCACCGTGATCGACGAGGGGGGAGGCATCGCAGGCTTTCGCGAGGCCTTCGATGATCACTATCCGAAGATGATCCGATTCATGCCGCGGACGCACATCCGTCGGGTCGACCCATCATCGCGCCACATCGTCACCGACTTCGACGAACTCCCGTTCGACGAAGCCCTGCTGGCCGGCCCACAGCGCGCGGGCGCCCTGGCAGGAATGCTGGGCCTGCTGGCGCCGCAGGCCGAGGGTCGCGACGGACACTGGGCGGCCGTCGACCCGTTGACCCTGCGCAGCCGGGCCGACGAATGCGTCTTCGTGGTCGGGGATGCCGTCGGCGAGGTTTCGCCGCTGTTCGGCCACTTTCCCAAGACCGGCCATATGGCCGCTCGCCATGGCGCCATCGCCGCGGCCGCCATTGCCGCCGCCGCCCGGAACCGGGTGTTCGAACCCACGCTCCCGGACAGCGTGTGCTTCGTCCACCACAGTATTGAACCGCCGGAACTCACCCGCATCGAGATGCGCTATCGCATTCGCGGCGATGGCGAGATCGTGCAGGAAATGGATCAGCGAAGGATCAACCAGCCCCGCGGCGAGGATCGGGCCTGGGCCGGCGGCATGTTTCGGGATGCACTCGGCCTGCTATGACCGATGCCGCCACCTCAGTGCCGCCACCAGATTCTCGTCCTGCCCTCCGGCAGGACCAGGTAGGTATTGAAGGGCTCGCGCCGCACGCGCGTGCCGCCGCTCTCTTTCTCCAACACCGTGCAACCGGTCTCGCAGGTCGGCGTCGACACCTCGCGTCCCGGGGCTCCGAGCGGCAATCCAGGCACGGACAGGCCCAGCGCCGTCGGCCGCTTTTCGAGCAGGAGCTTGATGTCCTGCGCAGGCACGTGACCCTCGATGAAATACCCGTCCACCACGGCGGTCGGTACGGCCTCGAGATCCTGCGGGACCTGGAGGCGGCGCTTGATCGCGGGCATGTCGCTCTCCGGGTGGCGCGCCACCGTCACGGTGAAGCCGGCCTGCCGCAGGTGCTCTGCGTAGTCGATGCAGGCCAGGCAGACAATCGGCGAGTTCAACTCGATGCCGGGCAAGGGCGCCTCTCCGCCCCGGACCCCACCTCCCGCGAGCCCAGCCGCAAGCCCTGCAGCAACCATCATGAAGCGCGGCATCAGCATGGCGCCCCTGCCTTGCAGCCCTTCAGCAGCCACAGGGAGATGATGCCGGCCGTCACGTCCGACTTGACCTTGCGTGCCATGGCGGCGGCATCGCGTCCGCCGTCGTTCTTCGCCAGTGGATCGGTGCCGGCCTCGAGGAGCAACTGGGCGTGCTCCGGGCGGCTGGCGTATGCCGCCATGTGCAGTGGCGTCGAGCCGTCAGCATTGCGCGCGTTGGGGTCCGCACCGGCCCGCAGAAGCACCTTGAGCGCAGAGGGATCGGGGTTCATGGCCGCCAGATGCAGCGGCGTGGAGCCCAGTGCGCTCCGCGCATCCCGGGCCTGGGGGTCGGCGGCCAGGGCGCGCTCGACCTCGGCGCCGGTGCCAGCGCGGGCGAGTTGGTGGATTGGCGCCTCGCCCGGATTGGCCTGGGCGAATACCAGACTGGCTGCCATCGATGTCGAAAGAACAAGCGCGCGGAACCAGCGGACACCTGATTCGCGACGTGCGCACAGTCGGGTCATCCCTGCCTCCTTATGGGCTGCGGTCATCGAACAATCGGGTCATCAAGGTCCGGAGACCGACCCGGATTATGCCAGATTCGATCATCCCCTCTCCCACAGCAGCCAGGATGCCGGCTGTGATGAGGCCCGCGCCGCAATACTTGCCAAGGACCATCCGATGAAGTTCATAACGTCACTTGCACTGATATGTGCGCTGGCTTCGAGCAATGCCCGGGCCGATGCACCGGGTTCCGAGCCGCTGACGCCCGGTTCGCGGCTCGCCGCCGGCTGTGCGGCCTGCCACGGGACGCGCGGAATCAGCGCTGGCGGCATCCCCTCCCTGGCTGGACTGGAACGCGAGGCCATTCTGCAGGCTCTCGAGTCATTTGCCAGCGGCACGCGCCCGGCCACCGTGATGCATCATCACGCCCGCGGCTACAGTACCGCCGAGCGCACCGCCATAGCCGAGTATTTCGCGAGCCAAAAGGTGCTGCTGAAGCCCCCCCTGGAGGCCCTGCAATGAACCTCGAGCGGCGCGATATTCTCAAGGCGGGCAGCGCACTTGCCCTGTCGGGCCTCATCTCCGCCTGCGCCACTCCACTGCGCCGGCCTGCAGGCGGCCGGGTGGTGGTGGTCGGCGCAGGCTGGGGCGGTGCAACAGCGGCACGGTACCTGCGTCGCTGGGCCCCGGAGGTGGACGTGACGGTGGTCGAGCCGGCCGCTGCCTTCGTATCCTGCCCGCAGAGCAACCTGGTGCTCTCCGGCGGCCGCAGCCTCGCTTCATTGACACACCCCTACGCGCGCTGGGCCACCGGCCACGGAATTCGCCTGATCCAGGAGCGCGTCCTTGACGTAGACCCGGAGCGCCGGCGGGTCGTGCTCGCCAGCGGCGCGTGGCTCGGCTACGACCGACTGGTTCTGTCGCCGGGAGTGGACTTTGACTATGCCGCGGTACCCGGCCTCGAGGACGAGGCAGCGCAGGCCCTCGTCCCCCACGCCTGGAAGGCCGGTCCGCAAACCGCGGCATTGCGCGCCCGGCTGGAGAAGATGCCGGACGGGGGCGTGTTCGTCATGACGATCCCCGCAGCCCCCTTCCGCTGTCCGCCCGGCCCCTACGAACGCGCGAGTCTTGTGGCGGCCTATCTGGCGCAGCACAAGCCCAGGGCCAAGGTGATCGTGCTGGATGCAAACCCCGACATCGTATCCAAGAAGGGCCTCTTCAGGACCGCCTGGCGCGAGCTCTACCCCAATCTGATCGACTACCGGCCGAGCAATGCCCTGCTTCATGTGGACGCAAACCGACTTTCGGTTCGCACGGAGTTCGAGGACCTGCGTGCAGACGTGCTCAACGTCATACCGCCCCAGCGCGCGGGCGATATCGCCCGACGAGCGGGGGCCCTCAGGGAGGGGGAGCCCTGGGTTCGTGTGAACTTTCTGGATTACCGTTCCGAGCGGGTGGATGACATCCACGTCATCGGCGATGCGACCCAGGCAACGCCCGCGCCCAAGTCGGGGCACGTGGCAAACCAGCAGGGAAAGGTCGTAGCCGCCGCGCTTGCTGACCACTTCGCCGGCCGCGACATCTATCGTGAACCGGTCTTGTCCAACACCTGTTACAGCTTTGTCAGCAACGACGAAGCCTTCAATGTCGCAGCCGTCTACCGGGTCACCGAGAGCGGGACGGGCCTGCGGCTTGCTGACGGCAGTTCGGGCGTTTCCCGGGTACGCAGCGCCGAGGAGGCTGCACTCGCGCGCGCCTGGGCAACCAACATCTGGTCGGACATGCTGGGCTGAGCGATGGAGCGTCGAGAGGCGTTGGTGCGCATCGGGGGCTGGATGCTGTCGGGGGCGGCAGCCCTGGGCGCGCCGGCAGCGCGCGCGAGCCCCCTGGATCAACCGAGGGTGAGAGCGATCATTGAAAGCCTCTTCCCTGCCCGCCCGATCGAAAGCTCGGATGGTGTTGCCATTGAAGGTCCCGAGATCACCGACGATGGCGCCCATGTTCCGATTCGCCTGCGCGTGGCCCCGTCAGGAAGCGCGCCACGCCGAATTGCCCTGATCGCTGCGGAGAATCCCCACCCACTGGTGGCAACCATGGACCTGGGCGAACGGCTTGTCGGCCCCTTCTCGCTGCGCCTCAAGCTCGCTCGGAGCCAGTCCGTGGTCCTGCTGGCCGTGGCCGGCCAGCGGCTGTACGGCGCGACAGCCTTCCTGAAAGTCGTCGCCAGTGGCTGCAACCCTGGTCAGGAGGCGACCCCGCCCACGGATATCGGCGCAACCCGTTTCCGGCATGACCCGCCGCACGACGGACTGGCCGACGCCCGGCTGCTGATTCGCCACCCGATGCGCGTCGAGCAACGGGACGGAGCAGATACTCTGAGTCGCCCTGCCGACCACATCACGCAGATCGAAGCCGATATCGAAGGACTCCCCCTGCTCGCCATGGCCTGCGGCCAATCCGTGGCAGCCGATCCTTACCTGGCGTTCCAGTTGCGCGCACCTCGCATCGGCGAAACCCTGGCGATTCGCTGGCGTGACACTCAAGGCCGCAGTGGGGATGCGCATTTTCCGCTGGGGATCTGACCCGCGACGTCCTGATCGAGACCGGGGAGGCTCCATCTACGCCCCCGTTTCGCCATCAGTACAGGCTATGGGGCCGCCAGCAGCCCCTTGAGCGCGGCATGGCGGCATGCCAGAACAAAGCAATATTCAGATTCCCGAATCACACCCACTACCCCTAAAGGGGTATGGCCCCTCCCGGGAAATTGTGTCAATTTGCATGCACCAAGGGTCAAGAGCCCAGGACAAGAAGATGAACTTTTCCCCCGAGAGTTCGCCATGTTGCATGCCGCACGGAGAGAGACTCCTCCATTGATCGAACAGATCCCGCTGCTCGCGGGGCTGACGTCGAACGCGCTCGCCGCGGTGACGGAGGCCGTCAAACTGAAGTCGGTTGGGCGAGGGACGGTGCTGCACTCTCAGGGCATGCCAGCCCATACGGTGTTGTATCTGATGTCTGGCCAAATCAAGCAGGCCATCTGTTCCGTCGCGGGTCATGAAATGGTCATTGAGTTGGCATTTCCGGGCGACATGATCGGCCTCGCGCAAGTGTTCTCGTCAGGTGTGCTCACGTCTCGCACGGAAACGCTCGAGGCGTCGACGATCGTCGAGATCGGGCGGGACGGCCTAGAGCGCGCGATGGAACTGGATGTGACGCTCGCGAGACGCGTGGTTGGGGCATTGGCCGACCACGGTGCGTCATTGGTGCGCGACATCGCGTCTTTGAAGGGAGACTCGAGTTGCAAGCGCGCGCTCGAGTTCATGCAGCGCTGCGGTCGGCGCATCGAACGCGACAACGGTGCGTTGAGCCTCGATCTTCCGATCACAAAGCAACTGATGGCAGCAAGGATTGGTCTGTCGCCCGAGACGCTGTCCCGCGTGTTTCGAGACATGATCGAAGGCGGCCTCATTGAAATCTGCGGACGACAGATTACGCTCACGGCACGCTGCCGGGCACTGATGGCGAGCCCCGAATGGGCCTCGATCGTTCCTGAGTCCCCTGGCGAGCCGCTGGCGCCCATGCAGGCGAACGGCTAAATGCGTCCGGCGTCTCCCCTCAATCGTCCCGCTGAAGAAACCAGACGGCGAGTTCCAGACGGGAATCGCATCTGAGCTTGCGCTTCAGATTCCGGATGTGCACCTTGACGGTGCCCTCGGTGATGTCAAGGTGCCGGGCGATGGCCTTGTTCGTATGCCCCTGGGACAGGCACTCCAGAACGGCGGTCTCGCGTGGGGAGATCGATTGCCTTTGCCTGGGCGAGGCGGTCCCCGCCAATCTTGGTCGCCAGCAAGACGATCGACACGTGGTCAGGGCACTGCGCACCTGCTGCGACAACTCACCCGCCTCGATATCCTTGCTGAGATATCGGTCAGCGCCTTCCTGAAGGCTACGCTCGACGTCAGCAGGATCCTCGGAGCCCGAAAGAATCAGGACACACGCCTGGTTTCCAGCCCGACGAAGGCCGCGGAGGGTCTCGATGCCGTCCAGCCCCTTCATCCTCAGGTCCAACAGGATCAGGTCCGGATCGAGGGATGACGCGAGCCGCATGCAGTCTTCGCCGCTCCCGGCCTCAGCGACCACCTTGAGGTCCGTGCAGCCGGAGAGTGCGGCGGCGACGCCATGACGAAAGAGTGGATGGTCATCAACGATCAGGATGCTACAGGCACCATGCTCTTCCGATCCGGATTGCGGCGGGCGGGCATTTGATTCCGTGGGCTCGAGCGTGTCGGGCAACATGGTAGAACTCTTCGATCACTGTCTGACGATGTAATGATCCGCGCGCTTGCCCCTCGACGCCTTGCCCAGGGTCAAGCTTCGGCCCACGGGGAACTGCGCGCCCGGGCGTGTTCTCATATTGGGAGGCTTCGGCTTCCTCGTCTTCCGCAAGAGCGACCTGCCATGAAATCCCTGATCCTCGCGACGGCGCTGGCCCTGCTCGCCGGCGGCGCCCTCGCCGCCGATGGCGACGCGGTCTATCGCACCCACTACCCCAACCTGCAGGGGACGCCCACGCCCCTCGCCACGCTGCGGGGCAAACCCGCCGTGGTGAACTTCTGGGCCCGCTGGTGCGCCCCGTGCCGCAAGGAAATCCCGGAGTTGAACGCCCTGGCGGACCAGGCCGGCGATCGCCTGTCGGTGGTGGGCATCGCCATCGAGGACCACTCCGCCAACGCCATCGACTTCGCCAAGGCCTACGAGATCGCCTACCCGGTCGCCTTCGCCGGCCCGGGCGATGGCATCGCGCTGATGAAGGTCCTCGGCAACGAGCTCGGCGGCCTGCCCTTCACCGTGGTGCTGGATGCCGATGGCAAGGTGATCTACCGCAAGACCGGGCTGCTGAAGCCGGAGGACCTGGCCGAGGCGACTGCCGGGTTGCTGTAGGCAGTCCATACTTGGGGTAGCGGCCACGCCCTCGTCGGTCGTGCGGGCGCGAACGAACGGACGTAGGGCGGAAGAGCCGAAGGCGTCATCCGCCACTCGGAGTCCAACGCGACAAAGCGGCGGATGACGCTGCGCTCTTCCGCCCTACGGGGGCTGCTCAAGCTCGAAGGCATCGTCGAAGCAAAGGCCGCCCTGGGTCTGTCGATCCCTTGGCGCTATGATTCCGACATCGCCCCCCCCGGGGCGCTGCCGGAGTACCCATGCGCCCGATCCTGGTCCCGATCCTGCTCTTCCTTGTGGGCACGGCCGATGCCGCCGGCCCGGCCTACGACTGCACCCGGGCCGACGGCGACATCGAGCAGGCCATCTGCCACGACCCGACCCTGGCCGAACTCGATCGGCGGCTCGACACCACCTACCGGGCCGCCCTGGCGAAGGCCGGCAACGAGCGCCCACCGACGCTGAAGGCCGAGCAGCGCGGCTGGATCAAGGGGCGCAACGACTGCTGGAAGGCCGACGACCGCCCTCGCTGTGTGGCCGACAGCTACCTCACGCGCATCGCCGAACTGCAGGCCCGCTATCGGCTCGTGACCGCCACCGGCCCCTTCACGTTCCGTTGCGACGATGCCCCCGGTTCGGAGGTGGTGATCACCCACTTCGACACCGATCCGCCGACCCTGATCGCCGAGCGCGGCGACACCGTGTCGCTGATGTTCCGCCAGCCCGGCGCCAGCGGGGCCCGCTACGAGGGCGGCAACGAAGCGTTCTGGGAGCACCAGGGGGAGGCGACGCTGCGCTGGGGCTTCGAGGCCGCCGAGATCCACTGCGCCGAGGCGCGCTGAGGCCGCGGCGCGCCCCGCCGAGCCCAGTCACCGATCACCGCGAGGAGACCCGATGACACTGCCCGAACCCGATGCGCTGCTGGCGACCCTCGCGGCGCGCTTCGATCGCCACGCACAGCGTCACCCCGGCCTCGCCTGGTCCACGGTGCGGGCCCGCCTCGAGGCGCATCCGCTGGCCCTCGGGACCCTGGCCCGCATGGAGGCCTCCGGCGGCGAACCCGATGTGATCGGCGAGGCGTCCGCCAGCGACCCGATCCTGTTCTGTGACTGCTCGCCCGAGAGCCCGGCCGGTCGCCGCAGCCTGTGCTACGACCAGGCCGCGCTCGACGCGCGCAAGGACAACAAGCCCCCCGGCAGCGCGGTGGAGGCCGCGGCCGCGATGGGCATCGCGCTGCTGAGCGAGGACCACTACCGGGCGCTGCAGTCCGTCGGGGAGTTCGACCTCAAGACCTCGAGCTGGATCGCCACGCCGCCGGAGGTGCGCGCCCTCGGCGGTGCACTGTTCTGCGATCGCCGCTACGGCCGGGTCTTCGTCTATCACAACGGGGCCCAGTCCTATTACGCGGCGCGGGGCTTCCGGGGCTGCCTCCGGGTGTGACCGCCTCGCGTGTCTGGACGCGTCACCCAGGCACCGGACCACGGTCCGGATAAAGCGGGAACAACAGCTCATAGACCTCGGGCCTGACCTCCGTGGCCTCGAAGGCCGACGGGATCGTGCGGGCCAGCTCGCTCTCCCGGAAGGCCAGCAGCGCCTCGCGGCTCTCGAAGAAATAGATGCCGCAGGCGGCCCCGCTGGCCGGATCGCGTCCGTAGATCTTCTGTATCAAGCCGGGCACCTCCCGGAAGCGGGGCACGCGCGCCATCATGCGCGGCTCCAGCACCGACCAGTCCAGGTCCGACTGGACCCGCACGAACAGGATTGCCGTCATCCGCCATTCCTCCGTTTTATGTTTGGGCAATTGCAGGGCGCCTGACTCGGTCTAGCCCATCGCCGCCCGGAAGGCCAGTGCCGACCCGAGTCCTGCCCGCGGCCTGTCGCAGGATGGGGTGTGCGCCGTTGCCCGCCTGGCGAGGGCTTGGCACACTCGCGCGATGCACCTGCGTCCCAGCCCCTCCGTGTCCCGAACCCTGATCGACCGGCAGCGCATCGCCCGCCGTACCCGCAGGAGGGTCCGACCATGAGCGGCTCCCGTACCGTGCGCACGATTGCCCTCGTCGAGGCAGCGAAAGGCCTGGTGGTGGTGCTGGCCGCCAGCGGCCTGCTGTCGCTGGTGCATGCCGATCTCCACGCGCTGGCGGCCCGCCTGGTCGCGCATACCCACCTCAACCCGGCGTCCCGCTACCCGCGCATCTTTCTCGACGCCGCGAGCCAGCTGCAGAACAGCAACCTGATGCTGCTGGCACTGGGCGCCGCGGCCTATGCGGCCCTGCGCTTCATCGAGGCCTATGGGTTGTACCGGGAGCGGGCCTGGGCCGAGTTGCTGGCAGCCGTCAGCGGGGCCATCTATGTGCCCTTCGAAGTCCTTCGCCTGATGCGCGAGCCGGACGCGCTGGGCGTGGCCCTGCTGGCGATCAACCTGGCGGTCGTGGCGGTCATGGTCCATGCCCTGCGCCAGAGGCGTCGGACGGCCCGAGGGTCGGGCAAGAAGTCCTAGCGCAGCATCAGGCGCACGGCGATCGCCACGGTGACGAGCACGATCACCGGCTTGACGAGGGCCGCGCCACGGCGGATCACCAGGCTGGAACCCAGCCGGGCGCCCACGATCTGGGCAATGGCCATGACCGCCACCAGGCCCCAGATCACGTGGCCGCCAAAGATGAAGAGCACCATCGAGGTGGCGTTGGTGACCAGCACCACCGGCTTGGTGCTGGCGGTCGCCCGCCGCATGTTGAAGCCGCGCAGGCCGGCGAAGGCCGCTGCCGCGAAGGACCCCATCCCGGGCCCGAAGAAGCCCCCATATACCCCGAGGCCACCCCCCACCAGCGGCGCGAACCAGCGTCCGCCCAGCCGCGGCGGCGTGTCCGCATCCGAGATGCGGGGCGATAGGGCGAAATAGCCGGCCAGCACGATCAGGATCGCCGGCAGCAGCCGCTCGAGCAGGGCCTTGTCCAGTTGCTGCACCAGCAGGGTGCCCAGGATCGCCCCGGTGAAGGCCCAGGCCAGGGTGCCACGCAGGGGCGCGAGATCCAGATGCCCCTGGCGGAAAAAGTTGAATGCCGAGGACAGGGTGCCAAACACGCTCTGGCACTTGTTGGTGGCCAGCGCCTGGACCGGGGGCACGCCGGCCCACAGCAGGCAGGGCAGCACCAGCATCCCTCCGGCGCCGGCGATGGAACTGATGAAACCACCGAGAAAGGCGACGCAAGTCAGGCCCGCGATGACGGGAATGGAGAGATCGGGCACGAGCAAGCGGAGGGAGCGCGGGGGGCCCCAAGGATACGCGCTCGCCGCCGAGCGGCGAAGTCGCGCCGCCTCAGGGCCTGGGCGCGTCCCCGGCCGCAGGGTGCACCTCGGCGAGCACCGCAGCCACGCCCGGGTGGGGGATGCGGCGGTGGGCCGAGATTGCATGCCAGGTCTCGCGCACGCCGGCCAGCGTGCCGAGCGGTCGTGCATCGTACTGCTCGGCCACCAGTCGCCGCATGCCGGAGGGCGCCGGGAAGACACCGGCCCCGGCGCGGCCGAAGGTCTTCAGGAGGGCGCTGTCGGTGAATTCGCCGACCACCAGCGGCCGGATCTCGTGGGCATCGAACCAGGCGTCGAGGGCGATCCGCAGCGGCACATCACGGGCCGGCAGCAACAGCGGCGCGCCCTCGAGGCTGTGCGGAAAACCCGCTGCGCAGGCCACGTGGAGGGCATCGGTGGCATAGAGATCGACGCCGCCGGCCAGCAGCGGATGGGTCTGCAGCTTGAGGTTGGCCCGCTGTGGCGCCGGCCGGTCGGCGATGACCAGGTCGATTCGGTTCAGCGCCAGTTCCGCGAGCAGCTTGTCCAGGTCGCCTTCGACGCATTCCAGGCGCAGCGACAGCGGTGCGCCGATGACACCCTTAAGCATCTCGAAGGCCACCAGCTTGGGCACCGCATCGGTGATGCCAACAGCGAAGCGTGGGCGCATGGCCTGGGGCTCGGAGAGCGCCGAGACGAGCTTGTCGCCGAGGCGAAAGATCTCTTCCGCGTAGCCGAGCGCCGTGCGACCGGCGTCCGTCAGCTCCAGGGAACGCCCCTGGGGCGCCAGCAGCGCCTGCCCGATCTGCTGCTCGAGCAGCCCGAGCTGGGTGCTGATGGTCTGGGCGGAGAGACCCAGGCGTTGGGCGGCGCGGGTGATGCTGCCCTCCTTGGCGACAGCCCAGAAGTACAGCAGGTGACGAAAATTGAGCGCGTGGGGCGACATTCAACCATCCCATTTATTGGTAGATACACATCCATGAAGCTCGCTTTTTCAGATCAATCGCCCTGCCTATAGTTCCTCACGCCAACCCGGCATTCCGACTTCGAGACGACAAGAGGAGACAGCCATGATCACGCTTGAGGATTGCGAAGCCTTCTGCGACGCGGAGCCTGCACTGGTGGAGGACGTGACCCGGCGCGAGCGCGTGGCCGGCATCGCCGCCCTCGCACGGGCGCAGGCACTGGCCGAGGCACGTCGCCCGGTCACCCGGCTCGCGCGCGAACACACCGCTCGGCCGGCGCCGGCCGCCCGCGAGCGGCTGGCCGCCTGAGCATCCGCAGCCGCACACACCGTCAATTTTTACCTGACCTTCCGAACCAGTTTTTCTGCTTTATCTGATGCGCTCCCACCCCAAGCTATGGGTAGAGGCATTTCCATCCCGACACCGGAGGTTCCACGATGCAAGTCCGAATCCAGGCCCACGATTTCGATCTCACCCCTGCCCTGCGAAGCCACGTCACGCAGCGCGTGCGCTTCGCGCTGACCCGCTACCGCGATCACGTGCGCCGCATCGAGGTGCGCCTGAGTGACGAGAACGGGCCCCGCGGCGGCGTGGACAAGCGCTGCCGCCTGCACCTGCGCGTCGGGGGCCTGCCCGACATCGTCATCGACGACACCGAAGCGGACCTCTACGCCGCAGTGACCCGCTCCGCTGAGCGGGCCGAGCGCGCGCTCGGCCGCCAGATCCGGCGCAGCCGGACGCTGCCCTCACAGCGCATGCGCGAATGGCCGACGGAGGCCGAAGCGCATGCCTGAGGCGATCACGGCAGCAACCGCAGTTGCAGGCCGCTGACATGGAAGCGGTCATGCGACTGCCCGGCACGCTGCGCGCCGCGCTCGGCCGATGGCTCGATCAGCCCCGCGTCCAGGGGCTGGTCATCGCCCTGATCATCGTCAATGCGATCCTCCTCGGGCTGGAGACCGCGCCAGCGGCGATGGCCGCGGCCGGGCCGGCGCTGCGCGCCGCCGATGGTCTCATCCTGGCCGTCTTCGTGATCGAGATTGCAGCCCGGCTCTACGTCCATCGTGCCGCCTTCTGGCGCGACCCATGGAGTGTGTTCGACTTCGCCGTGGTGGCGATCGCGCTGGTGCCGGCGAGCGGGCCCTTCGCCGTACTGCGCGCGTTGCGGGTGCTCCGAGTGCTTCGTCTGCTGACGATGGTGCCCTCGATGCGGCGGGTGGTCGGTGCCCTGCTGGCGGCGATCCCCGGCCTGGGCTCCATCGTGCTGGTGCTGGGGATCCTGTACTACGTGTTCGCCGTGATCGCCACCAACCTGTTCGCCGCCGACTTTCCGGAGTGGTTCGGCACCCTCGGACGCTCCCTCTACACCCTGTTCCAGGTCATGACCCTCGAGAGCTGGTCGATGGGGATCTCCCGGCCGGTCATGGAGGCCTTCCCCTATGCGTGGGCCTTCTTCATCCCCTTCATCCTGATCGCCACCTTCACCATGCTCAACCTCTTCATCGCCATCATCGTGAATGCCATGCAGCACGTGAATGCGCAGGAGCAGGCCGCCGGCGCCGACCCGCAGGCCGGGCTCCAGCGCGAGCTGGCGGCCATCCGCGCCGAACTGGCCGCCCTGCGGCGACGCCCCTGAGGGGCGGGGGCAGCCCCCTGTGGGGGAGCGTGCCCCCGCGGCATTGGCCGATCCGTGCCCGTCCGGCCTGATGGCGGCCCGGCCGTGACGGGTGGACTAGGGGTCAGAATGGTTCTTGCTTACATTGAGGCATTGAAGAACCACAACGACCGCTCCATGGAACTCACCCCCTCCTCCATCGTCCTCGCCGCCAAGAACCGCCAGATCCAGCAACTCCGCCATTTGGCCACCCGCGTCGAGCTGGTCGGCGCGATCGGACAGCTGGTGCACGCGCTGCAGAGCGAGCGTGGTGCCTCAAGCCTCTACGTGGCCTCGGGCGGCAGCCGCTTCGAGAGCCAGCGCACCCAGCTCGCCGCGGACAGCTCGACCGTCGAGCAACACCTGCGCGAACGCTTCCGCACCCAGCTCGACGAGCCGGGCTTCGGCAATGCCTCCCTGTTCTCGCTGATCGCCTGGGTGGTGCTGGGGCTGGACACCCTGCCCGCGCTGCGCCAGCGCATCGCGGACTGCAAGATCAAGGCGGACGAGGTGGTGATCGCCTACAGCCGGCTCATCGCCGGCCTGCTGTCGGTGGTCTTCGACGTGGCCGACTCGACCGTGGATCCGGGCATCTCCCGCCGACTGGTGGCCCTCTTCAACCTGATCCAGGGCAAGGAGCTGGCCGGCCAGGAGCGCGCCGTGGGCTCGGCCCTGCTGGCCTCGGGCACCCTGGCGGTGCGTCACCAGCAGCGCATCCTGCACCTGATCGAGACCCAGGAACGGAACATCCAGATCTTCAGCGAGTTTTCCGGCCGCCCGCTGGTGGACGACTGGGAACAGATGCAGGTCGCCCCCTACATGGTGCAGATCGAACGCCTGCGCCGGGTGCTGTGCTCCGCGGCACCCAACGCGAGCCTCGATGCCAACCTCAGCGACACCTGGTTCGCCTGCTGCTCGGAGCGCATCGACGGCATGTGGCGGCTGCAGGAGACCCTGCTGGCGGACGTGCGGGCCGAGTGCGCACGGCTGGTCGAGGCCGCCGAGCAGGATCTGGCCGATGCCGAGGGCCTGCTCGAGGTGGTGGCCACCCATCCGCCCGAGAGCGCCCGCCTGGTCGAGCGCTTCCTGGGCCCGGAGCTGGCCCTCGACGGCAATCTGGGCACCCTGCCCGGCCACGGTGGCGAGAGCGAGAACTCCCTGCTCCAGGTCCTGCAGGAGCAGAAGGCCCGGCTGGCCGCCATGGAAGCCGAACGCGACGCGGCCCGCCGGGCGCTCAACGAGCGCAAGGTCATCGAGCGGGCCAAGGGGGTGCTGATGGCCCGCTTCAGCATGCCGGAGGACGAGGCCTACCGCACCCTGCGCAAGACCTCCATGGAGCAGAACCGCCGGCTGGTGGACGTGGCCGAGGCCACCCTGGCCGTGCTGGCCTCCATCGACCCCCAGAAGGCCTGAGCACCCGGCAACGGATGCTGCTTTGCAGCATTTGCCGCCCCATTTGCGTGCAGGCACCTCTCGCCCCGCACGGAATTTGGGCATCCGGGACCGGGTTTTCCGGCCCTGCAAGCGCTGAAATGGCTTGAAACCAAGACCCATGGTGTCTGGCACGCTTGCTGCTTTGCAGTAATCGTAGTCCAGGCTAACGGCGGCCCGGACATGTGTCGGGGCCCACGCCCGGACGCGCAGAAGTTCAGGACAACGGCGTCCTCTCCCGTGTCGCGACTGGCTCGACGGCACGCAGGAGTGGGCGCCTTTTTGCGTTTCTATGACCCTAACGAGGTAACGACCATGGCCTACGTCATGCCCGCCGAATTCGTCACGAAGATGATCGATGCCGGTGAATCCAAAATCTTCATGTCCACCAAGGACACCCTGATCCGCGCCTACATGGCCGGTGCCATCCTGGCGCT
>JAGRFX010000077.1 GCA_020445805.1 Rhodocyclaceae bacterium
GATGTGTTCGTACACCTCGTCGGACAGCACCACGATGCCGCTGTCGCGGGTCACGCGCGCCAGCGCCGCCATGTCCTCCGCCGACCACACCGTGGCGGTCGGATTGTGCGGCGTGTTGATGATGATCATCCGTGTGCGGGGACCGACCAGCGCAGCGACCTCGTCCCAGGGCGGCCGGTAGTGGGGCGCCCGTAGCGACACGCGACGCACCACGCCCCCCTGGAGCTCGATGGCCGGCACGTAGGAATCGTAGACCGGCTCGAACACGATCACCTCGTCGCCGGGCCGCACCAGCGCGGCAATCGCCGTGAACAGCGCCTGGGTGGCGCCCGCGGTGACCGTGATCTCGGTGTCCACGTCGTACGAGGCGCCGTAGAGGCTGGCCAGCTTCGCGGCAATCGCCTCGCGCAAGGGCAGCACGCCGGCCATCGGCGCGTACTGGTTGGCCCCCGCTCGCATCCAGTGGGCCACGCGCTCGAACAGCGCGTCCTCCGCGTTGAAGTCCGGATACCCCTGGGAGAGGTTGATCGCGCCGCATGACTGGGCCATGGCGGACATCACGGTGAAGATCGTCGTCCCGACACCGGGCAGGCGGGATTCGACAGGGGCGGGAAAGGTCGGCATGGCCGGGCTCCGGGGCGATCAACCGCCGCATTCTGTCAGAACAGGTGGCCGCTGGTCACGCGGACCGGGCGCTACAATGGCCGCTTCGACGGGAGAAGAGATGCAAGCCAGGACGCTCTATCGCGATGGCCGTTCGCTGGTCGTGCTCGACCAGACCGGGCTGCCCCATGTGGTCCGCAACTGCCGGCTGGACACGCTGGAGGACGCGGCCGAGGCGATTCGCGGCATGCAGGTCCGCGGGGCACCCCTGATCGGTGCAACCGCGGCAGGGGGCGTGGCGCTGGCCCTGCAACTCGACGCCAGCGACGCCGGGCTGGCAGGCGCGATCGGGGTGCTGGGCGCCACGCGCCCCACTGCGGTCAATCTCCACTGGGCCCTCGGGCGCATGCAGGCCCGGCTCGCCCCCCTGCCGGCGGGCGCACGTGAAGCGGCCGCCTGGGCCGAGTTCGAGGCCATCTGCCGCGAAGACATCGCCACTAACGGGGCGATCGGCCGGCACGGACTGCCCCTCCTGGAGACCGTCTGCGCGGCCCGGCGCGACCGGCCGGTGCGGGTAATGACCCACTGCAATGCCGGCTGGCTCGCGACCCTGGGGCACGGCACCGCCCTGGCGCCGGTCTATGCCGCGCAGGCGGCCGGCATCCCGGTCGAAGTCTGGGTCAGCGAAACCCGGCCCCGCAACCAGGGTCTGCTCACCGCCTGGGAGCTCCGCGAGGCCGGCATCCCGAATCGCCTGATCGCCGACAACGCGGCCGGCATCCTGATGGCGCGGGGCGAGGTGGACTTGGTGATCACGGGTGCCGACCGGGTCGCCGCCAACGGCGACACGGCCAACAAGGTCGGCACCTACCTGAAGGCGCTGGCGGCCCGCGACGCGGGCATTCCCTTCTACATCGCCGCGCCCGGCTCGACCATCGATTTCGGCTGCCCCGCGGGCACGTCGATCCCGATCGAGGACCGGGACGGCGACGAGTTCCGGGTCGTCCACGGTCTCGAAGACGGCGCCCGCGCGCAGGTGCACATCGCCCCGGCCGACGCAGCGGTCGCCAACCCGGCCTTCGACGTGACCCCCGCCCGCCTGATCACCGCCATCGTGACCGAGCGGGGCTGCGCAGCACCGGACCGCCTGGCGGATCTCTTTCCGGAGCACACCCCATGAGCGATTCCAGCGCCATCCAGTTGCTCGCCATCGCGCGGGCCATGAGCGAGCAGGGCCTGAACCGGGGCACCGCCGGCAATGCGAGCGCCCGCCTGCCGGGCGACGCCATGCTGATCACGCCCAGCGGCCTGCCCTGGGACCGCTGCGAGCCGGGCGACATGGTCCGGGTCGGCCCGGACGACCAGTGGGACAGTCCGCTCAAGCCCTCGAGCGAATGGCGCATCCACCGGGACATCTACCGCGCCCGCCCCGATGCCGGCGCGATCGTGCATGCCCACTCGCCCTACGCCACCGCACTGGCCTGCCATCGCCGGCCGATCCCGCCCTTCCACTACATGATCGCGCGCTTCGGCGGACCCGACGTGCGCTGCGCCGAGTACCGCACCTTCGGCACCCAGGCCCTGTCGGACACGGTCCTGGTTGCCCTAGAGGAGCGAAGCGCCTGTCTGATGGCCAACCACGGCATGATCGCGATCGGCCGCGACCTGGACCACGCCCTGGGCCTGGCGGTGGAGTTCGAAACCCTCTGCCAGCACTATCTGCTGGCCTGCCAGCTGGGCACGCCGCCGACCCTGGAGGCGCGGGAGATGGACGACGTGATCCGGCGCTTCGCCACCTACGGCCAGATGCCCGAGCAGGACGACGCCTCCTAGAATCGCCCTCGCGGAGGGGGCGCCTGCTCCGCATCGGGCAGACCGACCCGGCCCTTGCGGGCAAACGGCAGGGTGCCGTAGCCCCCCACATGCACGTGACCTTCGATGGCGTAGTCGAGGCCGGTGGCGGCCCCCGGATTGGCGATCTGGCCGATCAGGCTGTTGAGGGTGGCAACCGCCGGCAGACCGATGCGCCGCTCCGCGTAGCCGGGGATCGTGAAGGCCTGGTCCGAAACGCCTCGCGCAAACTGACGCCCGTTCAGATCCACCGTGAAGCTGGTGCCTTCGATCTCCAGTGGCTGACGGTTCGGGTTGCTGATCCGCAGCTCGAACTCGAAACGCTGCTCGAGCAGCGAGCCGCCCAGGTAGCGGACATCCGACAGGGCCACCTCCGGCGGCGTCAGCCCGACCGGCAACGATGAACACGCGCCGGCCGCCAGCGCCGCCACCATGGCGAGGGCCCGCACACGGCTCATGGGGTGTTCCGGGATTGCTCCAGCACGCGCAGCAGGCTCGAGGTATCGTCGCGCCCGAACCCGCTGCCCATCATGGCATTGAGCTGCTGCCAGACCTGGGCCGCAATCGGCAGGGGCACGCCCGTGGACATGGCCTCGTTCATGAGGATGCGGAAATCCTTGTGGTGGAGGCGCGACTCGACGCCGGGCGAGAAGTCGCGCGTGACCATCTTGTCGCCCCAGACGTCGAGGGCCCGGGACCATGCCGACCCGCCGAGCAGCGCCTGCCGGACACGGGCCACGTCCACCCCCGAGGCCTCGGCCAGGTGCAGGGCTTCGGCGCAGGCCTGGACGGCCGTCACGAAGATCATCTGGTTGCAGGCCTTGGCCACCTGCCCCGCGCCGCTCGGGCCGATGCGCCGGATGGTCTTGCCCATCGCCTCCAGCACGGGTCGCGCCCGCTCGAAGGCGTCCTCGTCGCCACCGACCATGATCGCCAGGGTGCCGGCCCGGGCACCGGTCGAGCCCCCCGAGACCGGTGCATCGAGGAACTCCGCGCCCTGCTGGGCATACACCGCCGACAGCTCGCGCGCGATGCCCGGCGCGATGGTGCTCAAGTCCACATGGATGGCGCCCGCGGGGAGCCCCGCCAGGATGCCGTCGTCACCCAGGGCCACGGCCTTGACGTCCTCGCCATTGGTCACGACCGACACCACCACGTCGCAGGCCGAGGCCATCTCGCGGGGCGTCGCGCACACCGTGGCCCCGGCATCGGCCAGCGCCGCGGTGGACGCCGGCCGGCGTCCCCAGACGCGCAGCGCGTGCCCTGCCGCCGCCACGTTCTCCGCCATCGGGCGCCCCATCGCGCCCAGTCCGACAAATCCGACGATCACTTGATGTCCTCCGGGTTGCCGCCCATGCGTTCGAACAGCTTGAGCACGGCGACGGAATCCTCCTCGCCCATGCCGGCGCCGCCCATCGCCGCAAACAGCTGGGCCGCGGCCGCCGCGCCGGGCAGCGCGATGTTGAGCCGATGCGCCTCGTCGAGCACGATGCGCATGTCCTTGAGATGCATCCACGACTTGAACCCGGGCGCAAAGTTGCGCGCCAGCATGCGGGCGCCATGGTTCTCGAGGATGCGGCTGTTGGCCAGCCCGCCGGTCAATACCTCGCGGACCGCCGCCGGATCGACGCCGGAGTGACGCGCGAAATTCATCGCCTCGGCCACCGAGGCCACGCCGACGCCGGTCAGCACCTGATTGCAGGCCTTGGCCACCTGCCCTGCCCCAGGGGCGCCGATGTAGGTCACCGAACGGCCCATGGCCTCGAACAGCGGGCGGACACGGTCGAATGCCGGCTCCTCGCCGCCGACCATGATGGTCAGGCTGCCGGCGATGGCACCGGCTTCGCCGCCGGAGACCGGCGCGTCGAGCATCGTCACGCCGCGAGCCGCGAGCTTCGCCGCGATGTCCTTGGCGGCCTCCGGCGCGATGGTGCTCATGTCGATCATGATCAGCCCGGGCCGGGCTCCGTCGGCCACGCCGTCCGGCCCGAGCGCCAGCTGCGCCACGTCGGGCGCATCGGCCACGATGGTGACCACCGCGTCCACCTGACCGGCCAGTTCGGCGACGGTGGCACATGCGGTGGCGCCGGCGTCCAGCACGGGCTGCATGGACTCCGCCCGGCGCGCCCAGACCCGGACCGCATGGCCCGCCTTGAGCAGATTCAGCGCCATCGGACGCCCCATCAAACCCAGTCCCACAAATCCGACATCCATGGCAGGCCTGCCTCGCAACGCGTTCGAATCCATGGATTGTAGCGGCTCACTTGGATAAAGTAGGCCCCTAATGGATCCGCGCATTCCGCCAGATCACGCTGGCATAACCGAACTGGTCGACCGCGAAGCCCTGGACGTCCACCTGAGCAAGGTGCTCCGGGCGCAGCCGTTCGCCATCCTGCTCGCGGCGCTGGCCTGGCTTGGCTTCGGGCCCTTCATCGCGCCGGCCTGGCTGCTGGGCGCCTGGTTCTCCGCCGTAGTTGCCCTCGCCGCCTGGCGCTACGCCCAGGCACGCCGCTTCAGGTCGTCGGAGGGATCGACGCTCGGCCTGCGCGACTGGAAGACCCGTTGTGTCGCCCATTCCGCCCTCTCCGGCCTGCTCTGGAGCAGCCTCGCCCTGCTGGTCTATCCCCAGGCACCACTCGAATACCAGCCCCTCGCGCTGGTGGTGCTGATGGGCGTCGCCGGTGCGGGCTCCCTGGCCCTGGCCGCCATTCCGCCCGCCGCCCCGCTGTTCCTCTCCGTCCTGCTGCTGCCCAATGCGGCCATGTTGCTGTCGCGGGGCACCTTGCGCGACCAGCTCGCGGGCTGGGGCATGATCCTCACGGTGATCGGCCTCTCGGCGATCGCGCGGCCGCTCAGCCGTCACCTGCGCGACGGCATGGAACTGCGCCGCCGGCTCGAGCAGGCCCTCGAGTCGAGCGAGTCGGACGGCGCCGAGGCCGCTGCCTCGAGCGAGTCCAAGCGGGCCTTCATCGCCACCATGAGCCATGCCATCCGCACCTCGATGAACGGCATCATCGGCATGACCCAGCTCCTCGAGCGCAGCCGCCTCGACGCCCGTCAGACCAAATGGCTGCACACGCTGCAGGGGTCTGCCCGCCACCTTCGCCAACTGCTCGACGACATCCTGGACCTGTCCCGAATCGAAGCCGGGAAGGTCACGCTCCGGCACGAGGTCTTCGATCCCCGCGAGGTGGTCTGCACGTCCTGCGACCTGTTCCGGCCTTCGGCCCACCAGAAGGGCGTGGCCATCATCCTGCACATGGCCGACACGATCCCGGACGCCCTGCGCGGCGACGCCAACAGCCTTCGACAGATCCTCATCAACCTGCTTGGCAACGCCGTCGATTTCACCGAGGCCGGCTACGTGACGGCCCACCTGACCCTGCTCTGCCCGGCCGATGGCGGGCCCTGCGTGCTCGACGTCTCGATCCAGGACAGCGGGCCGGGCGTCCCTGCCGACCAGCAGGACGCCGTTTTCGAGCCGTTCTCGAAAGTCGCGGGGGCGCGCAGTGGCAATGGCCACGGAACCGGGCTCGGCCTCGCCATCTCGCGGCGCCTGGCGACCCTGATGGGGGGCGTGCTCGAGCTCGACCGCAATGGCCTGCCGGGGGCCTGTTTCCGCCTGCGTGTTCCGATGGAGATTGCCGAGGCCGCCGTCCTCGCGCCGACGCGCCCCTCTGCCGTGCCGACCTTTGCCGACATGAAGGCGCTGGTGGTCGAAGACAGCCTCTCCAACCAGCTGGTGCTGCAGGCCGCGCTCGAGAACCTCGGCCTCGCGTGCGACTGCGTTGCCAGCGGCGAAGCCGCCATCCAGAAGCTCGAGCGGGGCCATTTCGACGTGGTCCTGATGGACTGCGAGATGCCAGGCGAGGATGGCTATTCGACCTGCCGTCGCTGGCGCAGCATCGAAGCCCGCGAAGGCCGCCCGCGGATGCCGATCGCCGCAGTGACGGCGAACGTCGGGGCCGACGACCGCGAGGCCGCCAAAGCTGCGGGGATGGACGGGTTCCTCGCCAAGCCCTTCGAACTCGATGAACTTTCCGGCCTGCTCGCCGAGCTGACCGGCTCCCTCGCCAAGGCTGCGACATGAACGATTTCGCCCCCCTCATCAAGGAAATCGGCCGTGGCGCAAAAGGTGCGCGCTCGCTGCCACGGGCGCAGGCCCAGACCCTGTTTGGGGCCATGCTCGCCGGGGAGGTGGGCGACCTGGAACTCGGCGCCATCTTGATTGCCCTGCGGATCAAGAGTGAATCCCTGGACGAGCTGCTGGGCTTCGCCGACGCCATGCGCGCCCTGGTCGCACCGATCGAGGTACCCCACGGGCCCCGCTGTGTCGTCCTGCCGACCTATAACGGGGCACGACGGCAGCCCAACCTGATGCCCCTGGTGGTCCACCTGCTGGCGCGCCGGGGCGTTCCGGTCCTGATCCAGGGACGGCACGACTTCGAGACCCGCATCAACCCCTTCGATCTGCTGGCGGCCCTCGACGTGCCCCAGCTCCCGGATGCTGCCGCAGCCAGCCGGGCCCTGGCCGAAGGACGGCCGGCCTGCCTCGGCCTGGATGCCCTGCTGCCCGGCCTGTCGCGCCTGCTGTCGACCCGCCTGCGGCTCGGCGTCCGCAGTGCCGGCCACACCATGGCAAAACTGCTCGACCCGGCGCCCGGGCGGAGCGTCAAGGTGGTTGCCGTCACCCACCCCGAGTACCTCGAGCGGATGCACGACTTCCTGCTGGCCGAAGGCGGCCACGCCCAGCTGCTGCGTGGAACGGAGGGGGAGATCTATGCCAACCCCCGCCGGCGCCCGCGTCTGGCGTCGTATGCCGCAGGCGTGAGCTCCATCTCGCATCCGGCCGAGGAAGGCGGGGCACCGCCGCTGGCCGACCTGCCCGGTGGGTTTGACGTGCCCGACAACGCGGCCACGATCCGCGCCATGCTCGACGGCAAGATCGCCACGCCCCAGCCGATCCTCGACCAGGTCGAGGCGCTGGCAGCGCTGGCCGGCGCCTGAGGGGAACCTTGCCGGGCCGGGCCACTCGAAGCGGTGCCGCTACAATGCGGCTTTCCGATTCCCGTCCCACCCGACCGACATCATGCTGACCCAGATCCTGCGGCACCCCCGGGCGCCATTTCTGTTGCTGTTCCTGACCTGCGCCGGCCTGCTCGGCTTCGGCCTGTACCTGCAGTACGTGAAGGGCCAGGAGCCCTGCCCGATGTGCATCATGCAGCGCTATGCCTTCGTCAGCGTGGCCCTGATCGGTCTGGTGGCCGGGCTGCACGGGGCTGTCGGTGCCGGGCGGCGCGTCTATGGCGGACTGCTGCTGCTGGCCGCCCTGATCGGCGGCGGCGTCGCGGTCCGCCAGAGCTGGATACAGATCTATCCGCCCGACGTCTCGGAATGTGGTCCCGGGCTGGAGTACATGCTCGACAGCTTCCCGCTGGCCGATGCCCTGCCGATGATCTTCCGCGGTGCGGGGGACTGCACCGACCGCGCCTGGACTTTCCTGGGCCTGTCGATCGCCAACTGGTCGCTGGTGAGCTTCACCGCGGTCGCGCTGTTCGCCCTCTGGATCCTGTTCAGCGGCCGCACCCGGCGCTGAACAGGCCGCCCGCCCGAGACCCGCGTCAGGCGAGGATTTCGACGATCTCGACGCCGAGTTCGTAGAGTCCGTCGCCGAGCGGGTGACACCGGCGAACGCTGACCCGCGCGTTGAGCGGCTCGAAGCGCCGCTGTCCGCCCGGCGAGGCCACCTCGACCCGGAACTGCTCGCCCTCGCGCGGCACGTAGCGGCACAGCAGGGTCAGTCCGCCCACAGCCAGGTCGGTGCACTTGGCAGCCAGCGGCTGCACCTGCCCAGGAACATGCACCAGGGCGTCGATACCGCCCAGCGGTACGCGCACATTGCGACGACGTTCGATTCCGGAGGAGTGTCGGTCCATGGTGTCTCCAGTGGTCGATGGGGTACTCAGGCGCCCGGCCCCCATCGCGGCGCCATCAGTCGGCACCCGGTCCCGGGGGGGGAACGCAGGTCAAGAGTAGCATCGAGACGTCGTCGTGATGCGGCTCTCCCTCCAGAAGGTCGGCCAGCGCCCGCTGGACGGCGGCCACGCGCTGCCCCGGCGGCGAACTGGCCAGCGTCTGCTCCAGCATCTCGGGCCCGAAGACCGTGCCGTCATTGCGATGGGCTTCGATGAGGCCATCCGAATACATCAGCAGCTGCTGGCCGGGCTCGATGTCGAGTTCGACCGCCGAGGCCATGTCGCTGTCGCTGTCGATAATGCCGAGGGGCACGTGATCCGACCCGATCCGGCGCACGACCCGGCCGTCGGGGGCCAGCAGCAGCGACTCCGGAACCCCGCCGACCCAGATCTCGCCCCGGGTCGCATCCGCGGACAGGCAGAACAGGGCCGCCCCGACGAAGCGGCCGACCGGCAGGCCGCTGCGCAGTTGCGTATTGATGGCCGAGACCAGGTGCGCGAGGGTCACGTCGCGCGACACCTCGGTGTAGAACAGCGAGAGGATGGGCAGCACGCTGATCGCGGCCGCCAGGCCGTGGCCCGTCGCGTCCGCCAGCATCGCGAAGGTGCGCCCGCTGGGCGAGCGCGCGACCATGACCAGGTCGCCGGAAAATCGCGTGGTGGCGGCCACCGAATACTGCAGTCGCGGATCCTTGAGCCAGTCGCCGTGGATCTGTCGCTCCATGATCGATCGGGCCAGTTCCTGCTCGCGCTCCTGCTCCGAGTAGAGGCGTTCCAGCCGGGCCCGGGTCTCGGCCCGCTCCCGGGCCTGGCGCTCGCGTTCGGTCACGTCACGCACGACGCCGACAAAGAGGTGGCGATCCGGCAGGTTGATGTCGGTGACACCGAGTTCCATCGGGAACAGCTCGCC
This sequence comes from Rhodocyclaceae bacterium, assembly GCA_020445805.1. Classification (GTDB taxonomy): domain Bacteria; phylum Pseudomonadota; class Gammaproteobacteria; order Burkholderiales; family Rhodocyclaceae; genus Cognatazoarcus. Next base: position 9,340 of record JAGRFX010000077.1, read on the forward strand.
GTTCTTCCGCCGCGCCGTCACCTGGCGAATGGTGCCCACGATGTGGGCCTCGCCCTTCGCCAGATAGGTCGCCAGGTAGCCGTCGTGCTCGCTGCGGTAGGGCTCCGGCATCAGCATCGACACGTTCTGGCCGATCAGGTCGCTGGGGGTATAGCCGAACTGGGCGCAGGCCGCCCGGTTGCAGGAGTGCATGATCCCTTGCTCGTCGATCGTGATGAGACCGTCGATGACCGCGTCGGAGATCGCGCGAATCTGCTCCAGGGACTCGACGACGGTCCGCTGCATCATCAACTGCCGGGACAGGGTCCGCATCTTGGCGGCAAAGACCGAAAACGAGATCGGCTTGACGAGGTAGTCGTCGGCACCGGCGTCGAGGCCGGCGGCGATGTCCGAGTCGTTGGAGAGCGCCGACAGCATCACGATCGGCACCCAGTGGCGGCCCTGCAGACGCCGGATATTGCGGGTCGCCTCGAAGCCGTCCATGACCGGCATCATGACATCCATCAGCACCATGTCCGGTTGCTCGATGCCGAACTGGTCGACCGCCTGCTGACCGTCTGCCGCCGTGACCGAGGTGAATCCCAGCTTGCGCAGGAAGACCTCGAGCATGTTCCGGTTCGACGCCGTATCGTCGGCGATCAGGACCTTGAGCCCCTTGAGGGCCACCATATCGCCCAGATCCGCCGGATTGCGCTCGCTCATGCCGCCCTCCCCCGGTGGCTGGTCGCCCCCGTCCGCGGCAGCGCCGTCGGTTCGACGCAGGCCCTCATGCCCCGCCCCCCTCGGCAACGACCCGGACCCGGTTGCCGCAGCCTTCGTAGTCGAGCCGCGAGAAGGCCAGCTGGCGCGCCAGGGCGATGCCCCGCCCGTTGGGCGCAAAGGCGCGCTCCGGGTCCAGCTCCAGGAAGCGGTCCCATTCGAAGCCGGCCCCCTCGTCCTGGATCAGGAATTCCCACTTGCCGCCCTTGCGCTCGATCGACACGGTCACGCGCCGATCCTGGTACTCCGGGAGCCCGAGGCGGCGCACCACCTCGTCGTGCCAGCGATCCTGCTCCTTGAGTCGCGACTTCTCGGAAAAGTCGATGCCGAGGTTGCCGTGTTCGATGGCATTGATGAACAGTTCGGAGAGGCCCATGGCCCCCAGCTGCGGCTCCTGGAAGAGGTTGCCGAGCAGGGCCGCCAGGTGCTGCGCGTCTTCGAGGGTTCGGATGCGGAAGACCGCGGAATCCGCGAGCTTGATGACCCGCGCCTGGTGGTTCATGCCATCGAGCAGCGAGCGCCGCTGCGCCGCGTCCTCGAGCGCTGCGCGGACGATGGTCTCGAGGGCCTCCAGTTCGAAGGGCTTGGTCAGATAGTAATGGGCCCCCGCCTGCAGGCCCTCGCGTACCTGGTCAGGCGAGGCCGCGGCGGTCTGCATGATCACCGGGATTTCGGACAGGCGCGGGTCCGCCTTGATCCGGCGCAGCACCTCGATACCGTCGATCCCGCGCATCATCCGGTCGAGCACGACCAGATCGAAGTGGCTGTCCTGACGACTCAGCAGCTCCCAGGCCTCCTCGCCGCTCTCGGCGGTGGTCAACTGGTAGCTGGGGTCATCGAGGGTCTCGATGATGATGTCCAGGTTGAACGGCTCATCATCGACGACCAGGATCTTCATTTCACTCACTTGAATCGCTCTCCTCTCATCTTCCGATGGCGGCATCGGCAGCAGCATCTCGAAGCTTGCCCCGCCCTCGGCGCGGTTCGATGCCGCAATCCGGCCATCCTGCGCTTCGACGATCTCCCGCGAAATCGCCAATCCAAGACCGGTTCCCCCCGAACCGTCCCGCGTCTTGGAACTTTGCACGAATTTGTCGAAGATCGCCTCGAGTTCGCCCTCGGGAATGCCCACCCCGCTGTCGGAAACCTCGAGTCGAGCGAAATTCGTGTGTCTCAGGTCGCTGCGCCGGCGACCGCGCTTCACTTCGACCAGGCTGAGCATAACGCTGATCTCGCCCCCCTCGGGTGTGAACTTCACGGCGTTGGACAGCAGGTTGCGGACCACCTGGCCCGTGCGCGCCGGATCGCACTGCACCGGAATGTCATCCGGGCTGGCTTCGAACCGGACCGACAGGTGCTTCGACGCCAGCAGGGCCTCGAATTCGTGCAGGGCGTCCTCGACGATGACGCGCAGGTCATTGGCACCGATGTTCAGCACCAGGCGGCCGGATTCGAGCTTGGCCAGATCCAGCAGGTCATTGAGCAGCTCGAGCAGGCGATCGCCGCTCTGGCGCACCCGCGCGAAATAGTCGCGCAGCTTCTGTGGCTCCATCCGGTCTGCCCGGGTCTCACCGAGCTTGGCGTAGCTCAGGATCGCGTGCATCGGCGTGCGCAGTTCGTGGGACATGTTGGCGAGGAACTGGGATTTCGCGATGTTGGCGGCCTCCGCAGCCTCCTTGGCGGCCCGCAGGTCACGGGTCTGCTCCTGCACCATCTCCGACAGCTCGTCGCGGTGGCGCTTGAGTTCATCGCCGGCCTGCTTGAGTTCCGTGACGTCGGTCGCGCTGCCAATGAAGCCGTGGAGCGAGCCGTCCACATCGAAGACGGGCTCGGAGGTCGCGATCATCCAGCGGTATTCGCCGTCAGCGGCGCGCAGCCGGAACTCCATGCCGAAGGCCCGTTGCTGTTCGATGCCCAGGTGTTCCGCCGAGGCGCAGCGGACCCGGTCGTCGGGATGTACCGAGTTCAGCCAGCCACCACCCAGTCCGTCGATCAGCTGGGTCCCGGTGAACTCGAGCCAGGTCCGGTTGAGGTAGCTGACCCGCGCGTCGGGCGTCAGCATCCAGATCAGCACCGGCGCCGAGTCGGCCAGCCGGCGGAAGCGGGCCTCGCTCTCACGCAGGGCTGCTTCGGAGCGGCGCTGCTCGGTGATGTCGGTGTGGGTTCCGATCAGGCGCAGGGGCCGACCGTCGGCATCGCGCTCCACGATCCGCCCGCGATCGAGAATCCACACGTAATGGCCGTCCCGGTGCCGGACCCGGTGCTCGGTCTTGTAGTGGTCGCTGCGGCCGGAGATGTAGTCGTCGATCGAAGTCAGGACGTATTCGAGGTCGTCCGGGTGGATCCGACTCTTCCATTCCTCGAGCGAATGGCCGATCTCGGCCTGCCGGTAGCCCAGCATCTGGCACCAGCGGGAAGAGAAAAAGACCTCGTTGGTTTCGGCGTTCCAGTCCCAGACGCCATCGCCGGCGCCCTCGAGGGCGAACTGCCAGCGCGCCTCGCTGGTCCGCAGCGCCTCCTCATGGCGCTTGCGCTCGGTGATGTCCCGCGCCATGACCAGCACGCCGGACACCAGGCCCTCGCGGTCGCGCACGGCCACCTTGGTGGTCTCGGCCTGCCAGACCGTCCCGTCCGGGAAGGGGATGACCTCGTCGGTGATGACCGGCAGGGCCGACATTTCGGCCACCTTGTCACTCTCGCGGAACCAGTCGGCGAATTCCGCCGGGAAGTAGTCATGGTCCGTGCGCCCGAGCAGACGCTCGACCGATTCACCCAGGAGGCGCCCGAACATCGGGTTGCAGAAGCGGTATCGGCCACCCCGGTCCTTGAACCAGACCATGTCCGGCATGGCGGAGAACAGGGCATTCAGGAAGCGCTCCTGGTTCGCCAGCTCGCGCTCGACCCGCTTGCGCTCCGTGATGCGCCGGATCACCAGCAGCACGCCGCCGTCACCGGTGGGCACGGCCCGCAGTTCGTACTCCTGGACGTCGCCGGACTCGTCTTCGGCGGCGTACTCGCGCACCAGCAGCTGATTGCCGGCGAGCGCGGCCTGGGACGCCTCCCGGAAGCGCTCCGCCGCCTCGGGGGCGAGCACTTCATCGAGCCGCCGGCCGACGATGTCCTCCGCGTCCAGCCCGTCGTCCCCTTCGCCGGTGGGGGCGTGATACGAGACGAAGCGCATCTCCGGATCCAGCTGGACCAGCACATCCGGGATCGCCCGCAGGATCGAGCGGTGCGTGGCATCCGCACGCATCAGCGCGAACTCGGTGCGGCGGGCTTCGGTGACGTCCTCGAGAATCCCCCACAGGCGCCCCTGCCGGACTGCGTTCTGGAAATAGGCGATCGACAGTCGGGTGGTGACCCGGCCGCCATCGGGCCGGAGCATCTCCCAGTCGATCGGGCCGATGTGACCCGCCGCCGCCACATTGGCCAGCATGTCCTCGGCGAGCCGCGCATCCACCGGACTGGACAGGTCCGACAGCCGTGCCCGCCTGAGGGCTTCGTCATCCTGCCCGGCGATGCGGCAGTAGCTCGGGTTCGCCCGCAGGACGCGTCCGTCCTCGGCCATCAGGGCCAGGCCGAGCGGCGCGTTGTCGAACAGGGCATTGAATTCTTCCAGCGAGCTCCGGAGCTCCGTCTCGGCGTGGCGCAAGGGGGTCACGTCCGTGATCACGGTCATCACGGCCGGTTCGCCGGTAATGTCGGTGATCGGCGCCTTGCGCACCTGGAGGGCCCTGCGCTCCCCATCGCCCAGGGTGTATTCGAGTTCGCGGCTAGTGGGCAGGCCCTTCGACAGCACGTAGGCGTCATCGGCCAGCTGGGCCTCGGCGAAATCGACCGGCAGCATGGCCGCCGTGTTCCGACGCAGCTGCGCCACGTGGGACTGGCCGAAGAGGCGTTCGGCCGCCCGGTTGAATATCACGTAGCGCCGATCGGCGTCCTTGACCATCAGTGGCAGTGGCAACAGGTCCACCAGGCGCGCCAGGAAGGCGTCCGAGCGCTCGATCCGCGCCTCCCGCTCCCGCAATTCGGTGACATCGGAGATGGAGCCGGCAATCCGGACGATACGGCCGATCGCGTCCCGCTCCTGCTTGGCCCGCACCCGGTAGCGCAGGGCGGCCCCTTCCAGGCTGTCGAGGCCCACCTCGACATCGAGCGTCTCTGCCCCTTCCATCAGCGTCCGGAGCGCGGCGAGCAGGATGCGCCGGTCCGACTTGGCCAGGGTGCCCAGCATGCCATGCAGTCTCGCGTCGCCATGCCAGCCGCCGGTCCGCAGGAGGACCCGGCAATGCTCCGACAGGTAGAGGTCGGGGACCCCGCGGGTCCACTCCCAGATCCCGTCCGCCGCGGCATCCATGGCCAGGGCAAAGCGTCGCTCGCTGGCCTTCAGGTCGGCCGTCATCTCGCGGGCCATCAGGATCGCGCGATCCCGCGAACTGCTCATCAGGAACGACAGCCAGGCCATCAGCAGAGACATCAGCGCGCCGATCGTCGCCACGGCGATGGTGGTCGCGTCGGCGTTGGGGCTGCTCGGGCCATGAAACTGCAGGCGATAGAGCCGGCCACCCAGGTCCATGGTCCGCTCGATGCCTTCGATGGCGGGATATCCCCGGCTGCCGTCGAACACGTCGACCGGGGGTTCGCTGCTCATGTCGGTGACCCTCACCCCGAGGGGGCGTCCCACGGCGGCCGCGAAATCCGGGATCAGCGCACTGAAGCGGACCGCCACCAGGACCAGCGCACGGGGTCCGCCCGCGCTCGCCCCGGCCTCGGCGACGTCGCTCGGGCGGTAGAAGACCGGGTGCAGCCAGGCGACCTCCAGTTCATTCGGCTGGGCCAGCTTGTAGAGCCGGAGCGGGGCCGTCAGGGTGGACCCGCGCCGAGCGAGCGCCCTGGCGATGCCCTCGCTCACCTGGCGCTGGTCGGTGAATCCCGACGTCAGAAGTTCGTGGTTGGCCTCGCTGTCCGGCGCCACATGCACCAGCCGCATGTCGTCCTGGGCCTCGCCCGCCCTCTGGCTGGCGAGTTCATCACGGGCAATCAGGCCGATCGCCGCCAGTCCCCCGCGAATCTCGAGCTCCGCTGAGGAATGGGCAACGAAGCGCTGCCACTCCTCGTCGGTGACGGATTCGGAGGCATCGACGAAGCCCCCCGCGGCGAGCAGGAACAGGCGGAAGTCGCCAAATCGGGTTTCGAGCCTGGACTGGACATCGGCGACCGCGGCGCGCAGGTCCCGGGATTCGCCGGCCGCGTCGGCCATGACGAGCCGGAACGTGACCAGCAGGGTCAGGGCGGCGCAGCCGAAGAACACCAGAAAGGCGGTCAGTGCAGCCCGATTGCCGCGCTCCGCGCCCGCCGGAACGGCGACCGCCAGATGCGCGGGGGAGGCGCGGTCGAGCCGGTGATCGGGAACAAAGAAACGCATTCACGCCTTAACGGCGGGCCAAAGGCCAAGTTGAGCCTCGTCGCGCCGCCCGCCGACGAATGCCAAGTGCAAGAATCCGTCCCGGCCGGACCCCTGCATCGCGCCCCGTCAGGCGCAGCCGATGGAATCCTTGACGCCCAACCTGCGCAGGATGTTCTCGAGCGGGCAGAAGCGCGTAAAGCCGCTCTGGAACAGGTTGGCACCGACGAAGGCGGTGAACCACAGGAAGTTCTTGCTGATGAAAAGCGGCGATCCCTCGACGCCCAGCGACAGCGAGATCAGGACGAAGGCCCCGGCGAAGATGCGGACGAACTGGTTGACGGTGAGATTCATGACTGCGCTCCTTGCGTGTCGGCCTGGGCTTCACGCTTGAAGCGCGCCGAGTAGTAGAGGACCGGGATCACCACCAGGGTGAGCACGGTGGAAACGAAGATGCCGAAGATCAGGCTGATGGCCAGCCCGTTGAAGATCGGGTCGTCCAGGATGAACAGCGCGCCGATCATGGCCGCCAGGGCCGTCAGGCCGATCGGCTTGGCACGCACGCTGGCGGCACGGATCACGGCCTCGGCGAAGTCCATGCCCTGGGCGCGCTGGTGGTTGATGAAATCCACCAGCAGGATCGAGTTGCGCACGATGATGCCGGCCAGCGCGATCATGCCGATCATCGAGGTGGCCGTGAAATGCGAACCCAGCAGGGCATGCCCCGGCATCACG
>JAGRFX010000078.1 GCA_020445805.1 Rhodocyclaceae bacterium
GAACTCAAGCTCAATCGTGAGCGCGTCGCTGTCGAGGTAATGAAGCTGGCAAAGAATCGTCACGATGAACTCATCAACATGGCCCGCTCGGGAGTGGCTTGATGCAACTGCGGCAAGTAAGAGATATCGAATACCAGCTGCTGCCCGGTTCCGATCGCCAGACCACCGATATCGTGATCGAACGTGACGGTGTGATCACGGTGAGACCGCCGAAGCGAATGACACCCGAGCAGGTTGATGAAACGGTGCTCTCAAAGCGAATGTGGATCTACCGCAACCTGGCAGAGTGGCGCGACCTGAACGCCACGCGCGTGACGCGCGAATGGGTCAGTGGCGAGACATTCCTCTACTTGGGAAGCTGCTATCGCCTGCAACTGGTCGGTGAACAGGACGAGCCTTTGAAGCTGAAAGACGGGCGGTTCTGCCTTGTGCGAGACGTTGTTGCGCGTGGAGGTCAAGACGCGGCGCATCGCGCCTTCGAAGACTTCTACAAGGCCAAAGGATTACCACGGCTTCGGAAACGAGTCGCCTTCTTTGCGTCCAAAGTCGGTGTTTCAGCCGGTGATATTCAGGTCAAGGAGCTGGGCTACCGCTGGGCGTCGTGTTCAAAAAACGGCGATCTGCAATTCCACTGGAAGTGTCTCATGGCCCCGCTGACTATCATCGACTACATCGTTGTCCACGAGTTGTGCCACTTGCATCACCGAGATCACTCAGAGGCTTTCTGGAATGAGGTGGATAAGGTGCTACCAAGCTATAGGGAGCGAAAGGAATGGCTCAGGTCGCGGGGTGCTGAGCTTGATCTCTAACAGGCTGGTGAGAAAGTCCGCCAACCATGCCAGGTACGGGATCTGCCGGACGACGCGTTCTCGACGGCTGGTGCGACTGAGAAGACAAATTTGCTGTTCTTCGTCAGGAGCACATGCTGCCGTTGCAGGGCCGCCTGGATGCCGTGCGGCGACTCAGCCACAACCTGGGCTGCGGTGTCGGTGACGACATGGACGAGCTGCTGGCCGAGCACCGATTCGATGGCGGATTGCGATGAACTGAGCGCGCTGCGCGCGGAGAACAGCCGGCTGATCGCACTGCTCGAATCGCACGGCATCGAATGGCGTGCCAAGCCGCAGCCGTCCCCACCGCCCGTGGAGCCATCAAGGCTGTCCCCCGACGAGAAGGTGGCGCTCTTCCGGCACCTGTTCCGCGGCCGCAGCGATGTGTTCCCCGTTCGATGGGAAAGCAAGACCACCGGCAAGTCGGGCTACGCGCCGGCCTGCGCGAATGAGTGGCGCGCCGGCGTGTGCGAGAAGCCGCGCATCAAGTGCGGCGACTGCGCCAATCGCCTGCTCATCCCGCTGTCGGACGCCGTGATCTACAAGCACCTGGCCGGCGATCACACGGTCGGGGTGTATCCGCTGATGGAGGACGACAGCTGCTACTTCCTGGTCGTTGACCTCGACGAGGCCGAGTGGCGGGACGATGCGCAGGCGTTCATGCAGTCGTGCACGGAGCTGGGCGTGCCGGCGGCGCTGGAGATCTCGCGCTCAGGTCAGGGCGCCCATGCCTGGGTGTTCTTCGCAGCTCGGGTGTCGGCACGCGATGCCCGCCGCCTGGGCACGGCCATCATTAGCCACACCTGCGGGCGCACCCGTCAGCTTCGGCTTACGTCTTACGACCGGCTGTTCCCGAACCAGGACGCGATGCCCAAAGGTGGGTTCGGCAACCTGATTGCCTTGCCGCTGCAAAAGGGCCCGAGGGAGAGCGGCTTCACCGTGTTCGTCGACGTCGAGCTATGCCCCCACCCGGACCAGTGGGCATTCCTGGCCGCCATCCAGCCGATGGCCGCGCACGACATCGAGCCGACCATCCTGCGGGCGACGGGTGGCGTCCATCCACTGGACGTCACCTTCATCGACGACGAAGACCTGGCAACGCCGTGGAAGCGCGAGAGCACTTCGACCAAGAAGCTGCCCGGGCCGATGCCGAAGTCCCTGAGCCTGACGCTGGCCAACTTGATCTATTTCGAGAAGGCCCAACTGCCGCAGGCGCTCGCCAACCGCCTGATCCGGCTGGCAGCGTTCCAGAACCCCGAGTTCTACAAGGCGCAGGCGATGCGGATGTCGGTGTGGGACAAGCCGCGTGTCATCGGCTGCGCCGAGAACTACCCCCAGCATATCGCGCTGCCCCGAGGGTGTCTGGATGCCGCCCTGTCACTGCTGCGCGCGAACGGCATCGCCTGCGACCTGAGAGACGAACGCGTTGGCGGCCAGCCGCTGGACGTGTCTTTCGTCGGCAGTCTGCGCCCCGACCAGGAAGCCGCCGTTGCGGCGATGCTGCCCTTTGATGCCGGGGTGCTGTGTGCACCGACCGCCTTCGGCAAGACCGTGACGGCGGCGGCGATGATTGCGCGCCGGGGTGTCAACACCCTGGTGCTGGTGCATCGCACCGAGCTGCTCAAGCAGTGGCAGGAGCGGCTGCAGGCATTTCTGGGAGTCGGCAAGGGCGTGGTCGGCACCATCGGCGGCGGCAAGGCCAAACCCACTGGGAGGATCGACATCGCCGTGATGCAGTCCTTGTCCCGCCAGGGCGAGGTGAACCCGCTGGTCGAGGACTACGGCCACGTGATCGTCGACGAGTGCCACCACGTCGGCGCCGTCTCCTTCGACGCGATCCTGAAGCGGACCAAAGCGAAGTACGTGCTGGGTCTGACGGCGACTCCGATCCGACGCGACGGGCAGCAGCCGATCATCTTCATGCAGTGCGGGCCGATCCGCCACACGGCGGCCACTCCGGCAGGAGCGCCGCACGATCTGGAGGTCGTGCCGCGCGCCAGCCACGCTCGCATCGATCTGCCACAGGATGCCGGCATCCAGGATGTCTTCCGACACCTCGCCAACGATCAGGCCAGAACCGAGGCCATCGCTGCCGAGGTGCGCGACGCCTTCGCGCAGGGCCGCAAGGTGCTGGTCCTGACCGAGCGCACGGAACACGTCAACGCCGTCGATGCGGCCTTAGGCGGCCTGGAGCCGGCGCCCTTCGTGCTGCATGGCCGGATGTCGAAAAAGCAGCGCGCTGAGCTCATCGCCCAGCTGGACGCGCTGTCGCCTGACGCGCCCAGAGTCCTCCTGGCCACCGGCAGGCTGGTCGGCGAGGGCTTCGACCACCCGCCGCTGGATACGCTCGTGCTCGCCATGCCGGTGTCCTGGAAGGGAACGCTCCAGCAGTACGCCGGGCGTCTGCACCGGGAACACGCCAGCAAGACCGACGTGCGGATCATCGACTTCGTGGACACCGGCCATCCGGCCTTGCTGCGGATGTGGGACAAGCGCCAGCGCGGCTACCGTGCGATGGGGTACCGGATCGATACCGAGGCCGCTCGGTATGAAAGCCTGCTTTGACACTGGCGCATCACAATTAAGAGTGCTTTAATTTGAGCCCGAGAATCAAAGCACGCTTTCAATGCGCCGATCCACAGGCACCTACGCCACCACGACCACGCTGGGTGAGTCGGTCCGCGCCTTCGTGCCGCGACCGCTGCCCCCGGCTGAACCGCCGCTGGCGCCGACCTGCTTCTTCGAGCTGAACCGGCAGGCCGAACTGGCACTGGCTCGCCTGGCCGGGGTGTCGGGCCTGGTCCCGTCGGTGGAGTGGCTGCTCTACAGCGCCATCCGCAAGGAGGCGCTGCTCACCTCGCAGATCGAGGGCACCCAGGCCACGCTGACCGACCTGTTCGACGAGGAAGCCGGCCTCAAAGTCAGCAATACCGACGATGTCGAGGAGGTCACCAACTACCTGCGCGCCTTCCGCTGGGTGCAGGGGCAGCTGCGCGACCCGCAGGGCTTGCCGATCAGCGTTCGCCTGCTCTGCGAAGCCCATCGACTGTTGCTCGATGGCGCGCGCGGTGCCGGCAAACAGCCCGGCGAACTGCGCCGCTCGCAGAACTGGATCGGCGGCACGCGACCGGGCAATGCCGCCTTCGTCCCGCCGCCACCGCAGCAAGTGGCCGATCTGCTGGCGGACCTGGAGCGCTACATTCACGCCGCCGACGCCGACCTGCCGCCGCTGGCTAGGGTCGCTTTGATCCACGCCCAGTTTGAAACCATTCACCCCTTTCTGGACGGCAACGGGCGCATCGGGCGCCTGCTGATCGCCGCGCTCATGGAGCACTGGGGGCTGTTGCGGGAGCCGCTGATGGTCTTGAGCGGATACCTCAAGCAGCACCAGGCCGAGAACTACCGGCGCGTGTCGGCCATCCGAAGCGATGGTGACTGGGAGGGCTGGGTGTCCTTCTTTCTGGAGGGCGTGGCTGCCGCGTCCGCGGAGGCCGAGCGCAGCATCATCGACGTGGCCAGCCTGATCACGGTCAACCGCAAGCGACTGCTGGAGTCCTCCAAGGCGGGGCCGATCAGCTACCGCCTGTTCGAATTGCTGCCGATAATGCCGCGCTTCAGCGTTGAGCACGTTCGCCAGCGGCTGGAGACGACGTTTCCTACCGCCAGCGCGGCCGTCAAGTTGCTGGAGGATCTCGGCATCCTGGCCGAGCTCACCGGGCAGAAGAAGAACCGCGTCTACAGCTACCAGGCGTACGTGGAACTGCTCTCCCGGTGACGAAGCCCAGGGAATTGTGGCTATTTCTTGGCGGGAGGTGACGCTTGGTCTCGATCCGGAGCTTGTCGATGGGGGTGCTTGCCTTGCTGCGGCGAATGGGTTGCGCCATACGGCTTGTTGCTGTGGCGGCCGTCCTGACGACCGTCCTGAACGCCACGCCTGCCCAGGCGGCGGCGTCGCCCGAATTCCGCATCGTCTGCCCGACCGCGGCGTGCCCGGAGGCGGAGCGGCGGCAGATGCTGGAAGGCTACGCGCGCGAGGCGTGGGAGCGGCTGCTGGCGCTGGGCTACCCTTCGCCCATCCGCAAGATGCGCACCGTTCAGGGCGCGGGCGCCGCGCCTGTGATCGAGATCGAGTTCTGCGATCCTGCTGCGGCCGAGGCCAGCGCGGGTTGCCAGGGCATGTCGGAGCAGGCGCTGGCGCACGTGGCGAACGCCCGCTGCGAGGCTGATGGGCGCTATCCGGACGGCGAGGCCGTGATCCGGATACGCAGCAACGCGCTCGGCATGCCGCCGCCGGTCGTCTACTACGTGCTCGCCCATGAGCTGTTCCACGCCTTCAGCCTGCGCGGGATGCCGGCCGGCGAGCGCTTCTGCAGCGATGAGGTGCCCGCCTGGCTGTCGGAGGGGGCGGCGGTGTTTGCTGGCTTCTGGCTGGTGGAGCAGCACTTCGGCCCGAATGGCTACGTGCCCGATCTCGAAAGTGCCACGGCGCGCAGCTACTACGGCCTGCGCCCCTACAACGTGGCCCTGCCGGTGCGCGCGGCGGCCTACCGGTTCCGGGGCGAGCCGACCCAGTCGTTGCTTGCCTACTACACGGCCTCGCTGTGGCGCTTCCTCGCCGAGCGGTATCACGACGGGTCTCCGCGTTTCCTGAGCGACTATTTCCGGTCGGCGCCGGCGGCCTGCGCGTCCGGTGGCGTGTCCGACTGCCTGTCCGACACGACCTGGATCGAATGGCTCGATGCGCGACTCAAGGCGGATGCGCGGGTCAAGCAGCCCCTGTATCTGGTGTATCCGGACTTTCTGACCGAGTTCGCCACCTGGGCCCCGTCCCGGTTCCCGAAGCGGGGCCAGCCGCCCTGGCTCAAGACCGGATTCGACGGCTGCCTGCAGGTGAATCTCAGCGAAGCGACATCCTATGTGGAAGTGAGCTACGAGGCGGCCATGTACGCGGGGCGCTGCGCCCGGGTGCGGGTGGAGGGCGTGCCCGCCGGGCGGGAGTACTTCGTGGATGTCCTGGCGGAGGAGGCCGGGCAGGGGGACGCCTTCCAGGACATGGCCTGGGTGGATGCCGCGGTGATCGGGGTGGCGCACTACGGTGTGCCGACCGCCGACGAGGAGCACGTCCAGGATTGCTTCGCCTCCCGCCAGCGGGCGGCCGTGGGCAAGACCGGCTGCCTGCTCAAGCCCGGCACGGCCGAGACGCGCGACCGGGCCGGTGGCAAGCGCTATGTGCGCACCTTCCTCGTGGCCCCCCAGACGAGTGACGGCGCATCGCCCGAGAATCTCTATGTGGTGAGCCACGCGCCGCCCCACGCCGAATATCCGCGAAACCGCACGCGGCCCGTGAAGATCGCGTTCGGGCTCCGGGTCACGAAACTCAAGCTTGCCGGGCGGCCCGAGAGCCGGCAGCCCCGGGGCCATGTGGACCAGGGCCGGACGGAGCCCCTGCCGATGCGCATGGGGGCCGCCACGTCCGGCGCGTCGCCGATCGAAACCCTGCCGTTCATGGTGGGCGGGCTGATGCAGACCGCCTTTGAGAAGCATGAGGCGGGGTTCGCCAGCCTGACGGTCAGCGAGGGGCCGGATGTGGCTCATGGTGGCGAGCCGCTCGAGCTCATGCTGCAGCTGGAGCGGCCCGTGTTGCCGGGCCAGACGGGCCGGTTCCCGGTCCAGGTGATCGTCACGGGGGGCATGGGTCCGGGCGATGACGGGGCCATGCCTGCCGATCCGGCGGCTGCGGCGGCCCGGGCGCTCCAGGCCTTCTCCGGCATGGCGGTGGGCGGGAAAGGCAGCGTCGAGGTGCTTCAGTTCGACGACCGGCTGCTCAGCGTGCGCTTCGAAGGCGAGTTCTGCACCGGGGGCAACACCACCCGCGACCGGCGCTGCACCGCGCCGCAGGCGTTTTCAGGCAATCTGGTGCGGCCGTTCGGGTGGGCCTACGACCTGGCCCAGCGGCCCGTGGCGATCGATTCCGAGGGCACGCGCCTGTTCCGGGAGATGCGATTCGGCGTCGCGGCTGACGGGGCCCAGAGGCCGGGCAGCGGACCGGTGGCGGCGCCGGCGGGTCCGCTGCCGACCTCGACGACCGATGCGGCAGGCGCCGCCCCCTGCGAGTGCACCTGCGCCGAGCAGTCGCGGCTCAAGGCCGCCCACGAGGCGGTGACGCGCTCGGCGCGGCCGCTGGAGGGCCTCGCCACCAGCATGGCGTGGGCGCGATGCAAGTCCCAGTGTCGCAAGACCTATCGCGCCTGCCCGTGAGGGGGGCCGCCATCGGCCGGCGCGGTCCATGACCGCGCCGGGTTTCGGGCGACGATGTCAGCCCTTCAGCGTGGCCAGTCCTCCGAGCCCGAGGCCCTCCACGACCTGGCGCTGGATCGGCGCCAGGGCCGCGTTGGCCGCATCGGAACCGAAGGGCTTGCCGACCACCACGCGCTCGGGCCGTCTGCCACCCGGCGTCGCGATGAGCGTCGAAATGGCCTCGGCGACATCGTGGGGCCTGGGCGCATCGGCCGACTGGAAGAGCCCCATGAAGGACTCGAACATCCGGCCCGGAATGGCGCCGATCTCGCCATAGGCATTCGCGCGTGGCCCATCGGCCGGCTGCTGCACGGATGCGTACAGCCGGGTCGGATAGGCGCTGGGCTGCAACAGGACCACGTCCACTCCGAGCTGGGAGAGTTCGTAGCGGTAGCTGTCCGTGAGGCCCTCGAGGGCGTACTTGGAGGCCCCGTAGAGTCCGAAGAAGGGGAAGGTGACGCGTCCCAGGATGGAGCCGACGTTGATGACCAGGCCCTCGCCCTGTCGGCGCAGGGTCGGCAGGGTGGCGCGCAGGACGCGCTGGATGCCGAACACGTTGACCTCGAAGAGCGCGCGTACCTGCGCCGGGGTGAAGCTCTCCGACACGCCGGCGGACGCCAGGCCGGCGTTGTTGATCACGACGTCGAGCCGGCCGCCGGTCTTGGCCAGCAGGGTGGCGACAGCGTCGTCCACGCTGGCGTCGACGGTCACGTCGAGATCGAGGGTCTCGATGTTTTGGTCGCGCAGGGCGCCGGCGGCCTCCCGGTTGCGCCCGCGCATCTCGCGCATGCTGGCAAATACGGTGTGGCCGGCGGCGGCGAGCGTTTCTGCGGTGTCTCGGCCGAATCCGCTGGATGCGCCGGTGATGAGGATGATGCGGGACATGGGCTGTTCTCCTGATGCGTGGCTTGCCTGTGGGGTCCGGGGGCGGGGGTGTGAGGGGGTCATTTCAGGTGCTTGGCAAGAAACGCCTGGATCACCGGCAGCATGTCGGCGCGCTGGCTCTCGAGCGCAAAGTGTCCGGCGTCGTAGAGATGGACTTCCGCCCCGGGGACCAGCGCCTGCAGCCGCTCGACACCCGCCAGCGTGAAGAACGGGTCGTGCCTGCCCCAGGCAACGAGCACCGGCGGCTGGTGCACCCGCAGGTAGTCCTGCCAGAGCGGGTATTGCCGCAGGTTGTCCTGGTAGTTCCACAGGTACTGCAGCTGGATGGCCTCGTTGCCCGGGCGGTCGAGCCCGCGCTGGGCGTGGGTCCAGGCGTCGGGGCTGAGCCGTTCGGGCCTGGCCTCGCCCGTGGTGTATTGCCATTGCGTGGTTTCGGCCTTCAGCAAGGCCCGCATCGGGGCTTCGGTCTCGGCCGTGCGGTTCTGCCAGAAGGGGCCGAAGGACCGGGTCGCCTCGGCGTTCCATCCCTCCGCGAAGATCGTCGCGTTCTGGATGATCAGGCCCGTGACGCGCTCGGGATGACTGAGCGCCAGCCGGAAGCCGACCGGTCCTCCGTAATCCTGCATGTACAGCGCGTAGCGTTCGACGCCGATCTGCGCGGTCAGCTCGTCGACCACCCGGGCGAGGGCTTCGAAGCTGTAGTCGAACTCGCTGAGCGTGGGCTGGCTGCTGTATCCGAACCCGGGATAGTCCGGCGCGATGACGTGGTAGTCGGTCGCCAGCTCCGGAATGAGGTCGCGGAACATGTGCGAGGAGGTGGGGAAGCCGTGCAGCAGGAGCACGGTCGGCGCGCTCCGGGGGCCGGCCTCGCGATAGAAGACGTCGATGCCACGCACCGTCGCCGAGTGGTAGCTGACGGGTTCGGCCGACCCGCTGGTGGCGGGCGCCAGCGCCAGGCTCAATGGTATGCCCGCGGCTGCGGCCAGGCGGGCCAGGGAACGGGTGGGGCTGCGGTCGGAGTGCATTTCAGGTACCTCGTGTTGTTGATGAGTAACCGTTATAGACGTATATAAAAAGTTACGTCAACGGGTAACCCATAAAAACTTAGATTCCGGTTACCTTGCGCCGGGGACCCAAGGCGTCGGCGGCCGGCCGCCGACCGGCATTGCGCGATGGCCGCGCGGCGGGCCTTTCCTGCCCTCAGCCCGGCGTCCTGCCGGGCGATGCGACAAGCCCACCCGTCCGTTCGCGACGAAGGGCATGCCGGGCCGGCCGACCCGATCCCGGCGGACGGCCGGGGATGGCGGTCCAGTAACTTGGCAAGGTGTTGTTTTCAGGTTACTTTGGATGCCCACGGCGGCAACGAGACAGACAGCATGGAGACCCGGGACACGGCAGATACGGCGCGCCCAGACGCCTTTCGGGTGGGGGACCATCCGGCGCTGGATTTTCTCAACACCCTGGCGGCGCCCCGGGGCACCCCCATCGAGTGGCTCGCGTCCGGTCAGGATCTGCTGGACTGGCTGGTCGGCGCGCAGTTGCTGTCCAGCGCCGAGGCCACGCGGCTCGCGTCCACCTGGCCTGCGACCGACATCGACGCCGCAGCCCGGGAAGCCGCCCGGTTCAGGGAATGGCTGCGCGACCTGGTCGCCCGCCTCGCCGGCGCGGGACCGTCGTCGCTGCGGCCGGCCGACGTCCACAGGGTCAACGAGCTGCTTTCACGGGAGTCGGGCTACGCGGCACTGGTCTCCGGCGAGGGGTCCCCGGACTGGCGGGTCGCCCGTCGTCACCGATGGGAGCGGCCGGACCAGCTGCTCGTTCTGGTCGCCGCGCCGGTCGCCGACCTGCTGGCCGCCAGCGACTGGGGCCTGGTCAGGCAATGTGAAAATCCCCAGTGCACGATCTGGTTCTACGACCGCACCAAGGCCCACCGCCGGCGATGGTGCAGCCAGGCGGCCTGCGGCAATCGCGCCAAGGTTGCTGCATTCCGTGCGCGGCAACGGGGTGATGACTGAGGCCGCTGCCTGGTGTGCCGCCGCCGTTGATCGCCCTAGTGCACGGCGCGGGAGGCGTGTTCCGACCAGTGCTCGCGGTTCGCTTCTCGGTGCTGAGCACCCCTCACTGGTCGGTGGAGGCCTCTCGTTCCGCCCACCGGTCCCGAATAGTCTGAATCTCCGGGAGCGCCCGCTCGAAGGCCGCATGGATCCGTGGGTCGAAGTGGCTGCCGACACTGAAGCGCAGCGTGCTCAGGGCCGTTTCGAGTGGCCAGGCTTCCTTGTACGGGCGGCGCATGGTCAGGGCGTCGAAGACATCGGCGATGGCGACGATGCGCGCTGACTCCGGAATTGCCTCGCCGGCCAGGCCGTCCGGGTAGCCGCTCCCGTCCCAGCGCTCGTGGTGGCGGAGGGCCACCTCCGCAGCCAGTCGGAACACCGGGGCTTCGCTGCGCGAGAGGATGTCGAAGCCGATCCGGGCATGGGTCATCATCACGGCCCATTCGTCGGCGTCGAGCTTGCCGGGTTTGCGCAAGATGGCGTCGGGGATGCCGATCTTGCCGGTGTCGTGCATCGGTGCAGCCAGTTCCAGCAGGCGCGCGCGCTCGTCGCTCCAGCCCGCCTCGCGAGCCAATGCGGCCGCATAGGCTGCCATGCGCCAGATGTGGACGCCGGTGTCGGTGTCGTTGTAGTGCCCGGCCTGGCCGAGCATGAAGATGGCTTCGCGATAGCTCTTCTCGAGCTGCGTGGCATGCACCAGCGACAGATGCGTGCGGACTCGTGCAGCCACGATGGGTGCCGAGACCGGCTTGACGATGTAGTCGACGGCGCCCGCGTCGAAGCCCTCGCGCTCCTGGCCGACTTCGGCCAGGGTTGTCACGAAGATGACCGGTGCGCGCTCCGTATCGGGCGAGGCCTTGAGCTGTCGGCAGACCTCGTAGCCGCTGAGGTCGGGCAACTGGATGTCGAGCAGGATGAGCGAGGGGGATTCTTCCCGGGCGAGCCGCAGAGCGTCCTCGCCCGAGCGCGCGAAGAGGAGCGGGTAGTCGTCCCGCAGGATCTGCCGCATCGTTGCGAGATTCTGGGGCTCGTCGTCGACGATGAGCAGGGGGCCGTTCGGCATCTTCAGAAGGTCTCCGTATCGTGCTGTTCAGTCAGTATCGCCTGCACGATATCTGCGGCGGTGTCGAAATCGAAATCGTCGAGCGCGGCCTGGAGTGCCTCGCGACTTTGGCTGGACCACGCCGCGACCGGCCGGGCAAGCAGGGCCTCCGCCGGCGCAGGGTCGTTGCGGCGAAGTGCCACCAGCGCTTCGCGCAGGCTCGATGCGGTCGGGGCCGCGGTCTCGCCGGGACTTTCTATCGCGGGCGCCTGCCCGGGTGACAGACCGGCATAGCGATCGATCGCGTCGATGGCGATCGCGATCGCGCGTCGAAGGTTGTTCAGCGCGGGCTGTCCAGGGGTGCCTGCGGCGCACGTGGTCTCGAGCGCCCGCGCCTCGACGGCGACTTCCGTCAGGCCGAGATTGGCCGCAGCGCCGGCCAGGCGGTGGAGAACGGCTTGCGAACCCGCGCTGTCTCCCGGATCGAGCTGGTCGACAAAATCGGCATGCTCGGCTGCGAACTTTCGCAGGAAGCGGCGCAGGACAGCCTCGTCGTCCCATCGGGCAAGGGCACCGGCGAGGTCGAAGCCGGGCAGGGCACCGTCGCCCCGCGTAGCCGAGGCGCTCGTCGGCGGCCCGCCCGGCACCGCATCGCGGCCCAGCACGGACAGGATGGTTCGGATGGCGACCGGCATTTCGATCGGCTTGGCAATGAAGTCGTTCATGCCGGCCTCTGCTGCGGCTTCCCGCTGGTTGACGAACGCACCTGCGCTCAGGGCAATCACCGGCAGGGTGGCAAGGACCGGGTCGGCGCGAATCTCGCGGGTGGCCGAATAGCCGTCGAGGATGGGCATCTGCACGTCCATCAGGACCAGATCCACGTCGCCCTTGCGCGCACGAAGCCAATCGAGGGCCTCCTGGCCATGGCTGGCCAGATGCACCTGGGCACCGTGGGCACGAAATGCGCGATAGGCCACTTCGCGATTGATGTCACTGTCGTCCACCACCAGCAATCGCAAGCCCCCGAGGGCGTTCGCATCGAAGGTGTCCACGAAATCCCGGCCCCGTCCGAGCAATCGGCTCAATGCGTTGTGCAGGTCGGAGGCGGTGACAGGCTTGCTGAGAACGGCATTGGCGAACTGGGCGCCCGGCTCGGCTTCGAGCAGGCTGCGGTCGTGGGCCGTGACCATCACGATCGCCGGCATGCGCTGCGTCCCCTGGCGCCGCTGCTCGAGCCGCTCGATCACCTCGAGGCCGTCGAGACCGGGCATTTTCCAGTCGAGGACGAGGGCATCGAAGGGGCGATCGCGGCGCGCGAGGAGCGCAGCCTCGGCCTCTGATCCCGAGCGCGCCGTCGTGACGTCGCAGCCCAGGCTTTCGAGGGTCCGCGTCAGCATGTCGAGGGACACCGGATGATCGTCCGCCACCAGGACCGCGACGCGGGGCAGGGGATCCACCGGGGAAAACTCGTCGGCTGCCCGCTCGAAGACCAGCTCGAACCGGAATGTACTGCCTGCGCCCGGACGACTGTCGACACTCAGGGTGCCGCCCATCAGGCTCGCCAGGTGTCGGCTGATGGCCAGTCCCAGGCCGGTGCCGCCGAAGACGCGCGTGATCGAGCTGTCGGCCTGGGCAAAGGCCTCGAAGATCTGGCCGAGCTTGTCGGCCTCGATGCCGATGCCGGTGTCCCGCACGCTGAAGCGCAGCGCCACCCGGCCTGCGCCAGGGTCGCCCTCCAGCGGCTCCGCCAGGACCGTGATCTCGCCGGCCTCGGTGAATTTGATCGCATTGCTGACCAGGTTGATGAGGATCTGCCCGAGCCGGACGCGATCGCCCAGGAGCGTGCCGGTGCCGGGTGGCGCAGGGCCGATGATGATCTCCACGGCCTTGCCACCCACCGAGGATCGGGCAATGCCGGCCAGGTCCTCGAGCACCGTCGAGAGCTGGAACGGGGCCATTTCCAGATCGAGCTTGCCAGCTTCGATCTTCGAGAAATCGAGGATGTCGTTGATGACCCCGAGCAGTGCCCGGCCGGAGCAGTGGATGCTGTCCACCATCCCGGCTGCGACCTGCGGCAGGGATTGGCGCTCGAGCAGGTAGGCCATGCCGAGCACCGCATTGAGCGGAGTCCGGATCTCGTGGCTCATATTGGACAGGAAATCGGACTTGGCCCGATTGGCCCGGTTGGCCACCTCCATCGCTTCGTGCAGGCTGGCCGTGCGCTCGGCAACCTGTCGCTCGAGGTCGGCATTGAGGGCGAGCATGCGCTCGCGCGTCGCCACTTCGTCGGAAATGTCATGGCAGATGCCGACGATCCGGGGCGCCTCACCGGCGCCGACCGGTTCCTGGGTGGCCGCCACGCTCAGGTGCCTGACCGCGGCGTCGTCGAGCACGATCCTGAATGCGAACTGGCAGTCCGCATCGCGTTGCCTGGCGAGCTCCGCCAGCTGTCCGGCCACGCCTGCCGCATCCTCGGGGTGGATGCGCGTGCGCCATCGATCCGGCGTCAGCGCGGCGAACTCGTCCGCCCCGGCCGGCACCGGGAAGCCGAAGTGGGCATACATCTGTCGGTCCCAGAGTATCCGGTCGGCCTCGAGCTCCCAGACCCAGATGCCGATCCTGGCCGCGCCCACGGCGAGCTTCAATCGCGTCACGACCCGACGCAGCTCCGTCTCGTGCCGGCGGCGTTCGCGCAGATCCACGATGGCCGCGAGGGCGAACTGGCCGTCCGGGGTCGCCAGCGGAGTCAGGCCGATCTCGACCGGCAGTTCCGTGCCGTCGGCGCGCAGGCCCGTGAATTCGCGGCCCTGTGCAAACAGTTGGCCGCCGGTGGCGAAGTAGCCCCGGATCTGTCCGCCATGTCCACCCCGGTAGCGCTCAGGCACCAGCATCTCGATCGGACGCCCCAGAAGATCCGCGCGCGGATAGCCGAAGAGCGTTTCGATCTGCTGGTTGACCAGGGCGATGCGCCCCGCGGCATCCACCATGAGCATGCCGTTGGGCGATGCCTCGACGGCGAGCCGGAATCGCGCTTCGCTGCGCTTCTCCGCGCCGATATCGCGCACGGTCTTGGCGGCGCCCACGATTCGCCCAGCGTCATCGCGGATGGGTGACACCGTGACGGCGACGTCCCGTGCTTCCCCGCTCTTGGCGAGGCGCACGGTCTCGAAATGTGGAACCACCGAGCCGCGGGCGATCCGCTCGAGGATCGCACGCTCTTCCTCGAGCCGGTCCGCCGGCACGATCAGATCGGCGATCCGGCGTCCGACTGCTTCGGCAGCGGTGAACCCGAAGATGCCCTCGGCCGCCGGATTCCAGCTCATGACGCGCCCGTCGAGATCCTTGCCGATGATCGCGTCGTTGGCACTCTCGACGATGGCTGCCAGCTTCTCCTGCTCGATCGAGACTTCACGGCGGCGCTGCAGGCTCACCAGGGCACCAAAAACGACGCCGCTCACGAGCGCTGCCACCACGAAGACCTCGCCGGCACGTCGGATGGGCGTGACCAGATTGAGGGATTCGACGAACTGGTCCGTCGAGGTGAAGGTCGCGATCCAGGTCCGGCCGAACAATTCGATCGGAATCCGCTCTCGGGTCGAGGGCAGCACCTGGTCCGGTAGCGGCGGCGACCGGTAGAAGGCGTGCGGAAGGCCGTCGTTCGCCAGGTCACTCAGTTCGAGCTGGAAGTCGCCCGCTTTGTGCTCGAAGCTCTTGAGGACCTCCTGTATCACCAGCGGCGCATAGCTCCAGCCCCGCGTGGCGTCCCAGCGCTCTGCGACGGTCAGCCCCCTGGGGTCCAGGTCGTAGACGGGCAACATCAGCAGGAAGCCTGCATTCGTCGCACCATCGGCCTGTACCAGGGTGATCGGCCGGGACAGGGTCGCCCGATTTTCCTGAGCGGCCTCGATTGCGGCGCTGCGCCGGTTACTCTCCGAGCCGATGTCGAGGCCCACGGCCTGACGGTTGGCTGAGACGGGTTCGATGTACTGGATGATGAAGCGTTCGTCGTCGTGCGGAGCCAGGAGCCTGACTGAGAAGTCCGGCCATCCGTCCGCCCGGGCGCGCGCGATGAAGTCTGCTTCGTCCTGGGCGCTGACGCGTCGGATGAAGCCCATGCCGCGGGCACCGGGAAACTCGGTGGCGGTGTCGCGCGATGCCACGTAGCGCAGGAACTGCTCGCGAGTGATGCGCTCGGGGCTTGCCACGACAATGGCGCCCCGGACGCCTCGCAATCCGTATTCGTAGGCGCTGATCTGGCGATGGAGGTGCCCCGACTCCTCCCGAGCCACCTGGGAGAATCGCTGGCGCAATTCGTCCCGATTGCCTTGCTCGACCAGCAGGTACGCGATGCCGGCCAGCCCGGCTCCGAGGACGAGACAGGCCGCAGCCAGGACGCCGGGCCGCCGCGATCCACGTGCCCGTCGCCCCAGGGCCACGGGTTCATCGCGCGGGCCATGGTCGGCGCGCATCGACGCGGCCGATGGGGCCGAATCCTTGCCGCTTGCTGTGTTCATGCAGTGCGTCGCAGCGCTTGATCGAAAAGCCGCTGTCGGGCGAAGCGGACGCGGCACCGGGCCGCTGTTTTCGGATCGTCTTCCGCCATTGACGCCTCGGCTCGGGGAGTAGCGCACGATCGGCCACTCGGGTGGGGCGGCTGCTCGGCCGCACGGGGGGGCTGAGCGCCCGCGATTAGCGTGCGTGTCACACTATTACACAATCGAGTCCGTGTGTGCGTGCCCTCGAGGGCGTGGCCAGCGTTGGACGGTTCATGGCCAATCCCATCGCCCGAGGCGGCTCATGAGCGCTCGGCGTGCTCACTCGGTGACGAAGCCGGCATCCTCGACCGCCGCGCGCAGGTCGCCTTCGCCCAGCATCGTCGTGTGCTCGACGCACGCGACGCCCGTCTCCATGCGGACCTCGGCATCGCTGATGCAGGGCAGGTCCTGGATTGCGTTCATGACCGTCCGCAGGTCGTCGTCGTTTCGAAGACCCCGGATGGTGAATGTGGTGGTCGGCATGTTGGCGTCTCTTTGCGCGATGCGCGTGGTGGAACAAGGTGCGGCGTTCGACCTATTTGTCGAGGAAGCGCTGTACCGCGGCGAGGTGTT
>JAGRFX010000006.1 GCA_020445805.1 Rhodocyclaceae bacterium
TGGGCTTCTGCTCCGACGACGAGTACGAGGAGTTCTTCCGCAGCGTCACCGAGTTCGAGAAGATGCTGGTTCGCTCGGGCATCATCCTGATCAAGTACTGGTTCTCGATCACCGACGAAGAGCAGCACCGGCGCTTCCTGATGCGTGTCCATGATCCGCTCAAGCAGTGGAAGCTCTCGCCCATGGACATGGAGTCGCGCCGCCGCTGGGAGACCTACACCAAGGCCAAGGAGGTCATGATCGAGCGCTCGCACATCCCGGAGGCCCCCTGGTGGGTGGTGGAGGGGGTGGATAAGAAGCGCGCGCGGCTGAACTGCATCGCCCACCTGCTGAGCCAGGTGCCCTACCAGGATATCGCCCAGCCCGCGGTGGCCCTGCCCGAGCGGGAATTCCACCCCAACTACATCCGGATCCCCATCCCCGACTCCATGATCGTGCCGCGCCGCTACTGAGGCCGCCGCGCCGGCTGGCGCCGTTTTCGCCTGTGGTGCCTGGTTGCCTGTGCCGGGGGCGAACCGCGCACCGCGAAGGCCCGGCGACGCTGCGTGACCGGTTGCACACGGTCAAGGTGGGAACGGCGTTCGCCGGATGCTATCCTGCGTCTCGATTCCGTAACATTTTGCAAAGCGCCGATCCGGGCGGTCCTCGGACCGTTCGGCCCCTGTCGGCGTGAACAGACGAGTCGAGACATGGAGCCAGGCACCGAAGATCTGACCCTCTTTTTCCGTCGGGAAGTTCCGCCCGCGGAGGCCCAGGGCGACCGCGCCTGGTACCTCGTGATGGTCGAGGGCGGCGAACCCGGCCGACGCATCCGGCTGGCCGAGCAGGCCCTGGTCATCGGGCGCTCCGGCCCGGTGGACCTGCTCCTGAAGGACCCGGAGATCTCGCGCCGGCACTGCACGGTCGGCGTCGATCCGCAGCTGGGCGCGGTGGTCAGCGACCTCGGATCCACCAACGGCTCCTTCATCGATGGCCGCCCGGTCCGTGGCACCGAGATCCTCGACGCCAACAGCTTTCTGCAGATCGGTGGCCACGTCTTCCGCTGCGAACGGCTGACGGCCGCCGAGGCCAACCTCGTCGCCGTGCACGAAGAAGACATGAAGCGCGCGCGGGACTACGTGCACGCGCTGCTGCCGTCCCCGATCGCGAGCGGGCCTGTCCAGGTGGATTGGGCCTTCGTGCCCTCGGCGCAGCTGGGGGGCGACGCCTTCGGCTACCACTGGATCGACGATCGCTACTTCGCCATGCACCTCATCGACGTATCCGGGCATGGGGCGGGCGCGGCACTGCATGGCGCCTCGATCACGGCCCTGCTGCGCAACCAGGCGCTGCTGTCGCAGGAGCGGCGACCCGAGCGCATCGTGGCTACGCTCAACGACAGCTTCTCGATGGACGACCACGCGCAGATGTGCTTCACGGTGTGGTGCGGTGTCTACGACAGGGCAACCCGCCAGCTGGCCTACTGCTCGGCGGGTCACCCGCCCGCGCTGCGCCAGAGCGCGGGCCGGCCGCTGTTCGAACACCTGCATACCCCCAACATGGTGGCGGGGGTACTGGAAGGCTACGCGTACCGCTCCGCTGCGGTGGAGATTGCACCGGGGGATGCGCTCTACGTGTTCAGCGACGGTGCCTTCGAGGTCCGCGACGAGAACGGCTGCGAGGGCCTGCTGGACACCTTCGTCGATGTGCTGGCGCACACCGGCGGCGAGCCTGAGGTGGTGCTCGAGCGGATGAGGGCACGCGCCATGACTCCGGTGCTCGACGACGATTTCACGATGCTGCGTTTCCGCTTCGACTGATCGGTCGTAGCGTCATCAAGCCGTAACCGGTCCCGGGGTTCAATCGAGGAGATTGCAACCCCGTTCAGGAGCACACATGGAAGTACAGGACATTGGGCAGGATGCGGTTCGGGTCACCTTTCACGGACGACTCGACGCGCAGACCGTTGACCAGCAGGAAACGCGCTTTACGGCCCAGGTGGCGAACTGCGGCCGGCATGTGCTGGTGGATCTCTCCGACGTGAGCTTCGCCGCGTCCATGGCACTGCGGATGCTGATCTCCAACGCCCGGGTCGTGGTTCGCCGGGGCCACCGCATGGTGGTGTTCGGCGCCACCGGCGCGGTCGGCGAGATGCTGGGCCACGCGGGCATCTCCGAGCTGGTCCAGATCGTAGATGACGAAACGGCGGCCCTGGCCCTGACCGCCGCGGCCTGATGTTGCTCCAGACGCCGCCCTTCGAGCTGGAACTGCCCCTGGCCGACGGCCCCCTCGAGCGGGGCTGGCCGGCCATCGAGCGCTTTCTCGAAGCGGGCGGCCTCGCGCCGCGGATCCAGTTCGTGGCGGGCCTGGTTTTCGAGGAGACCGTCACGAACATCCTGCGGCACACCGCGGCAGGACAATGTTCGGTGGTGCGCGTGGTGCTCGAACCCGACCAGGAGACCCTGCGCATGGCGATCCTCGACGACGGGCCCCCGTTCAATCCGTGCGCCGCACAGGCCGAGGCCCCGGCGGGGGCGTCCGAGCTGTCCGACGGTGGGCGCGGCATCCTGCTGATGCGCAGCATGTGCCGGTCGATGCACTACCGGCGCGACCATGACTGGAACCGGCTCGAAGTCCTGATCACGGCCCAGCCCTGAGGGTGCGCCAGGCCAGCCCGGTCCGACAGGCCGGCGGCCCGTGCTTCACTGCACGAGGCCGGGATCCGGCTCGCTCCGGTCGAGGATCATCAGTTGCCAGCCGCGGGGGCCGGGGGCGCCCACCGGCACGAAGCCGCGCTCGGCGAAGCGGCCTGGACTGCGGCACGAGACCAGGACCCGGCCACCCGGCAGTCGGGCATCGAGCCACGCCAGCCGGGCGTCCACCAGGGCCCGCGCGAGGCCCTGTCCGCGCGCTTCGGGTGCGACCGCCGTGCGGAACAGGATGTGGGTGTCCGATGCCCAGTCGGCCGCCTTGATGCCGGCCACGCCCAACACCTGCTCCCCGCGCCGGGCCACGAAGAACTGCCGGTAGCGATGGCCCGAACGCGGCATCAGCTCGTCGAGGATCTGGCCCAGCGGATAGCCGTGGGTGGCCTGGAAGGCGTGGGTGATCAGTCGCGCGATGGCGAGGCAGTCATCGAAGGGGCCGAGGGGCTCGATCCGCCAGGGGGCGGCAGGTCGGGCGGCGAGAAGCGTGTGCCAGCCCGGGTCGGCCTCGGTCTGGGCATCCGCATGGGCAGCGGAAACTGGCAGGTGGTCCACGCGCGCACTCCCGTCCATCGCGATGCCGCCATTCTTGGGGGCTTGCGCGTCAGGGCGGTGTCAGTCGTGTTGCGGTTCCGCGGCAATCAGGCAGCGAGCGCGTCGCCGGTTTCGCGGGGGAGCAGATGCAGGGCGACCTGGCGCACGCCGTCGAAGATGGCCGTGGCCTTGCGGCGCGCCGCGAGCTCCGTGAGCACCTCGAGGGTGGCGTGCAGCTGGGCCGGCGTCTCGACGCTGGCCAGCAGTTCCCGCGGGCCCAGGTCGCCGCCGAAGATCATGGGGCAGGTCTCGAGCAGGTGCAGCTTGGCCAGGGCCAGGCTGCGGCGCCCTGCGGCCAGGGCCTGGGCGGTGGTCGGCCGGGACGCCACCTCGTCGGCCACGGTCAGCAGTCCATCGTCCAGCAGCGCGGACAGGTCGGCATCCGAACCCCCGATGGAACCTGCGATGTCACGCAACTGGCCGCGGGTATAGCGGCCATTGGCGGCAATCAGCAGCTGCCGCCGGATGCGGGAAAGACCCCGCGCCCGGGAGCGAACCTCATCCTCGCCGGCGGGCGTCTTGCGAGGGCACTGGGTCAGCAGTTCGGGCGTGGGCATCGTCGCGGTTCCAGACCGGGGAGCGAGTAGCCTAGCGCCGGGTTTTTGCAGTGCAATTACGACTTTTGGATAGTGTGTCCGGCGGGCAGCAGCGGAAAGCGAATGGCGAAGGCGATGCCGCGCCCATCGAGGCCCTCGGCCGTCGACAGCGTGCCGCCGAGCCGGCGTGTGGCCTCGCGGACGATGGCCAGTCCGAGGCCGGCCCCCGGGCTGTCCGCGCCGGCGCCCCGGTGAAAGCGTTCGAACAGGCGGGCCTGTGCCTCAGGGGAGATGCCGGGACCGTCGTCGGCCACGCTGAGCAGGGCGTCGGAACCGTCGAGGCCCAGCCTCACGAGGACCCGCCCTCCGAGGCGGCCGTAGGCGATGGCATTGCGGACGAGATTCTCGACCACCGAGTGCAGTGCGCCGCTGTCGTTCCGGCCCGGGAGCGCGTCGGGCCCCTCCAGCGCCAGTTCCACGCCGCGGGCCTGGGCCTGGGGCAGCAGCGCCAGAAGCACGTCCTGGATGATCGCGGCCAGGTCGGCAGGCGCTGGATGCTCCGGTCGGAACGGCGACTCGAGACGGGCCAGTTCGAGCATCTGGTGCACCAGATTGGAGGCCCGGCTGGCGGCCTTCTCGAGACCGCTGCGGGCGCGCTGCCGCTCGTCGTCGTCGCTCGCCACGAGCAGTGCGTGGGCTTCGGCTGACATGACGGCCAGGGGGGTGCGCAGCTCGTGGGCCGCGTCATGGACAAAGCTGCGTTCCCGCGCGATGGCCTCGCGGGCCCGGTCCAGCAGCTGGTCGAAGGCGCGGCCGATCGGCGCGAGTTCGGCATGCCGGAAGCGGGTGGTCAGCGGCGTCAGATCGTCCGAAGCACGCTGTGATACCGCATCGGCGAACGCGCGAAGCGGGCGCAGGCCGTTACGGACCGCCAGCCAGAGCGGCAGCGCGACGATCGGGAGCGCCAGCGAGATGGGCCCGAGGAGGTCCGCCGCCAGAATCTGTAGTGCGGTCCGATTGTCGATGGCGGGGTCGAGCACCACCAGGCACCAGGGCCCGGCGCGGTGCTCGATCCGCCAGTAGTCCCTGTCACCGACCCGCGTGGGCGCGGTGTCCCGGCCGCAGGATTCGCCCGTGGCGCGAAGATCGGGCGAGTCATAGACCGACGCGCCGGCCGTCGTCTCCAGATGAAAGAGCAGGGGCGGGCGGCGAGCGCCTTCGGTGCTCCCCTGTCTCAGGGCGTTGTACTGGATGTCGGAGGCCGTGAGCACGGCCACGGGGGCTTCGTCGGCGGCAGTCGTGGGCAAGGACGCGAGCACGGCGCCAGCCAGCTGGACGAGGGGCGTGCGATCGCTGACCTGCCGCCGGAACTCGAGGAAGTCGCGGGCGAGCAGCACCAGCCAGACCAGGCCGATGGCACACAGCAGCACGCCGACCGTACGGCGGGCGAGCGAGGGACCGGGCCACAGCCGAGTCACTCCGGGTCTCCCGTCTCGAGCAGATAACCCACACCGCGGATCGTGCGGACCCTTGCCGGGCCGATCTTGCGGCGCAGGTTGGAGAGGTGCACTTCGATCGTGGCGTTGTCGAGCGGGTCGCCCAGCGGATCCATGCGGCTGGCGAGTGCGCGCTTGGCCACGGCCTTGCCCGGCTCCCGGGCGAGTTCGCAGAGCAGCTGGAACTCGCGGGGCGAGAGCTCGAGTTCGTGGCCGTCGAGCCAGGCCTGATGGGCGCGTGGAGAGAGGCAGAGCTTGCCGGCCCGCCAGAACTCGTCGGCCTGTCGCGCGCTGCGACGGACGACCGCCCAGATGCGCGACAGCAGCTCGGCCATCGCGAAGGGCTTGACCAGGTAGTCATCGGCGCCGCCATCGAGGCCGGCGAGCCGGTCTTCGAGGGCCGAACGGGCGGTGAGCACGATGACCGGCAGGGCCGAGCCCCGCTGCCGCCAGCGTCGCAACAGGCTCAGGCCCTCGCCGTCGGGCAGCGACAGGTCCAGCAGGACGCAGTCCGCGTGGAGGTCCTCGAGCGGGGGAACGTCCACCAGGCGCCGCAGCCAGAGGCTGGACATGCCTTCGGCCTTCAGTGCGGCGATGAGCGCAGGGCCCAGGCCGGTGTCGTCTTCGATGATGACGATATGCATGGCGGGATTGTAGGGGCTGGATCCTTTGGCCTTTCTAAAGGTTGTGTTGCGCAGACTGCGCCCCATCATGCAATGGAGATTGCCTGTGACATCACGACCTGGACTTGAACCACGCTGGGCATGGCCCTCCCTGATCTGCCTGTGGCTGGGCGCCTGCGCCGGCGCACCGGCCGGGCCCGCGCGGAGCCTGCATGGCGACCAGGCTGCAGCCACGGCCCAGCTGCAGGCCCTGATCCGCCAGGAGATGCGTTCGGCGGACATTGCGGGGCTGAGCATTGCCGTTGTCGAGGATCAGTCCGTGCTGTGGGCACACGGCGAGGGCTGGGCCGACCGGGCCGGCGGGCAGGCAGCCGCACCCGACACCCGTTATCGGATGGGCTCGATCTCGAAGCTCCTGACGGCGACCGCAGCCGTGCGCCTGGCGCAGGAGCGGCGCCTCGACCTCGATGCCCCGGTTTCGGCCATCCTGCCGGAGCTCGCCATGCGCGACCGCTTCGCGCACGGCGGCCCGGTCGGATTCTCGCTACGCCAGTTGCTGAGCCACCACGCCGGCCTGCCGCGGGATCTTCCCGACGGGATGTGGGGACGGCCGGGTGAAACCCATCGCGAGCTGGTGGGCCGGCTGGCGAGCGTGGAACTCGCCTATCCGCCCGGCCAGGTGTTTCACTATTCGAACCTTGGTCCGAGCCTGGTCGGGGTCGCCATCGAGCGGGCCTCGGGCCTTCCCTTCGACGCCTACCTCCGGCGCAGCGTCTTAGAACCGCTGGGGATGGTGGGCGCGCGCTTCTCCGCCGCGCCGGATCCGCACGCGCCGGCGGCAAGGCCCTACCACGGGCTGCAGGAAGGGACGGAACCTGTACTGCGCGACGTGCCGGCCGGTGGTCTCGAGGCCAGTGTGCTCGACATGTCGCGATTCCTCTCGGCGGTGTTCGATCCGCGCGGCGGGGTTCTCGATCCCACCTGGGCGGCGCAGATGCTGTCCGCACAGAACGAGGGGGTCGTGTTCGACTTCGACCTCAAGGTCGGTCTTGGCTGGATGCTCGCCGCCGGCGACCCCGGGGTGCCGCGCGAGGCCGGGCCGGTGATCGGGCACGACGGCGCGACGGTGCATTACCGGAGCCGCCTGCTGGCGCTGCCCCGGCATCGGCTCGGGGTGATCGTGGCGAGCAACAGCGATACCGCTGGTCCTTCAGTGGACCGGATTGCCGAAGCGGCGCTGGCCCTGTTCCTCGAGGCACGTACCGGCCTGCGGCCACGGGCTGCGGTCCCGTCGCCGGTCCTTGCCGAAGGCTGGGGCGAGGCGGCGTGGGCGCGGTGGTGCGGTGACTACACCACGGCCGCCGGCCATGTCCGCGTGATCCGGTCCGGCCACCGGCTCGTCGCCCGGATCGCCGACATGGAGGTCGAGTTGATCCCGAGCCGCGAGGGCTTCGCCATTCCACGGCGTCGCCTGTTCGGGATCTTCACCCTGCCGAAGGATGACTTCGGCGGGCTGCGGCTCGAACGTCGGGCGGTGTCGGGGCGCGAGCTGTTGCTGGCGCACCAGGGTGATCGCACGCTGCTGATGGGAGAACGCCTGAGTCCGTCCATCGGTGAAACGGGGCCCCGGCCCTCTCCGGGGCTCTATCGAACGATCGCGGACGAGGCGCAGGCCGTGCCCCGCGCGTCGGTTCGAATCACCGAGGCGCGGGGCCTGTGGCTGGCCGAGACCTCCGACCCGGAAGCCCCTGACGAGATCGTGGATGTGACGGTCCTGCGTCCTGTCGGCCCGCTACGGGCAGAGCGGCTGGGGGTGCTCGCATCGGGCGGGGAGGTGGTCCGATGGGACCCGAGCGGGCGGGCGCTCGACTTTGCTGGAATTCCCATGGAGCGCGTCGAATGAAGCTCGTGATCCGTTTCGTGTTCTGCCTGGGCGTGCTCGCCGCGGGCTGCGCCCACCCGCCGACCCCCCTGGAGTCGGCCCGCGAGGCCGTCGGCGTGGAGGGGCCCGGAAAGATCCCGGTCGTGCTGCAGAGCGGTCTGGGAGATGGCACGGAAGCCTGGGATGTCCTGGCGCCGATGCTGCGGGACCGGTACCGGGTCGTGCGCTTCGACCGGCCCGGCTACGGCGGCGCGAAGGCGACGCCGGGGCCGCGTGATCCGTGCACGATCGCCGATGAGACCCGTGAGCGGCTGCTGGCGGCCGGGATCCGGCCCCCCTGGCTGCTGGTGGGGCACTCGCTGGGGGGCTTGTACCAGTATGTGTTTGCACGCCGCTACCCGGCGGAGGTGGCCGGCCTGGTGCTGCTGGACCCGACCCACCCGCGGCACTGGGAAACCATCCAGCAGGAGCAGCCCTCCCAGGCAGCGGTCCTCAAGGGCCTGCGTCGTCTGGTGTTCTCCGAGACGGCCCGCCGCGAGTTCGATGACCAGGCCGGCTGCCTCGACGGGCTCGATCAGCGCAAGCCGTTGTCAACGCCCGCACGGATTCTGGTCAGTGACCGGCCGGCCCCCATGGAGGATGCGTCCTTCCGGGCCATGCTGGACCGCCTGCGGCGGGACTGGCTGGGTCTGCTTGCCGCGCCGGGACTGACGGTCATCTGGGATTCGGGGCACTACATCCAGAAGGAGGCGCCTGGCGATGTGGTGCAGGCCATCGATGCGCTGGCCGCAGGGGAGAGCGCTCGATGAGGGCGCTGCGGAAGGATTTTGCGGTGGTCCTTGGCGCGACGGCGCTGCTCTCCAGCGGATGTGCGGGCCTGGATCGCGGAGCCCAGGGCCTGAAAGCCGGCGAGTCCACCCGGGCGGAGGTCATCCGGCAGCTGGGCCCGCCCGACGAGGTTCGCGGCGACGATTCGGTGCAGGTGTGGATCTATACCGATGTGCTCGAGGTACCGCCGCTGCTGGGTTTCGTCCCGGTGGTCGGCGACGTGCTCGATCTGGTGGTGGCGGCGAACGAACTGCGTGGCTCGCACGAATTGATCGTGCAGATCGACCCGAAGGGCGTCGTCCGGCGCCTGCGCCTCCGGCAGCTGGGCCCCCTGGCGGATGGGAGCAGTGGCGGGCTGCCGTCGCCTCCGAATGTCGCGCAGCAAGGTGGAAAGTAATACGGTAATACTCTATATTCCGATCCCGGTGTCGTGCTGCGGAGACGCCGGGCACGATGGAACGGCCGCTGCCACCGTGGATTGGCAGTGCCCCTCGAAGGAGAACGGAATGATCGATACCCAGACCCCCCAGGCCATGGACACGGCGGCGGCGCCGGTGTCGGACGCGGATACGGCGACCGCCCCCGCAGTCGCCTCGCCCGGCGAATCGCCTGCGGCGCCCGCGACCGACGCAGCCAGCCCGGCGAAGGCTGCTGGCGCGGAAGCGGCGGAGCTGAGCGCCGCCGAGGCAACCGCCGAGCCCGCCGAAGCGGATGAGGCCAAGCCGGCCAAGGCTGCCAAGCCGGCGCGCGCGAGGAAGGCCGCCAAGCCCAAGGCGTCCAAGGCCAGTGCGCCTGCGGCGGCAGATGCCGCAGCCGAGACCCCGGTCGTCGAAGCGCCGGCCAAGAAGGCTGGGGTCGTCAAGGG
The DNA here is from genome assembly GCA_020445805.1 of Rhodocyclaceae bacterium. Lineage (GTDB taxonomy): Bacteria > Pseudomonadota > Gammaproteobacteria > Burkholderiales > Rhodocyclaceae > Cognatazoarcus. Next base: position 9,509 of record JAGRFX010000006.1, read on the forward strand.
CAAGGCTGCCAAAGGCAAGGCCGCGAAAGCGAAGTCCCCGGAGGCCGAGGTCAAGCTCGAGTCGCCGAAGCCCCCGAAGGCCCCCAAGCCGGCAAAGCCCAAGGCCCAAAAGGCGACGGCCCTCGAGTTCCGCTGCGGCAAAGGGGAGCGCGAGGCCCTGCTGGGGCTGCGCCGCGACCTCAAGACGGGCGGCAAGCGGGTGGGCAAGTCTGCCCTGATGCGGGCGGGCATGGCCCTGCTGGCGCAGAAGTCGCCCGATGAACTGTCGGCCCTGGTGGCCGGCCTGCCGGCACTGCGCAAGTAATTCCCGCGTGCCCGTGGCGGCGGCCCCGGAGGGCCGCCGTCAGGCGGCGCGTTCGTCGGGCCGCGGTAGGGGCATCACGCCGAGGGCACGGGCCTGTTCGGCCAGGGCCAGCGAGAAGTTGCCATAGCGACGGTCGTGGCTGACCTCGTCGCCCAGCCAGTCGGGGCGGAGGATGCGCTGGGCTTCGTGGGCGAGTTCGAGCTCCGCCACCACGAGCCCCTGATGGACGCCCTCGAATACATCGACCTCGAAGCGCTGCCCACGGTAGGGCACCTCGTAGCGCGTCTTGCGAATGATGCGGTGATCGCAGTGGCACGCGATCAGGGTGCGCGCGTCGGCAAGGGGAATGGGGTATTCGAACTCGTCGCGCGTCAGCCCGTGGACGGGCGATTTGAGGGTCAGGAAGGCGTGCTCGCCGACGATCCGCACGCGCATGGTCATGTGGCCGTGTTCCTTGATCGGGTAGCCTTGAACGATCGGAACACCTGGCCGGCCCTGCAGCACCGACCGATCGCGGACCAGAAACTTTCTTTCTATTTCTTTATTGGTCATTGTGATTCTCCGGGGTCGCGCGAAGTATAGATTTTTGCGGTGCCGCAACTGTAAATTTTCCTGACGCACGGTCGGCTGTTCAATGCAGGCGACCGACGGCCTCGACGGGAACGCGTGGCGCAGGGCTTGCGGTTGGTGCCGCACCCTGCCCGCAAGCCGCGGGTGCGTTGGCCGACCTCCGATCGCACGCTTCGAGGGCAGCGCCGAGGCGCCCAAGGGCGGCGGCTGCATCGCGGGATGCCGCCTGCAGATCGCTGGCGAGCGCGATGCTCAGCGCCGCTGAGCGCTGGTGGGGGAGGGGGGCCGGCGCGCGCCGTTCGAGCGTATCCAGCATGGCTTCACCGGCGGCGAAGAGCCACAGCCGCGGCAGGTCGAGCCAGAAACCGGCGATGGCCTGCGCGGCCAGCAATTGCGCGCGCTGGAGATCGTGCACCGCATCCAGCCACGCGGCCGCTCCGGAATCGGGCGACGGGGCAGGCCGTGAGCGCATGTCCAGGCGCTCCGGCGCTCAGACCTGCGGATAGCCGGCGTGGAACACCGGGCGGCCGCCGCACCAGGTGGCGGTGACCACGGGCACGCCACCGGGCTCGTCGATCATGATCAGATCCGCGCGCAGTCCGGTCGCGATCTCGCCCCGGTCCTCGAGGCCGGCGGCCCGGGCGGGGCCGAGGCTCACCAGCCGGACGGCCTCGGGCAGGGACAGGGGACCGCGCGAGGCCAGTGCCATGACGGCCGCCAGCATGGTCGCCGGCGCGTAGTCGGCGCACAGGCAGTCCGCCACGCCGGCCTCGATGGCGTCGAGGGCCCGCATGTTGCCCGACTGGCTCCCGCCGCGCATCACGTTGGGGGCGCCGAGGATGGTCGCGAGGCCTGCGGCGTGGGCGGCCCGGGCAGTGTCGAGGTCGATAGGGAACTCGCTCATGGACGCGCCGAGGCGCTTCATGGTGGCGACTCGGTCGGCGTTGTCGTCATCGTGGCTCGCCATCGGCACGCCTGCCGCGCGGGCCCGCTCCATCAGCGCCATGACCCGGTCGTCCGCGGTCTCGCGGGCGCGGAGCTTCTCTTCGGCCAGGCGCTCGGCGGCCTCGCGGCTGCTGCCATGGTTGCCCATCAGGTAGGCCACGTATTTCTCGAGGTGGCGGAATTGCCCCTGGCCGGGCGTGTGGTCCATCAGCGACAGCAGTTCGATGCACTGTTCGTCGATGAGGGTCAGGATGTAGGGCAGGGCCGAGGCATCGGTGATCTCGTAGCGGACATGGATCCGGTTGTCCACGAGGCCATGGGGGCGGAACGCGTGCATCTGGCGCACCAGGGCGGCGGCGGTGTCGTTGTTGCGCACGCCCCACTCGGCGTGGGCAAAGGAGAGCGCGTGGAAGGGGGTCGTGATGCCGGCGGCGGCATTGCGCCGGTCGATCTGCGCGCAGGCCACGTCGAGCGGGAACATCACGCCGGCACGGGGCTCGGCCTCCTTCTCGATGGCGTCGCAGTGCAGGTCGATCATGCCCGGCAGCAGCAGGCGACCGCCCAGGTCCAGTTCGACGGCATCGCCGAAGGCGATCGGGCCGATGGCGTCGATGCGGCCGTCCTCGATCAGCAGGGAGGCGTCCTCCAGGACCTGGTCGGCGAGGACGATGCGGGCGTGGGTCAGGTGAAATCGGACGGCACTCATGCGGCTTCCCGCTCCATGGGCTGGATGTCGAAGGACCGGGTGGCGACCGCGTCGCGCACTTCCCGGTCGTGGAAGATGCCGACGATCGCGCAGCCGGCCAGGCGCGCCTCCTGGATCAGCGCGATCACCACCGCGCGGTTGCGCGCGTCGAGGGAGGCGGTGGGCTCGTCCAGCAGCAGGACGGGCTTGGGCACGATCAGCCCGCGGGCGATATTCACCCGCTGCTGTTCGCCGCCCGAGAAGGTGGCGGGCGGCAGGTGGCGGATGCGCGACGAGAGATTGAGCCGGTCGAGCAGGGCATCGGCGCGTTCAAGGGCCTGGGCCATGGGCACGCCCACCGCCGTCAGCGGCTCGGCCACGATCTCGCGGGCGCTGACCCGCGGGATCACGCGCAGGAACTGGCTGACATAGCCGAGGGTGGTGCGGCGCAGGTCGGTCAGCAGGTGGGGCGAGATGCTGCACAGGTCCAGCACCAGGCCGTCGCTGGGGCGACGCAGCAGGATCCGCCCGCCCGACACCAGGTAGTTGCCGTAGAGGCAGCGCAGCAGGGTGCTCTTGCCGGCGCCCGAGGGGCCGTCGAGGACCAGGCACTCGCCGGCGCCGAGCCGGAACTCGATATCCTCGAGCACGGGGATTTCGATGCCGTCGCGGGTGTGGAGCTTGAAGCGCTTGGAGAGGGTCTGGACTTCGAGGATCGGCTGGTCGGTCACGATGGCTCCGGTCAGGCGGCGAGGACGGATGTCACGAGCAGTTGGGTGTAGGGATGCTGGGGATCGTCGAGCACCTGATCCGTCAGCCCCTGTTCCACAATCTGCCCCTCTTTCATGACCAGAATGCGATGCCCCAGCAGCCGGGCGACCCCCAGGTCGTGGGTGACCAGGACGACCGACAGGCCCATCTCGGCCACCAGCCGGCGCAGGAGGTCGAGGAAGCGCGCCTGGACCGACACGTCGAGCCCGGAAGTGGGCTCGTCCATGAACACCAGGCGCGGCCGCGTGACCAGATTGCGGGCGATCTGAAGCCGCTGCTGCATGCCGCCCGAGAAGGTGTCGGGCCGGTCGTCGATGCGTTGGGGGTCGATCTCGACCAGGCGCAGCCACTCGACGGCCGTCTCGCGCAGTCGGCCGTAGTGGCGCTCGCCCAGGGCCATCAGCCGTTCGCCGATATTGCCGCCGGCCGAGATCCGCATGCGGAGGCCATCGCGGGGATTCTGGCGGACGAATCCCCAGTCGGTGCGCCACAGCTCCCGCAGCCGGGCCTCGTCGAGCGCGCCAAGGCTCACCGGCCCCAGGCGGGCGTGCCGGTAGATGACCTCGCCGGACGCCGGACGGTGCCTATGGGCCAGGGTGTTGAGCAGCGTGGACTTGCCGGAACCCGATTCGCCCACCAGGCAGATCACCTCGCCCGGATAGAGCTCGAAGCTGATCTCCCGGCAGGCCAGCTGGCGACCATAGGCCGCCGACAGCTGGCGAACCGACATCAGGGCATCCGGGCTCATGGGGCATCTCCCTGGTGACCGGCGGCCCGGCGAGCCGCGCAGTACTCGGTGTCGGAGCAGACGTGCAGGCGGGTGCCGGCGTCGTCGGTGATCAGTTCGTCGAGGTAGCTGTCGGAGGCGCCGCACAGGCCGCAGGCGTGATCCCAGCGCTCGATCGCGAAGGGGTGATCCTCGAAGTCGAGGGAGCGCACGTCGGTCCAGGGGGGCACCGCGTACACGCGCTTCTCGCGGCCCGCGCCGAAGAGCTGCAGGGCCGGGTTGCGGTGCATCTTGGGGTTGTCGAACTTGGGGATCGGCGAGGGACGCATCAGGTAGCGGCCATTGACCTCGACCGGGTAGTCGTAGGTGGTCGCGATGCGGCCGTGCCGCACGATGTCCTCGTAGAGCTTGACGTTCATCAGGCCATAGTCGGCGAGCGCATGCAGGCTGCGGGTCTCGGTCTCGCGCGGCTCCAGCCAGCGCAGGGGCTCCGGGATCGGCACCTGGAACACGATCACCTGGCCCGCGGCCAGCGGCGTCTCGGGAATCCGGTGGCGGGTCTGGATGAGCGTCGCCTCGCGGGTCCGCTCGGTGGTGGCCACGCCGGCCACCCGCGCGAAGAAGCTGCGGATGTTCACCGCGTTGGTGGTGTCGTCCGAGCCCTGGTCGATGACCTTCAGCACGTCGTCGCGGCCGATGATGGCCGCCGTGACCTGGATGCCGCCGGTACCCCAGCCATAGGGCAGCGGCATCTCGCGGCTTCCGAAGGGCACCTGGTAGCCCGGGATGGCGACGGCCTTGAGCAGCGCCCGACGGATCATCCGCTTGGTGTGTTCGTCGAGGTAGGCGAAGTTGTAGCCGGCCTGGCTCATGCGTCGTCTCCGGCGTCCGGCTGCTCGCCGGCGTCTGCCGCTCCGCCGCGGGACGTCCAGTCGGCCCGCAGCCGCCGCAGCAGCTCGAGGTTGGTCTGAAAGTCCACGTAGTGGGGCAGCTTGAGGTGCTGGACGAAGCCCGAGGCCTCCACGTTGTCGCTGTGGGAGAGCACGAATTCGACGTCGTTGGCGGGCTGCTCGGTGGCCTCGCCGAACTCGCCGGCGCGCAGCGAACGATCGACCAGGGCCATCGCGATGGCCTTGCGCTCGGCGTGGCCGAAGGCCAGTCCATAGCCGCGGGAGAACTGGGGCGGCGCCTCGTGGCTGCCGGCGAAATCGGTGACGAGCTGGCACTCGGTCAGCTCGATCTCGCCCAGCTCGATGGCGAAACCCAGTTCCTCCACGAAGAGCTCGACCGGCACGCGGCCCAGCCGGATCTCGGCGGCGAAGGGGTGGGTCGTGGAATAGCCGCGCTGGGTGGAGTAGCCGAGGGCCAGCAGGAAGCCCTCGTCGGCCCGGGCCAGGTTCTGCAGGCGGGCGGCGCGGGATGCGGGCAGCTCGAGGGGCTCGCGGGTCAGGTCCGTAGGCTCGGGGTCGCCATCGGGCGGCACGTCATCCTCCAGCAGGCCTTCGCGGCGCAGCAGCTCGGTGACCGGGGGGGCAGTCAGGGGCGCCATCGCGGCGGACGCTGCCACAGGCGGGTCCGCGGGCCGCGCCGGCGCCTCGTCGGCCAGGCCGAAGTCCAGCAGGCGCTGGGTATAGTCATAGGTCGGCCCCAGCACCTGGCCGCCGGGCAGGTCCTTGAAGGTGGCCGAGATCCGCCGGTCGAGCTGCATCCGTCCGGTGTCCACGGGCCGGGTCGTGCCGAGGCGGGGCAGGGTGGTCCGGTAGGCGCGCAGCAGGAAGATGGCCTCCACCAGGTCGCCGCTGGCCTGCTTGATGGCCAGCGCGGCCAGCTCGGGATCGAACAGGGAGCCCTCGCTCATGACCCGCGCCACCGCCAGGCGCATCTGCTGGCGGATCTGCGCCACGGAGAGCTCCGGTACCGAGCGGTCGCCCCGGCGCTCCTCGGCGAGCAGCTCCAGCGCGTTGCGGATGGCGCGCTCCCCGCCCTTGACGGCTACGTACATGAGGATGCTCCCGTGGACTCGGTGATGCGACAGGTCCGGGGCAGGGCGGCGAGCGCATCAGCGCAGCACAGGACCAGGTCCACGCCGAGCGGGAAGCCGGCGTGGTTGGCGGCGGCGAACCGGGTGGTGGCGGTGCTCCAGCCGCCGGCATAGAGCCGCCGCCGGTCGGGAATGCCCGGGCCCTGGAGCTCGAGCGGCCCGTCCTCGGCCAGTTCGGTGACTTCGACGATCAGCGTGGACGAGCGGTCCGGGTAGGCCGGATCGCCCAGGTCGAGCGTGTCGAGCGCCGGTAGCTGAGCGAGGTCGGGCAGGACCACGAAACGGGCCCCGAGCGGGCTGCCGACCCGGGGGCTGGCGCAGTGGAAGGCCAGGAAGTCCGCCACGTCGGGGGTGTCGATCGAGGGCGCCAGCCACACCGGGGTGTCGCGATCGGCGAGGGTCAGGAGGGTCGCGCACTGGGCCAGCGAGAGGCCCGGCGGCGGGACGAGAGGCAGGTCCAGGGTGACGATCCGGCCCGGCTCCGCCATGGCGGTGAGCAGGCTGCGGAAGACCCGCTGGGCGTCATGGACCGGATCGGCGAAGCCCGGGCCGACGCGATCGAGGTCGATGGCAGGCATCAGTCGTCTCCGCGCACGAGGGTGAAGAAGTCGACCCGGCTGCGCTCCATGCGGCCGGCGCGCTCGGCCCGGCGCTCCTGCTCCTGGGAGCCCAGGGGCTCGAGCACCTGCTCGCGGACGGCGTCGGCGTAGCGGGGATCCTGCAACATGGCGTCGCACAGGGCGATGTCACCGCACTGGCCGGCATCGGTACCGAGGACATGGCCGACCCCGACCGGGCCGCCGTCGATGCGGAGCACGCAGCGGGTGGCCGAGGCCTCGCCGAGGTTGAATCGGGCGCCGCTGCCCCCGCTGCGGGCCTGCACCATCACCAGGCCGCACTCGGGCTGCCGCAGCCAGGTGAAGGGCGGGCGGTCGTCGATGTGCGTCAGGGCCGCGCGCAGCGCGTGGGCCGGGGCGCGGGCCAGCAGCCCCAGCCAGGCGCGACGTTCGGGGAGGTCGCGCTCAGGCGCGGCGGGATCGGTCATAGGTGTACATGTCTAGATCAATGTGCCGGGCCGTGTGGCAACGGACCCGCGTGTCCCGCATTCTTCTCCCCGTGCATGAAACTATCGTGAAAGGGTCGTATGCTCGCTCGCGCCACATCACAGCGGAGGCGGCCATGGAAGTGACACGGGGCGCGGGCGTGGCGGTCTGGGCCCAGATCGCGGCGGCCCTGGAGGACGAGATCCGCCAGGGTCGCTTTGCGTCAGAGGCGCGGCTGCCCACGGAAGCCGGACTCGCGGAGCGCTTCGGCGTCAATCGCCACACGGTGCGCCGCGCCGTCAGCGTGCTCGCCCGGCGCGGCCTCGTCCGCATCGAGCAGGGCCGCGGCACCTTCGTCCAGCGACCGATCGACTACACGGTGGCGCGGCGCACGCGCTTCTCGGAAAACCTGGCGAGCGCGGGCCTGAGCTCGGCGGTGCGGCTGCTGAGCGCCGCCGTCATCGGCGCCGACGGCGCGGCCATGCGGGCGCTCGGACTGCCGGCCGGCACGCCGCTGGTCCAGGTCCGGTTGCTGGGACTGGGCGAGTCCCGTCCGGTGAATGTGGTCGACCACTGGCTGGCAGCCGATCGCTTCGGGGACCTGCCGGGACAGATCGAGGCGCAAGGCTCCATGAGTGCCGCGCTGGCCGCCTGCGGCGTGGCCGACTATGTGCGCGGCATGACCCGGGTCACCGCGATCCTGCCCGAGGAGGACGTGGCCCGCCTGCTGGACCAGACCCCCGAGCGGCCGCTGCTGCGGGTGGAGGCCCTCAACCTGGAGGGGGGCGACCGGCCGTTCCTGTTCTCGGTGGCGCTCTTCCCCGGGGACCGGGTGCAGCTGCAGTTCGATCCCTCCGGGCCGGGCTGAGCCCGGCGGCGTGCACACGAATCTGTAAACCTCGCCGCTTAGGCTGCCCGGTTACGTCAAGGAGGTCAGGCATGCGAAGTCATGGTGGCAGCGACGCGGTGCGGGAGGTTCGTGGCGGGCTGGTGCTCGGCGCGACAGGCGAGTGGGGACTCGAACCCCTGTGCATTGCGGAGGGTCGTTTTTCTGAGGCGGCCGGCGATGGGCGCATCCTCGATGCGCGAGGCTGCATGGTCCTGCCCGGCATCGTCGATTTCCATGGCGACGCCTTCGAGCGCCTGATCATGCCGCGCCCGCAGGTGAATATCCCGCTTGGCCTGGCCCTGGCCGAAGCGGATCGCCAGCTCGCGGCCAACGGCATCACGACCGCCTTCCACGGCATCACCTGTTCCTGGGAGGGCGGCCTGCGCGGGCGGGACAACGCCCGCAGGGTCATCGACGGGCTCCGAAGCATGAACGGTCATGCGTCGGTTTCCCACCAGATCCACCTGCGCTTCGAATGCCACGACCTGGAGTCCGAGGCCAGCGTCGGCCGCTGGCTCGCCGACGGCGACATCGACTTTCTGGCCTTCAACGAGCACCTGCCGGGCATGCGGCGCAAGCCGCACCGCCTGCGGGAGTACGCCGACCGCGCCGGCCTGAGCGAAGAGGCCTTCGTGGCGCGGCTCGAAGTCACCGCCAGCCGCGGCGATGCGGTGCCCCAGGCGGTGGCCCGACTGGCGGCGCTGGCGCGGGAGCATGGTGTCCCGATGGCGTCCCACGACGACGACAGCTGCGAGCGCCGCGACCACTTCGAGCGGCTGGGTTGCGGGGTGTCGGAGTTTCCGCTCAACGTGGCGGTGGCCCGGCGGGCCCGCGAGCGCGGCGCGGCCATCGTCTGCGGGGCGCCGAACGTGCTGCGCGGGGGCAGCCACGTGGGCGCGCCGAAGGCCGCCGACCTGGCCCTGGAGGGGCTCTGCGATGTGCTGGCCTCGGACTACTACTATCCGGCGCCGCTGGCCGCCGCGTTCCGCCTGGCCGGCGAGACGGGCATCGCGTTCCCGGTGGCCTGGGCGATGGTGTCGTCGAACCCGGCCCGGGCGGCCGGACTCGCCGATCGCGGCCGCATCGAATGCGGCGCGGTGGCCGACCTGATCCTGGTGGATGACCAGGACGACGACAGCCCCCGGGTGGTCGCCACCGTCTCGCGCGGTCGTCTGGTTTACCTGGCCCCCGGGGCCTCGCTGCATGACTGAGCCGGCGCCGCGCTTTGCCCTCTATTGGGCGCCGGAAGCCGGCACCCCGCTGGATCGCCTGGGGAGCACCTGGCTGGGCCGCGATGCCCGCACGGGCGCGCTGCTGCGTCAGCCCATGGTGCCCGGCGTGTCCTCATCGGTGATCCGGGAGATCACCGCCTCACCCCGCCGCTACGGCCTGCACGCCACCCTGCGCGCCCCGTTCCGGCTGGCACCCGGCTGCGATCCGGCGCGTCTCGAGCGGTCGATCCAGAGCCTGGCCTCGGTCCAGCGCCCCTTCGTGACCCGACTCGCCGTGGGCGAGCTGCGGGACTTCGTCGCGCTCCTGCCGCTCAACGGCCACGGGGCCCTGACGGCGCTGGAGCGGGACTGCGTCGAAGCCATGGCGGGACTCGCCCAGGCGCCCGGCGCTGAGGAGCGGGCCCGGCGGCTGGCCGGCGGGCTCAACGACCGGCAGAAGGCGCTCCTGGAGGCCCACGGCTACCCCTTCGTCCTCGATGAGTTCCGTTTCCACCTCAGCCTGTGCGGGCGGATCCAGGGTGCGCTGCGTGAGCGGGTGGGCGGCTGGCTCGCAGAGGCCCTGTCCGCGGCGCGGGTGGACGAGGTGGAGGTGGCCGCGCTGGGGCTTTTCGTCGAAGCTGCGCCCGGTGCGCCGCTCCGGCACGTGGCCCGCTTCGGCTTCGACGGATCGGTGCTCCGCTTCGGCGCTTGAGCCGGCGGTCGCCTCAGGCGCTTGCCCCGGCCCGCCTCAGCAGGGTGCGCAGGTCGGTCAGTTCGTGCCGCCGTTCACGCAGCTCCTCGTCGCTCCAGTCCCACCAGGCCACGCGCTCGATGGCCTCGGCAACGGCCTGGGGAAAGCGGCGGCGGATCGGCCGCGCCGGATTGCCGGCGACGATGGTGTAGGCCGGCACGTCGCGGGTCACCACGCTGCCGCCGCCGATGACGGCACCATTGCCGATCCGCAGCCCGGGCATGATCAGGCTGCCATGACCGATCCACACGTCGTGGCCGATGCGGACCCGCTGGAGGGCGCGCCAGTGGAACAGGTCCGGGTCGTCGGGCCCGTGGCCGTAGAGGCTGCCCCGGTACAGGAGGTGATGCTGGCAGGGGCGTTCCATGGGGTGGAAGCCCGGGTTGATGCGGACCATCGAAGCGATGTTGGCGAACTTGCCGACGTCCGTGTGGGCCACGTCGCAGAGACGGTCGAAATAGCTGTAGTCGTCCACCGAACAGTCGTCCAGTCGGCAGCCCGAGCCGACCTCGTTGTAGCGGCCGAAGCGGGTGTCCTGCACGGTGGCGTCGTCGGCGATGCTCGGCGCGTCGCCCAGCATGGCCTTGCGGACGACGTTGTGGGCGGCCACGAAATGGGTCATGGGTGGATTCCGGTGGCAATGCTGAAGCTGAGGCCGTGCTGCTCAAAGCCCAGCGCGCGGTAGAAGTCATGGGCGCCGGTGCGGCGCTGGTTGCTGGAGAGAGCCAGCTTGTAGGCGCCCTGGTCGGCGGCCAGTTGCAGGGCGGCGGCCATCATGGCGCGGCCGATGCCCTGGCCCCGTCGCTCGTGCGCGACCACCACGGCATCCACGATGGCCTCGCGCCTGGCGTGGCGCGACAGCACGGGAAAGACGAGCATCGACAGGGTCCCGACGACCGTCTCGCCGCGCTCGGCGACGAAGCAGCGATAGCCCGGGAAGGCCTGCATCGCGGCCAGCGTCGCCTCGGCGGTGGCGGGCTCCACGGGCGGGCCCTCGTCCAGTTCGCCCAGCAGCCGGCAAAGGACGGGCAGGTCGGCGGGCTGCAGCGGCCGCAGCGCCACGGCGCTCATATCAGGGTCTTGCGGATGGCGGCCGAGGCCAGATCGATGGCGGTCACGAAGACCACGATGATCAGCATCACCGCCGCGGTCTGGGCGTACTCGAAGCTGCGGATCACCTCGAAGAGGATCACCCCGATGCCGCCGGCACCGACCATGCCCACCACCGAGGCCGAGCGAACGTTGGACTCGAAGCGGTAGAGGGAATAGGAGACCCAGAGGGGCATGACCTGGGGGATCACGCCGTAGGCGATCTCCTCGAGGACATTGGCGCCGGTGGCCCGGATGCCTTCGACGGGGCGCGGATCGATGGCCTCGACGGCCTCCGAGAACAGCTTGGCCAGGATGCCGGTGGTATGGACCCAGAGCGCCAGCACGCCGGCGAAGGGTCCGAGGCCCACGGCGACGATGAAGAGCATCGCGAACACCATCTCGTTGATGGCGCGGGCTGCATCCATCAGGCGCCGGACCGGCTGGTGGATCCAGGTCGGTGCGATGTTGGCGGAGCTCAGCAGGCCGAAGGGCACCGCGCAGACCACCGCCAGGGCGGTGCCCCACAGGGCGATCTGGACCGTGACGAGCATCTCCGTCACGTAGTCCTTCCAGTGGCGGAAGTCGGGCGGGAAGAACTCGCTGGCGTATTCGGCCATGTTGGCCGAGTCCGCGAAGAGGTCGCCGGGTCGCATGTCGGCGCCTTCCCAGGAGCCGGCCAGCGCGGCCAGCAGCAGGCCCCACATCAGCAGGCTGGAGAGCGTTCGGCGGCGGCCGGGAGGGGCGTTCGGGGAGAGGGCAGCGTCCACGGTCGATGGCCTGGAAACGGGGTGGATTGCGGGCGCGGCGCCCGCAGGCGCCGCGCGGCGAGACAGCCGGCGCTGCTTAGTGGGCGGCGGCGAGCTGGGTGTTGAGGTCGGCGAGCTGCTTGTCGAGCTCGGCGAGCTTGGCCTGCTTGTCGGCGGCGGAGAGCGTGGTGTCGGCCTCGAGCTGGAGCTTCTGCTTGGCCAGGATCAGCTGGCGGATCGGAATCAGCTGGGCGTTCGACGAATCCTTGAAGGCGCCGAAGGTCAGCTTGTTCAGGCGGGCCAGCTGGGCCTTGGCGAGATCGCTGTCGCCCTGCCCGTAGGACAGCAGGAAGGCCTTGATCTTCTGCTTCTTGGCGCTGTCGAGGTCGGCGCGCCAGACCATCGGGTCGGCCGGGATCAGGGGCGACTTCCAGATCACGCGGACCTCGGCGGCCTTCTCGGGCGAACGCTTGGTGAACTTCTCGAGGGCCTCGGTGTTGTTGGTCGCCACGTCCACCTGGCCGCTGGCCACGGCCATCAGGTTGGCCTCGTGGTTGGCGGGGCGCGCGGTCTTGAAGGCCGTGCGCGGATCGACGCCATTCTTGGCGAACACGTAGTAGCCCGGGACGGCGGTGCCCGAGGTCGAGTTGGGATCGCCGAGGCCGAAGTTAATGGACTTGGCGTTCTTCAGCACGTCGTCGACGGAATGATAGGGGCTGTCCTTGTGGGTGATCAGCAGCGACCAGTAGCCCGGCGAGCCGTCCGCGTAGGTGGTCTGGGCGAAGACTTCGCCGCCGGCGCGATCCACCGCCTCGATGCCGGACTTGTTGCCCATCCAGGCCACGTCCACCTTCTTGAAGCGCATGGCCTCGATGATGCCGGCGTAGTCGGTGGCGAAGTAGGCCTTCACCTCGTAGCCGGTGGCCTGGGACATCTCCTCGAGAATCGGTGCCCAGTCGGCCTTGAGGTGGGCGGCGGATTCGGTCGAGATGATGCCGAAGTTGACGGGTTCGGCCGCCTGGCCGAGCGAGCAGGCCAGCGCGGCGAGCGTGCCGGTGAGGAATTTGCGAAGCATGTGGGACTCCTGTAGCGGTTGCTGGGGGGTCAGGCGGCTGCCTGGATGGCTGCGGGCTCCCGGCGTTCCGGAAGCGCCGCGGGGGAGGCAAATGCGGTCTCGGGGTCGCCCCCGTAGAGTTCGGCCAGGAAGCCCTCGTCGAGCTGTGTGGGCAGCCCGTCGAAGACGATCCGGCCTTGGCGCATGGCGATCACGCGGTCGCAGTAGCGGATGGCGGTGTCCACCTGGTGCAGCGACACCAGCACCGTGCGCCCCTGCTCACGATTGATCCGCGAGAGGATCTCCATGACCTTGCGGGAAGATTCCGGATCCAGGGAGGCGATGGGTTCGTCGGCGAGGACGATGCGGGCGTCCTGGACCAGGGCGCGGGCAATGGCGGCCCGCTGCTGCTGCCCGCCGGAAAGGGTGGATGCCCGTTGAAAGGCATAGTCGTCTATACCAACCTGGGCGAGCGCAGCCATGCCGGCCGCTCTTTCATCCGCGGTGAACCAGCGCAGCAGCGCGCGGCTGGTGGGGATACGGTAGAGGTGGCCGGCCAGCACATTGGTGAGCAGGCTCAGGCGACCCACCAGGTTGAACTGCTGGAACACGAAGCCCACGTGGGAGCGGGCGCGGCGGATGTGGCGGGCGAGCCGCCCGTCGCGCTGGATCAGTTCGCCGAGGAGCTGGACCTCGCTGCCGTCCCGGTCGCCCTCGACGAAGCCGGCCAGGTGGCGCAGCAGCGTGGACTTGCCGGAGCCGCTGGGGCCGATCAGGGCGACCATCTCGCCGCCCCTCAGTTCGAGGTTGATGTCGTGCAGGGCACGCCGTCCCGCGAAGGTCTTGTTCAGTCCGCGAACACTGATGGCATGCATGGGCGATCTCCACGTCGCGTCGAGTGCAGGCATGGTAGGCACCCGTCGTTAAGCTCTGGTTGCGGAAATGCGAAGGTTCTGTTCGCGTCCGGACACCGCGCCCCCCCGCGGCCCCGTTGGCGGGGGCGGCTCGGGGGCGCGGCGGCCGGATCAGCGCGCGAAGGCGTTGGCCGGCACCAGGTGCGGCCGCATGCCGAAGACGTTGGGGTCGCGCGGGTCGACGGTCACCTCGACCCAGTGAACGTACTGGGAGCCGAAGTTCTCGAAGCGGAAGACGTTCTCCAGCACCTCTTCACCGCCATCGGCGGTCGGCGCGCGCAGGGGCATGTCCATGCGGAAGGTGTGGCTGTCGCCGTGGGCGATGACCACCGGGCGCGCGAACACCACCGCGCGGGTGGCGATGCGTTCGAGGATGGCGTCGAAGCCGGCCCGCTCCGGATCGCCGGCCGGCAGCTCGAAGTTCGGATTGGCCTGCATGGCCACCAGCACGCCGGCCGCATCGCTGGCTTCCGCGGTGTCGAAGATCGTGTCGATCCAGGCCAGCGCGGCCGCTTCCCGTGCCGCGACCTCGGCGATGCGGTCCGGGCGCGGATTGGCCACCGTGTCGGTCGGATCGATCTGGTTCCAGGGGGCCAGGTTGTTGTTGCTGCCGACCACGTGGATGGTGCCCATCACGGCGCCGGCGAAGTGCCACAGCTGGTTCTCGACGAAGGTCTCGAATCCGGGCACGTCGGCCTGCGTCGTCACGCGGGCCGGATGCGTGCCGGTGGTCATGCCCGGCTGGGGGTAGAACAGGGTGCGCAGATGGTCGAGCCGCTCCAGCGGTAGGTAGTTGCCGTTGGAATTGCGGTGGCAGTCGGTCCACTCGTTGTCGCCCGGCGTGTAGATGAAGGGGCGGTCGAAACGCTGGAACTGGTCGAATCGGTGCTGCAGCAGGGCGTCGTCGCAGCGCTCGCTGCCGGCCTTGATATCGCCGGTGTGGAGGACGAAGCGGATGCTGCGGTCGGCGTTGATCTCGTCGATGACGCGATCGAACTGGGGCTCGCGCTCGGTGCCGTACGGGGTGTCGCCGATCAGGGCGAATGCGCCGACGCGCTGATTGTCGCGGAAGGTCCGCTCGCCATTGTCGGCATGGGCGGACGCAAGGCTCGCACAGGCGAGGAGGGTGGCTGCCGCGAGGCGCGGCAGAGTCATCTGGGTCATGGGGGCTCCGGTCGAAGGGGTATGACGCGGCGCACCCGCGCGCCCGCCATCCCGGCACTGTGGGCCGCCAACATTGAAAGCAGATGTCACCTGTTTGACGATTCGCGCTTTTGCGCAAAGTCCCGCCAGCCGCAGCTCGGAGCCCAGCGGCGGGCGGGCGCCTGCACACAGGAGAGGGCTTACAGGCCCATGCAGTTGGCGTAGTAGGTGGTGGTGGCCGGCCAGTCCGAGAACACGCCCAGCACGCCGATCTCGCGGCCCAGCACGTCGAGGACGCGCATGGTGTCGCCTTCGCGGGTCACGGCGTCGTCATAGCTCTGGTAGTAGAAGCCGTTGTTGCCGTCGGCCAGGATGCCCGAGCGCTCGAGGGTCCAGGTGATGATGTCGAGGCCGGCGGCCGCGGCGTCCAGGGCGGCCTGGGAGGGCACGATGTTGCCGGCGCCGTCGGAGGCCAGCAGCGCGAAGATGGGCGGCGCCCAGATGTTGATGCCGTCCGCCTTGTAGCTGGCAAGTTCTGCCGCGTCGGGCAGCTCGGCCACGGTGTTGGCGTCATCGAGGTAAACCGCCTGGGCACCGAAGGCCGGTTCGTGGGCGATCCAGTACAGCACGTCGTCCTTGTTGAAGGACTGGGCGAAGACCTTGCGGGCCGAAACGCCGGCGGCGTGGTACTCGTCGATCATCTTCTGGGCGTAGGCCTCCTGGCTCATGCCGTTGAAGGGCATCGTGACGCTCGGGATCTTCAGCTCGGGGGTCATCTTCACGCCGAGGGACTGGAACAGGGCGATGCTCTCCGCATGCGTCATCAGCGTGCCGCTGGTGGGGCCCGAATAGAGGTCGGTGCGGAAGTTGGCCGTGCCGCCCATGTATTCGGCGACGGTCGTCGCGCGCGGATTCGAGGCATCCATCTTGCCGCGCAGCTGTTTGAACTCGGCGAGCGTGATGTCGGAGGTGCGGCACTCGGCGCGGGCCGGCGTGAGGAGCGTCCCGTCGGCATTGAAGGTGGCCGGCACGAAGGGCTGGGTGCACTTGGCCGCCAGCTCGGGGATCGCCAGGATGTTGGTGGTGGTGTGGAGGTCGTTCTGGGCGTGGCGGCAGACCAGCTCGAGATCCTGGGTGAAGGTCACGTCGCACTCGATGATGCCG
This sequence comes from Rhodocyclaceae bacterium, assembly GCA_020445805.1. Taxonomy (GTDB): domain Bacteria; phylum Pseudomonadota; class Gammaproteobacteria; order Burkholderiales; family Rhodocyclaceae; genus Cognatazoarcus. The sequence continues at coordinate 25,559 of JAGRFX010000006.1, forward strand.
GCGCCCATGCGGGCCGCGGCCATGTAGGACTCCCGCGTGTGCTCGGGGAACTGCAGCGCCGCACCGCGGTGTCCGATCGAGAAGTCGCTGGGGTGGAATTCGCGCTTGCCGCAGGCCAGCAGCGTGTCCTTGAGATCGCTGTCGGCCATGTCGTCCACCAGGAAGTAGGGGCGCGGTCCGAGCTCGACGTTGCGGGTGTTGAGGTCGCGGGCGCGATGGGCGTGGTCGTCGTCGCGGCCGTGGTCGCGGTCGGCAGCGGCGGGTCCTGCGAGCAGCGAGGCGGTGGCGGCAACAACGGCCACCAGGATGGATCTGCGCATCGGGAAAGTCTCCTGTCTTGGGGGGGCGTTCTGAGCTTGTCGGCTGCACAGGGGCGTGCAGCCGACCTGCAGCCTATGCCGGCAACATTGCGGTTCGGTGACCGCACGAAGCGGCAGAAAAGGTTGGCAGTGCCGCGTCATGGGGCCGCAATGTGGGCGCCGCACAATGGCCTCGTCCCGGGGTGTTTCCGACCCCTGCGGGGGCCTGGTTGGCCCGCGAGCAGGTCCGGGGGAACCCTCAGCAAGCTGGCGCGCCGCGCTGCCTTGCGTACCGATGTTGCCCGCCTCTCAGGCGTTTCGCCGGCCGATCAGGCCGGTATTTTTTTGTGCCCTCAGGCATCGCGCCGGCGGATGCGGCGCAGCGACCGTGGCGGATCGCTCGCGTGGCGAGGGTCGGGCAGGGTGGGCGCCGCAGGCGAGGCCTGCGGCGCGGCGCACGGGCCAGCCCCGGGGGGCCGGCCCGACTGCTTCAGTGGCCCTGGTTGGCCGGCACGCGAACCGTGGTCTGCGCGACCGTCCGGTTGCCGGCTGCGTCCTCGGCCTCGTAGGTCAGGGTGTACACCCGCTCGCTGCGTCCGCTGTCACGTTCCGCCCGCAGCAGCACATGCGTGTCATCGACGATCCGGAAATCGCCCTCTGCGGTGTCCGCCTCGGACGAGCTGATCGAGATCAGCCGGATCGCGGGGGCCTGGGATGACTCGCCATCGCTCGCCGCTGCGCGGATGCGGACCGGCACCAACTTGTGGTTGGGCGGCCACAGCACTGCCGGCTCGGCCGCGACGGCAAGCATCGGCGGCGCCAGATCAAGACCGATCAGGAGCGGGTCATGGTCCGACGAGCGGAACACGGTCGGCTCATAGAGCGCCTGCTGGGCGGCCTTCTTGAACGAGGTGTCGTAGTCGAGCAGGTCGGGCTCGTCGGCATTGACGTGCCAGCTCGCAGCACCGGTCACCGCACGGGCGATGGAGGGGGCGGCAAGGGCGTGGTCCAGGTAGCCGACCTGGCCGTCGAAGACGTAGGAATACGCGCCTTCGCCGCCGAAGCGGGCCATCAGATCCTCGAAGCCTGCGGTCTGCAGGGCCACGATGGGGTCTTCCTTGTCGTAGGCGTTGAGGTCGCCGATGATCAGGGTGCCGTCGCTGGCGACGCCGGTGGGCTGGCCCTGGAGCCAGTCACCCAGGGCCTCGGCCGCCGCCGTCCGGGTCAGGTTGCAGTTGCCCTGGCCGTCGCCGGTGTCGGGGTCGCCGAGGTCGTCGCAGTCCGAACCCTTCGACTTCAGGTGATTGACCGCCACGGTCAGCAGGGCACCCCCGTCGGCCACCCGGAAGGTCTGGGCCAGGGCCGGGCGGTTGCGATCGTCGACGAAGCGCGCATCGACGCTGCCGTCGAGGATGGCGTAGGCGCCCTCGGGCGAGACGCGGGCCGGCTTGTAGATCAGGCCCACACGGATCGCGTCGCCGCCGATCACGCCGGTGTTCACGTAGGCGTAGGTGCCGCTGCCGAGGGCCGCGTTGAGTTGCGCGACGAGGTGGGCGGCCGGCTCGACGCCCAGGGTGTTCTCCATTTCGACCAGGCCGACGATGTCGGCGTCCAGCCCCGCCAGGGCGTCCAGCAGCTTGGCCTGCTGGCGCTCGAACTCTTCCGGCGTGTCCGCGCCGCGGCAGTCCTGGTCCTGGAGCGGACCACAGACGCTGCCCTGGCCGTCCAGGGTCAGGAAGAAGTTCAGCACGTTCATGCTGGCGACGCGCAGGCTGCCGCCCACTTCGGGAGGCAGCTCCGGCCGCGGATTGGCCACTTCGAAGCTGCCGTAGGCGGTAGGCTGGATGCGGCGGCGCCCGAAGAGGTCGTCGACGACGCCCTGCAGGTCGGCCACGGTGTCGCCACCGCGGAAACGGTTGTCGAGCGTGAAGACCTGGCCATTGCCCGGATGGATGGCCGGGTCCGGGTTCTGGGCCGAGTTGCTGTCGTCCACCAGGATGCTCGCCAGGCGGTTGGCCTCGGCCACCGCATGGGCCGCTGCGCCCGGGGCCGCGACGGCCGTCGGCGTCATCGGGCGGGCGAATCCGGGCGTCGGCAGCGCCAGCACCACCTCGCCGAAGCGGTCGAAGTTGAAGAACTCGCTGATCTGCAGGCGCTGCGGCAGGCTGACCAGCATGCCTTCCACGGCCTCGAGCGCTGCCTCGTCGGAGAAGGGCAGCGTCAGCGGACGCGCGGCGATCGCTTCGCCGGCTCCGCAGACCGTCACCGTCGGCGAGCCGGACAACTGGGTCTGCGAGCTGGCGCCGCCCGAGGTGACGAACTCGGCCACGGTCCCCGTGACGCGGACCCGATCGCCCACGGCGATGGCGCCCGCGTCGGCGCCGCCCATGAACACGAAGAGGCCTTCCGACGTGGCCGGGTCGCCATCTTCGTCGGCGGATTCCTCCTGCACGTAGAACCCGCCGAGGCCCGGCTTGATGGCCGTGACGATGGCTTCCACGCTGCGCACGCCGCCGAAGTCCGGGTCGAACTGGGCGCCGCTGCCCTGGATCTGGTGAATGCGGGTGGCCGGGTCGCCGCACTGGTCGGCCACCACCGGGGTCTCGAAGCGAAGGTTCTCGGTGCCCGGGGTGTTCAGGGCCTCGCCCTCCTCGAGGGACCCGGCGAAACCGGCAATGCCGGCCAGGTCGAAGTCGTTGCGGACCCAGATCGTGCTGCCATCCGGCACCCGCGAGGCGCCGCCGGGCGCGAAGCTGCTGAGCCCATCGAAATTCGGTCCCAGGGCGGGGCCATAGGCCTGGTCGGTGCTGCCGCCGTCGAGGACCGCGATGGCATCCGCCAGTTCGGTCCAGGGTGTGGCGTCGAGGGTGCCGTCGTTGTCGCTGTCCAGGTCCTGGCCGAAGCTGCCGCTGAAGTCCCGCACCAGCAGCAGGGTGAGCGACCCGTTCTCGAGGGTGTTGGCCGGCAGCGGAACCAGCATGCGACCGTCGGCGTCGGTGCTGCCGAGCGGGATGACCTCATCGACCGCGCCGGCGGCCGTGCCGTCGCCCTCGATCTCGAGCACCGCATAGGCGCCGTAATCGGTCAGCGGCTCACCGAGGATCTCGATGTACTCCACGTCCGTGCCGGCCGTGCTGGCCGAGAACTCGTTGATGATGGGGCCGGCGGCGCTGGCCGACGCCGCGGCGCCGAGCGCGGCGAGGGCCACGGCGAGGGCCTTGCGCACGGGGGTTGCGCGCGGGGTTGTGCAGGTCATGGTGTCTCCCGACGATGATCTATGGGCGGTGCCGCCGGTGTGACGGCCCAGACGCGATTTAGGCCGATGTGGATTGCGGGCGTATGTTGGTCGCGTTGCGCCTGCACCCGCGAAGGACGCAGCGGCCACCGGCGGGCGATGGCTCGCGGGCGCCGCGTCAGGGTCAGCGCTCGGGTTCCGCGCTCTTCGCGCGTGCGCGCAACGCGGCGCGGAAGCGATGGGGGGCCATGGCGATCTGCGCCAGAAACGGGATGGCGTCGGCCTCCGGCATCGACAGCGCCCGGAGTTCGGCCGGAAGACGCGCCGCCGGAAAGTCCTCTCCGACAATCACGAGGATGCGCTCCCGCGGATGGGCGCTGCGCAGCAAGTCGAGCTCGGCAAGCACGGCCGGCACGTCGGCGGCCTTGATCACGATGACCGCGGACGCCGCGACGAAGTCGCGCACGACACGCATCCAGTCGGGGTTGGCTTCCCAGCGCAGCGACCAGGGGTTGCTGAAGACGAAGTTCGTCAGGGCATCCAGCTGGCCTTCGATGGAATTGTCCGCCTCGTCGGACAGATCGACCGGATCCTTGAGCAGGGAGGCCCACGGAATGCCGGTGGCGTAGCGGATGCGCCAGAAGAGGCGGATCGCCTCGTCGCTCGATGGGCCGAGAAAGAGGGCGACCGGCGCCCGGCTGTCCGACACGGCGTGCAGCACATAGCCCAGGACGAGGGCGAGAATCGCGAGACCGATCAGCGGATACAAGACGAGGGACGCGAGGGCTACGAAGCCGAGGCCGAAGGGACGCCAGGACCATCGCGTCGGGTCGCCGTCGCGGAAGACAAACCGGCTTGCGGCATAGGTCGCACGCATCCGGCTGACCTGATGCTGCCGGGTTCCGCCGTGGCGGTGGGGCTCAAGCAGTCGCTGGGATGCCTGATACCCCTGGGCACCACCCAGGTGGATGGTGTGGTGCGTGGCGTCATTGCGAACGCTCTGCCAGAAATGGAACAGGGCGACCGAGAAGCCCACCCCGGCGAGGCCGCCCGACCACGCCCACTGCCAGCCCAGCATGACGGGCAAAGCCAGGGCCGCGACGACGAACAGGCCGGCGCGGGGCCCGAGGATCTCGCGCAGCCCGATCTGTCCCCGAATCTCGTCGAGGCTGACGATCAGTGCCATCAGCCGGTCGAGGTTCGGGTCGCCGATCTGCGCCGCCTTGTGCGGCATCAGGCGCTTCAGCCGGGCCTTGGCCTCGGCGAGATCCGCCGGGTCGGGCGTGGACCGGGGACCGGTTCGGCCGGAATCGCAGTCACCGCCGCCCCCGGGGGACTCACTGGACGTTCCGGGGGGAGGGCGGGAGGGTGGGCTACGCAAACTGGGTCTGGGCGATATCGAGCATCGCGAGCAGGCCGCTGGCCTTGTTGAGGAGTTCGCGCCGGTGCGAGAGGCCGTTGAGGCCGCCGTTGATGCGCTTGGTGAGGCGGATCACGTCGTCCTTGTCGGCGATGGCATTGAGATTGTTGCGATCCCAGAAGAACACCGCCGAATGCACGGCGAAGTCGGTGGATACCAGGTCCGGCTGGGCCATGATCCGGGCGTCGCCGAGCCAGTCGGAGAAGGCCTGGTAGTTGGCCTTGCCGGTCAGCTGGATCAGGCCCCGGCCCCGGTAGCGCCAGCCGTCACCGCTCGACTCGCTGCCATTGCCCATCCGGCTGGCATACACGCGATTGGCGATACGCTCCGGCTGCCGTGCGTAGTCCTCGGCCATCTGGTCGGTGGGAAAGTACTTGCCGAAGACCGCGCGCAGGGCCTTGGCGGAGTAGTTCAGGTTTTCGGTGTCGAAGCGCATCAGGCCGGACTCGTGCAGTACCTGGCTGAAAAAGTGGGCCAGCCGTTGTCGGGAGTGGGCGATGCCGTAGCGCGGGAGCGTCTCTTCCAGGTCGCCCAGGTACTGCTCCGCGTCTCCCGAGGAAACGCCCATTTCCATCAACATCTCGACATGCGTCTTCATGCCTGCCTCCGGTGGTCGTAAGGGAAGGGCGGCGCGCCTCGACCGGGGACGCGCCACCCGCTAAAGCCGTGTCGTCCGGTCCCTGCCCGCCCCCATCGCTGTGAGGCTCAGGCCTTGCCGGTCGCCCAGGCCTCGAGTGCCGCGACCAGGGATCGCGCGGCGGCGGCTTCGGCCGTAGCCGGATCCCCGGCGACCAGCAGCTCGTGCAGGACGAAGGTGGCCTGGTCCCGCACCGAGGCCCAGTTGTGTCCATCCGGAACCCGGACCGCGAGATCCTTGTAGGCCGCGAGCAGGCGGTCGAGGGTTTCGGCCAGCCGGCCCGCGGCAATGGCCTCGTAGGCCTCCAGTTCGATCGCCGCGCTGGCGCTCCAGAAGTCAGGGTCCGCTTCGTTATGCTGGGCGATCTCCTGCCGGAGGGAAGCCACGCGCTCACTGTCGAGGGCGAGCGGCTTGCCGGCGGCGAGTGCCAGCGCAATGGCGGCGGCAAGGCAGTTCGTGCCCGGGTAGAAGAGATTGGCAGCGCCGCTGGCGCGACCGATCGCCTCGGCCTCGGCGTAGAAGGTTTCCATGGCGCCCAGGGCCTCGTCGGCTCGCTTGCCTTCCACCCGCAGGATCATGGCGCGCCGCTTGAATGCCGACCCCAGCAGGCTCTTGCGTTCGAGGGTGGGATGCATGGCGGCCAGCTTGGAGAGCACGCTCATACCCTCGTCGATGGTGCGGTGGGCGGATGTGATCGCGTCGTCGAGCGCGCGCTTCGCGGCGCGCAGGGCCTGCTGGGTGACGCCGTCCGGGCCGCGTCCGCCGTGCCGGGCGCGCTGCTCGGACAAGGAACGGTGCGCCCTGTCCGCCAGTTCGACCGCCTTCCAGGCCTGACGCACCAGCAGATTGCCGAGCTGCTCGCTGGCGCGCATGGACGCCCGTCCGTCAATGGCCGTGAGTGCGCGGCGGTACCAGCCGATCGCCTGGTCACGCTCGCCGGCGGCATCCCAGGCTTCGGCGAAGGCTTCGGCCACATCACCCTGTCGTCCGAGGCCGCCCTCGAAGCGGGACTGCAGGTAGCGGAGCCGGGCGGCCTGGCGTTTGCCGTCGGCGCCCTGGAAGCGGCTCTGGACCGCCAGGGTTCCGAGGGCGAGGACCAGCGCCTGGGCCGAGGTGATGTTGGCGAACTCGTCGGCGGGCGGCGCCGTGCGGCGTTCGGGGTTGGCCCCGGCCCGCCGGAAGACCCAGTCCGGGTCGCCGTAGCACTGATAGGCGGCCCAGGTGTTGCCGCCCCGGGCACGCGCCTCGCTGCGTGCTTCTGCGACGGCGTCCATGAAGCGGGCGCCACGCAGGATGGCGCGATAGAAGGCGCTGGCGAAGCACTCGGCCGGATCGTCATCCACGGCCCAGCCGGCGGCGATCACGCACTTCACGCCGAGGCGGATCAGGGCCTCGGCTATGCCGCTCGCGAATCGCGCCGGGTCCTGCATGCCGGCACGTCCGATGTCGAGCAACTGGCCGATCGGCCGGGCCGCCAGATGGCAGCAATTGACGAACACCAGTTCCGGCACGTCGCGCAGCTGGCCGACCTCGGTGGGGCCCAGGAAGGCATCGTTGGAGAGCACGACGCCGCCGCGGTGGGCCCGGCGGTTGGCGTCGGGCTTGTCGCAGGGGGGTTCGCCGTGACCGGCTACGTGGATGATGCGCCAGTCCCGGTCCGGGTCGAGCAGGGCATTCAGGATGGGCAGGGCTTCGGTCTGGCGGTCCTCGTCGGCGCCGGTCCCGACCAGCGAGACCACATGCCCGAGGCTGCCCGCGGGCACCTCGTTGAACAGCCGGGTGACCGCCTCTGCCTCGCGCCGGGCGCCGGGCAGGGGCGGGTAGTAGCGCGCGTCGCAGCGCGGCTCGCCGATGATCAGGATGTCGCCATCGGTACGGGCGTCACGGACCGTGCTGCGGAAGTCGGCCAGGCGCAGCTTGCGCAGCAGCTTGGCGCGGATGGCCCAGGGCTGGCTGTCGCCGCCGCTGCTTCCGGTCGGCGTGTCGAGGACCTCCCAGGGAATGCCGGCCGTGCCCTGATCCAGCTCGAGCAGCATTTCGTCGCTCTCGCCCAGCAGGGGCTCGAGCTCGACCGGCACCAGCAGCCGGAACAGGGTGCGGCCGAAGCGCTCGTCCCGGTTGCGGTCGTTGGCGGCGGACTGGACCAGGGCCTGCACCAGGGGGAGCTGGGCCGACTGGGCCCGGATCTCGGAGCGTGCCCGCTGGGTATGGACCGTGTATTCGATCGTGGACTCCCCGTGGCTGCCCTGGCTGCTGATGGCCCGGACGAAGCCGTAGTCGGATCCCCGATAGCCCCGCTCCAGCGGCCGTTGCAGTGCGCCGGGTGCGCTGCGGATGGCAGGGGCCAGCTGGAAGTTCTGGGGCGAGGAGCGGGCCAGCAGGGCCAGCGCATCCCAGGCCTCGGAGGCCCGGTTGAGGTAGAGCTCGATGAGCTTGAGGCTGGCGACGCGCGGCCAGCGGGAGGTGCCGCCCGGTGTCGCCCGGGCCAGCTCCGCCAGGGCCATGTCGGCGGCCCGCACACCCTGGGCGACGAACTGGGCCGACTTGGCCGCGCTGACGTCGGATCCTCCACTGCCCAGCAGGACGGCCGCCAGCTCGAATCCGGCGGGTGGGCCAGATTCGGCTTCCATCATCCGCTGGGCGAGTGCCAGCACCCCCAGCTTGACGGTCTTGGCGATGTCGCAGGCTTCGAGCTTGCCTTCCTCGCCCAGCCCGACCACCAGCACGGAAGCGGGACGCGGTGGCTGCAGGGGATTGGCGTTGCGGCCCGTGTTGGCGAAGAGCTGGTGGGTCCCGGTCCGGTCAGGGTACTGCCCCAGGCGGAGCGACTCCTTCATGGTGCCGCCGATCAGCTTGTCGACGACCCACTCGGCCCCGCTCAGCCGGGTCGACGTGTAGTGGCCCAGCATCAGCGGCTCGCGCACGAAGGTCAGGTCGCCATTGACGATCGAGACGGGCAGCGGGGCCTCGCCGTCGGCCGGGCGGGCGGTGTCGACCGGCAGGTCGAGCAGACGAAGGTCCTCGGGCGGCAGGGGCGGGGCGAAGGGCAGGGCACGGGATGGCCGGCTCCGCACGCGCGTCACGGTGGACGTGCCACGCGAGGCTTCGACCACCGGGAGGCGGGTGGTGTTGCCGGTCCGCAGCAGTTCCAGGTAGGCCTCGAAGGCATCCACGTGGTCGGGCAGGGCCCCGTGCTCGCAGGGCAGGTGCCAGGTGCGCACGCCGGGCAGCATGGCGCTCTGGCGGGTGACGCGACCGTCGCCCGCCTCGGCGGCGTTGAGGTAGACCAGGCCTTCGTCGCTCCACTCGTAGCCGTCGGGCGTGAACTCGGCCCGCCCGGTGACCAGCAGCATGCGGTCGGCAAAGCCGGCCAGGGCCCGGTCGCGCTGGTCGTCGAGCCGCCGCCGCAGGGACATGGCCGCGTCGAGCACGGCCTGCGCCGGAATGCCCCACTTGTAGGGCACCAGCTGGCGGAAGTCCGCATGCCACCAGGATCGGTCGCGAATCGCCGCGAGATCGTCGTCGTAGAGCTTCTGCCAGGTGGCGCTGCGTCCCAGGCCACCTTCCTCGTCCACCAGCCCGGTCTGCAGCTGCAGGAAGCCCGGGAACTGGGCCATCATGGTGCGGGCCTTGTGGTCCTGGAACGGCGCGCCGAAGGCCACCAGGGTGTTGCCGAAGGTGTCGTCGCCCGAGAGGGTCTGCATCGGCGCCCAGGAGCCGCCATTGGGGGTGCCGAGCATCAGCAGGCGCCCGCCGGCCACCGACATCATGCGGTCCCAGGTTCCGGGGCATTCGAGCTGTACCGTGCGCGCCACCAGGCCACCCATGGAGTGGGCCAGGATGCGCACCGGCTGGCCCGACCCGGAGCGGGCGTCGAGGGCACGGTCGATGGCCGCCGCCAGCCGGCGGGCCTCCGCCTCGATGGGCCGCCGCCAGTCATAGGAGAACTCGACCACCTCGTGGGTGCCCTCGAGGAAGTCCATCAGCCGGTCGTAGATGCGCCCCACGGCGCCGTCGGGCAGCACGTGCCCGGCCGGCTCGTCGTCGGCGTATTCCAGCTTCGTGAGCCCGAAGGCGAGCCGGAAACCGAGCCATACCCGGTCGCCGTCCACCTTGAGGTGGCTGCCCAGGATGCCCGGGAGCACGAAGACCGCGGGCTTGTCCGCCTGACCGGTGCCGTCGGCAGCCCGGGCCCGCCGCGCCGCGCGGGCACCCGAGGCCGAGGCACCGGCGTAGGACAGGGGCCCGATCGGCCGCCAGCCCGGGGGCTCGTCCTCGACCAGGCCCCGAACCAGGGCCTCGGCGCTGTCGCGATTGGAGAAGTAGGTGAAGTGGCTGACCTCACCCCCCTGGAAGGCCTGGAAGGTCGCCGCGTCCTGGCGGGGCACGCCGCCGTACATGGAGCGGGTCTGGACCACCAGGTCGTTGTCGGTCCAGAAGAAGGCATCGGCCATCAGGGTCTTGAGCCAGCTACCGACGCTGGTGCCCTCCAGATCGCCGGCCACGACCTTGAGCGAGCCCCGCACCGGGTGGTCGGCGCTGTGCAGCCACTGCACCAGCGGGCTGTCGGGCACCATGGCCGCCAGGCCCGGCAGGCGGGTCGGGTCGAAGCGGCGCCGCGCCACCTCGCCGAGAAACTCGACCAGGTCGGGCAGGACCGGCAGCTTCGCCAGGTCGAGGGTCCAGCGGAAGATCGACAGGTAGGCATCGAAGCGCGTGCTGGCGAGCAGGGTGCCACGGGCCGGGCAGGCGACGCGGACCACGCGCTCGACCACCACGGCGCGTTCGGCGAGGATCGAGATCAGCTCGCCGAGCGCGGCCCGCTGGGCCTTCATCCAGGCCGCAAACAGCTTCGGATCGACGCCGTCGGTTTCGCCCTCGCCTGCCGGGCGAGGCTGGAACAGTGCTTCCGACGCTTGATCCGGCCGGGCCAGGGCGGAGGCACGTGCCAGGACCTCGGCCACCAGGCCGCCGCGGGAGTGCGTCAGCAGGTGCAGCCGCGTGCCGCGGGGGCAGGTACGGGCCAGGGTCAGCGCGTTGTCGATGGGGCTGCGACCGAGGGTCGCGTGATCAAGCGCGTAGACGCAGTCGTCGAAGCCGGCGAACAGGGCCGTGACCTGGTCCGGGTGCTGCTCCCACAGCTTGGCGAAGGTGCCCGAGGTGCTCGAGAAGGTGCCGTGGATCAGGACCAGCGCCCGCTGGGTGCGGGGCTGCAGGTCGAGGGTGTCGACCGTCCGGCGCCCCTTGAGGTGCTCGGGCAGCGTATTGGCCTCAAGCCGGTAGACGCCTTCGCTGACCTGACCATCCACCTTCTCGATGACTTTATCGACGACGATGTCTGGTGCGTCCTTGGCGAGTTTGCGGGTCAGGATCCGGATGGCCTTCAGGACCACCTTGCCCAAGAGGCCGCGGGTCCGGCCCCGGGCGCTACCCCGAGCCTCCTCCAGCCCATCCCAGCCGAACTCCGCGGGTACCGGCACGATGACTGCGGTGTCGCCCTCGGAGCGGCCGCGGCTCGACCGATTGGGCTGCCCGGACTGCGCCAGCATCAGGTCGCGTGCCGTTTCGGGGTGCAGCACGAGCGGCGGGCCCCCGTCGAACTCGAGGACCACGATGTCGCTCCCGGGGGCAGCCTCGAGGCGGTGCTCGTCTTCGCTGCCCCGCCGCTGTCCGACGCGTACCCAGGCCTTCAGCTCGCCCGGCAGCCCGGCGATGGGACCGGCGTCGCCCTGGCTTCGGGACCGCGTGGCGTCCGCGTGTCCAAGCTCGCCGGACACCACGAAGGTGATCGCTGCGCTCGAGGGTCGGGTGCTGGCCATGAGAGTCTCCTGATTGTCTTGTTATGTGTGCATTCGGCGGGTGGGCGGGCGAGGGCGCTTGTCAAGCTTCCGGCGGGGGTGAGTCCGCCTGGCTGGCGTGGCTTCCCTTCTCTGACGTGGGCACCGGTCCGCCTCCCTGGGCAGTGTCCGTGCGCGCTGGCATGGGGGACGATGCCTTTGCACGGAATTCACTGGTCATTATGGGCAAAGCGCCACACATGTCGAGCGGGTTCGGGGCTGCGGGATGGCTTCGCTGCCCGGGTCTCGTGGGGTGGGCCGGATCGAGCTGCGGCAAAAGAGGCCCGTGAACGCAACAGCGCCCCGAAGACGGGGCGCTGTCACTGAAACCTCGGATGGCAGCCCCGTGAAGTTCGGGGCCTGCGGCTCAGGCGGTCACATGGCTCGGCCGGTTGGCCTGGATGATCGGCAGCAGCTGGCCGAAGATCTTCGGCGTGCCGGCCACGATGTTGCCGCTGGCGAGGAAGCCCGATTCGCCGGAAAGGTCGCTGATCAGGCCACCGGCCTCCTGCACCAGCAGCGATCCTGCCGCGATGTCCCAGGGCTTGAGGCCCAGCTCCCAGAAGCCGTCGTAGCGACCGGCGGCCAGGTAGGCCAGATCGAGCGCCGCGGCGCCCGGGCGACGGATGCCGGCGCTCTTCTGGGCGATCTCGCGGAACATGGCCAGGTAGGCGTCGATGTTGTCGAACTCGCGGAAGGGGAATCCGGTGCCGATCAGGGCCTCGCCCATCCGGGTACGCTTCGAGACGCGGATGCGGCGTTCGTTGAGGAAGGCGCCTGCGCCTTTGGTGGCGGTGTAGAGGTCGTTGGCCACCGGATCGAACACGACGGCCTGCTCGACCACCCCGTTGCGGGCCAGGGCGATCGAGACCGCATACTGGTAGAAGCCGTGGATGAAATTGGTCGTTCCGTCGAGGGGATCGATGATCCACTGGTACTCGCCCTCGGGGCCGGACGTACCGGTCTCTTCTGCTAGAATCCCGTGCCCCGGATAGGCGTCCTGGAGCACCTCGATGATCGCGGCCTCGGCGGCCCGGTCCACTTCGGTGACGAAGTCGTTGGCGCTTTTCGCATGCACCTTGATGTGGGCCAGGTCGTTGGATGCGCGGTTGATGATGTTGCCGGCGCGGCGGGCGGCCTTGACCGCGATGTTCAGGGTGGGATGCATGTCTCGGGATCTCGTCACGGGGCAGGCGCGCCCCGGCTCAGCGGAAAACCCAAGATTTTAATATGAACAGCGGACCTACGCTCGACCACGTCCGGATCGTCCTCTCGCGTACCAGCCACCCGGGCAACATCGGGGCCGCTGCGCGGGCCATGAAGACCATGGGCCTGCATCGGCTGGTGCTGGTCCGACCCGAATCCTTTCCCGACCCCATTGCCGACGCACGCGCCTCGGGTGCAGTCGATGTGCTCGAGCGGGCGCGGGTCGTCGACTCCCTCGAGGAGGCCCTGGAGGGCACGGTGATGGTCGCCGCCATGACCGCCCGCCGTCGCGAGCTGGCCACGCCCGCCCGCTGGGCACGGGAAGCCGCCGTCGAGGCCGCTGCGGTCGCCCGGGCGGCGGAGGTGGCGCTGGTCTTCGGCAACGAAACCAGTGGCCTCTCCAACGAGGAGCTCGGCCTGTGCCACATGCCGGTGATGATCCCGGCCAACCCCGACTACTCGTCCCTCAATCTCGGTGCCGCCGTCCAGCTCATGTGCTACGAGCTGCGGGTTGCCGCCGCGGACCCCGGCGCCGCGCCGTTCATGGCCGGCCAGGCGGCCAGCTTCGAAGACGTGGAAGGTTTCTACGAGCACCTGCAGCGGCTGATGGTGGCCCGCGAGTTCCTCGACCCGGAGAACCCGCGCAAGCTGATGCCGCGGATTCGCCGCCTGTTCGGACGCATCCGTCTCGAGCGGGAGGAGGTCGGCATCCTGCGCGGCCTCCTGAGTGCGCTCGAGAAGAAAACCTGATAAAAATAGTCGGAATTGATCCGGCGAAACGCCCGCGAGGAAGCATCCATGTTCGAGAGATTGCGTGAAGACATTGCCAGTGTCCGCGAGCGCGACCCCGCCGCCCGCTCGAGCTGGGAGGTCCTCACCTGCTACCCGGGCGTGCACGCGCTGATCTTCCACCGCCTGGCCCACCGGGCCTGGAAGGCCGAGTTCCACTGGCTCGGTCGCTTCCTCAGCCACCTTGGCCGCCTGCTGACCGGAATCGAGATCCACCCCGGCGCGACGGTCGGGCGGCGGGTCTTCATCGACCACGGCATGGGCGTGGTGGTCGGCGAGACGGCCGAGATCGGCGACGATTGCACGATCTACCAGGGGGTCACCCTCGGCGGCACGTCCCTCTACCGCGGAACCAAGCGTCACCCCACCCTGGGCAAGGGCGTGGTGATCGGCGCCGGCGCCAAGGTGCTGGGTGGATTCGAGGTGGGTGACGGGGCCAAGGTCGGTTCCAACGCGGTCGTGGTCAAGCCGGTGCCGGCCGGGGCGACGGCCGTCGGCAATCCGGCGCGGATCATCGAGGAAGGGCGCAAGGAGCGCGATGCGCGCGAGGAAAAGGCCAAGGAAATGGGCTTCTCGGCCTACGGCGTGACCCGTGACATGGACGACCCGCTGGCCAAGGCGCTCCACAGCATTCTCGATCATGCGGTCGAGAATGACCGGCGCATGCAGTGCCTGCTCGAGCGGCTCTCTGCGGCCGGCATCAAGATCGATTCCGTGCCCGAGTGCAGCGACGCCTTCGATCCTGACAAGCTGTCGCGCATGGTGGACTGAGGTCCACGGCGTCGCCCCTGAATTCGGCTGGCCCGGGTCGGTGCAAAATACTTGAGGCTTTTTGTCGGGAACTGTATAGTTGAGCGAAACACTAAGGTATTGCTCACCGACAGAGGGCCGCAATGAGACTGACGACCAAAGGACGTTTTGCAGTGACGGCGATGATCGACCTGGCGCTTCGCCAGGGCGACGGTCCCGTGACCCTCGCAGGGATCGCCGAGCGGCAGAAGATCTCCCTGTCCTATCTCGAGCAGCTGTTCGGCAAATTGCGTCGTCACAAGCTCGTGTCGAGTGTGCGCGGCCCGGGCGGCGGCTACTGTCTGGCGAAGGGTGACGACGACATCACCGTGGCGGACATCATCCGCGCGGTGGACGAGCCCCTCGATGCCACCCAGTGCGGTGGCAAGCAGAACTGCCACGACGAGCATCGCTGCATGACCCACGATCTGTGGACCAATCTCAACAAACGCATGTACGAATACCTGCACTCGGTGCGCCTGGGTGACCTGGTGCGGCAGCAGCGCGAGAAGGCTGGCGATAAGGTGGTCCAGGATCGCCGTGGCGAACGGGAAGGCGTACGCCCCCTGGTGGTGTCGGCCTGAGCAACCCCATGTTTGCGCCGGTCTACCTCGATCACAACGCCACCACGCCCCTGGATCCGGAAGTCCGGGAGGCGATGCTGCCCTACCTCGACGCGCGCTTCGGCAATCCGTCGAGCCGCCATGAATATGGGCGGCAGGCGCGGGCGGCCATCGAGGAGGCGCGGGCCCGGGTGGCCGCCAGCGTGGGCGCCCACAGCACCGAGGTGATCTTCACCAGCGGTGGGTCCGAGGCCAACAACCTGATCATCAAAGGGGCTGCGGCGCGCTTGAAGGCGGGCACGGTGGCAACCAGCGCCATCGAACATCCCTGCGTGCGGGAACCCGCACGCCAACTGGCCCGTCGTGGATGGCAGCATGCGGAAATCGCCGTCGACCGGGATGGCCTGATCGACCGCGCCCACTGGCGACAGGTTCTCGACGACCGTCCCGCCATCGTCTCGGTGATGCTGGCCAACAACGAGAGCGGTGTCGTGCAGGATGTGGCGGCCCTGGCCGCCGAGGCCCGGCGCAGCGGGGCGCTGTTCCACACCGACGCGGTGCAGGCGGTGGGGAAGATCGCGGTGGATTTTCGTGCGCTGGGCGTGAATGCCATGACCCTCTCCGCCCACAAGGTCCACGGTCCCCTGGGGATCGGTGCGCTGGTGTGCGACAAGCGGGTGGACCTCGAGCCCCTGGTGGCCGGTGGCGGCCAGGAACGCAACTTGCGATCGGGAACCGAGAACGTGGCGGGCATTGTCGGCTTCGCGCGCGCGTGCGAGCTCGCCGCCCAGCGGCTTTCGGTCGATACTGAGCACATTGCCGAACTGCGACGGCAGCTCGAGTCGGGTCTTGGGGCCATGCATGCGCAGGTATTCTCGGCGGCGGCCGATCGACTGCCCGGCACAAGCTTTTTCGCCTTCGACGGACTCGATGGCGAAACCCTGGTGGGCAAGCTCGATCGCGCCGGATTTGCCGTGGCGAGCGGCTCGGCCTGCTCGAGTGTCAGTCCCGAGCCTTCGCGCACCCTGCTGGCCATGGGTGTGTCGGCCGAGCTGGCCAAGGGCGCCATCCGGGTGAGCCTGGGACGCAGCAACAGTGCGGATCAGGTGGACGATTTCTTGGCGGCGCTGCGGGCGACGCTGGCTGGACTCAGAAACCTCATGGCCGTTTCGGCCTGAACAGAAAAGATCTTCGACGGAGAATCCACGATGCTGAAGTTCCCCATCTATCTCGACTACTCGGCCACGACCCCGGTCGATCCCAGGGTGGCCGAGAAGATGATCCCCTACCTGGTCGAACATTTCGGTAACCCGGCGTCGCGCAGCCATGCCTATGGCTGGGAGGCGGAACGGGCGGTCGAGGAAGCGCGCGAGCACGTCGCGGCGCTGGTCAATGCCGACCCGAAGGAGATCATCTGGACCTCGGGCGCAACCGAGTCCGACAACCTGGCGATCAAGGGCGCAGCCCAGTTCTACAAGGGCAAGGGCAAGCACATCATTACCGTCAAGACCGAGCACAAGGCGGTGCTGGATCCCTGCCGGGAGCTCGAACGCCAGGGCTTCGAGGTCACCTACCTGGACGTCCAGGAGAACGGGCTGGTGGACATGGCGGTGCTCAAGGACGCGATCCGCGCCGACACGATCCTGGTCTCGATCATGTTCGTGAACAACGAGGTCGGCGTGATCCAGCCCATCGAGGCGATCGGCGAGCTGTGCCGCGAGAAGGGCATCGTATTCCATGTGGACGCGGCCCAGGCTACCGGCAAGGTCGCCATCGACCTGGCCAAACTCAAGGTGGACCTGATGTCCTTCTCGGCCCACAAGAGCTACGGACCCAAGGGTATCGGCGCCCTCTACGTGCGGCGCAAGCCCCGGGTCCGTCTCGAGGCACAGATGCACGGCGGCGGCCACGAACGGGGCCTGCGCTCGGGCACCCTGGCGACCCACCAGATCGTTGGCATGGGCGAGGCCTACCGGATCGCCCGCGAGGAAATGGACGAAGAGAACACGCGCATCCGCATGCTGCGCGACAAGCTGGTCAAGGGCCTGTCCGAGATCGACGCCACCTACGTCAATGGCGACATGGACGCGCGCGTTCCGCACAACCTGAACATCTCCTTCGCCTATGTGGAAGGCGAGTCCCTGATCATGGCGATCAAGGACGTGGCCGTGTCCTCGGGTTCGGCCTGTACCTCGGCCTCGCTCGAGCCCTCGTACGTGCTGCGTGCCCTGGGCCGCGACGACGAACTGGCCCACAGCTCGATCCGCTTCACGATCGGCCGCTTTACGACCGAGGAAGAAATCGACTATACGGTGGATTTGCTGCACCGCAAGATCGGCAAGCTCCGTGAGCTGTCGCCCTTGTGGGAAATGGTGCAGGAAGGCATCGATCTGAATACTGTCCAGTGGGCTGCCCACTGACCCCAGCAGGAGAGAAAAAATGGCATACAGCGACAAGGTACTGGATCACTACGAGAACCCGCGCAACGTGGGCTCGTTCGGCAAGGACGAGTCCGGCATCGGCACCGGCATGGTCGGCGCACCCGCCTGTGGCGACGTGATGAAGCTGCAGATCAAGGTCGGCAGCGACGGGGTGATCGAGGACGCCAAGTTCAAGACCTACGGCTGCGGTTCGGCGATTGCGTCGAGTTCGCTGGTGACCGAGTGGGTCAAGGGCAAGACGGTGGACCAGGCCCTCGAGATCAAGAACACCCAGATCGCCGAGGAACTGGCGCTGCCCCCGGTCAAGATCCACTGCTCGATCCTGGCCGAGGACGCGATCAAGGCGGCGGTGGCCGATTACAAGAAGAAGTCGGGCGGGGAGTAGGCACCATGGCCGTCACGATGAGCGAGCGTGCCGCCAAGCACGTCAGCAACTTCATTTCGAAGCGCGGCAAGGGCATCGGCATTCGACTCGGTGTGCGGACTTCGGGTTGTTCGGGCATGGCCTACAAGCTCGAGTTCGCTGACGACCGCGAGGATGAGGACCTCACCTTCGAGAGCCACGGGGTCACGATCCTGGTGGATCCGAAGAGCCTGCCGTATCTCGACGGCACCGAACTCGACTACGTGCGCGAGGGCCTGAACGAGGGGTTCCGGTTCAACAACCCGAACGTCAAGGACGCCTGCGGCTGCGGCGAGAGCTTCAACGTCTGACCGTGCCGGGCACTGCCCGGCACCGGAGAACGCATGTCGATCGACCTGCACAAGGATTACTTTGACCTGTTCGGGCTGCCCAGGACCTTTCGCATCGACAAGGCGGCGCTGGAGCGCAGCTACCTGGGCCTGCAGCAGCAGGTCCACCCAGACCGCCACGCGCACCTGCCCGACGCCGACAAGCGCCGCGCCCTGCAGTGGGCCACGCGCGTCAATGAGGCCTTCCAGACCCTGAAGCGACCCCTCTCGCGCGCCCGCTACCTGCTGGAGCTGGCAGGGGTCGATGCCGGCCTGGAGACGAACACCGCCATGTCGCCGGCGTTCCTGATGGAACAGATGGAATGGCGGGAAGCAGTCGGCGACGCATCCGATGCGGCAGACCTGGACGCCCTCGAGGCACTTCATCGACGCCTGCGGCATCATGCGCAGGAGATCGAAGGGGCGCTCGCGGCGGCCCTCGACGACGATGCGGACCATGAAGCTGCCGCAGAAACGGTGCGGCGCCTGATGTTCCTCGACAAGCTCGATCAAGAAATAGAAGACGCCCTGGCGGCGCTGGAGTCCTGATGGCCCTGCTGCAACTCTCCGAACCCGGGCAATCCGCGGCCCCGCACCAGCATCGCCTGGCCGTGGGGATCGACCTCGGAACGACCAATTCGCTGGTCGCGACCGTCCGCAATGGCATCGCGGTCTGTCTCAACGACCACGACGGGAAAGCCATGCTGCCCTCGGTCGTGCGCTACCAGGCGGATGGGTCCGTGGTGGTGGGGCGCGAGGCCGCCCTGGCCCAGACGCGCGACCCGCGCAACACGATTGCCTCGGTCAAGCGCTTCATGGGGCGTGGCCTCAAGGACGTGACCCATATCGAATCGACGCCCTACGACTTCGTCGACGCCCCCGGAATGGTCAAGCTCCGGACGGTGGTGGGGCCGCGCAGCCCGGTCGAAGTGTCGGCCGAGATCCTCAAGGTGCTGAGAGCGCGCGCGGAGGCCAGTCTGGGGGGCGAACTGACCGGCGCCGTGATCACCGTGCCCGCCTATTTCGACGACGCCCAGCGCCAGGCCACCAAGGACGCGGCAAGCCTCGCGGGGCTCAATGTCCTGCGCCTGCTCAACGAGCCGACCGCTGCTGCCATCGCCTACGGGCTCGACAATGCCGCCGAAGGGGTCTATGCGGTCTATGACCTGGGCGGCGGGACCTTCGATATCTCCATCCTGCGTCTCAGCAAGGGGGTCTTCGAGGTGCTGGCGACCAATGGCGATGCGGCGCTCGGGGGGGACGACTTCGATCACCGGCTGTTCTGCTGGTGTCTCGACCGCGCCCAGATCGCGCCGCCGAGCGCCATGGATGTGCGTCGGCTGCTGGGCAAGGCCCGCGAGGCCAAGGAGCTGCTGTCGCACACCGAGGAGGCGGCCGTCGCCTGCCAGCTCGACAGTGGCGAGGCGGTGAACCTCACGGTCAGCCGCAAGGTCTTCTCCGAGATCACCACCAACCTGGTGCGCAAGACCCTCGCGCCCCTGCGCAAGGCCCTGCGCGATGCCGGACTGAAGCCCGAGGACATCAAGGGCGTGGTCATGGTGGGCGGCGCCACGCGCATGCCGCACGTCCAGCGGGCGGTCGCTGAATTCTTCGGCCAGGAACCCCTCACCAATCTCGACCCCGACCGGGTCGTCGCCCTCGGGGCGGCCAAGCAGGCCAATGCCCTGGCCGGCAACCGCTCGGCCGACGAGGACTGGCTGCTGCTGGACGTCATCCCGCTGTCGCTGGGCCTCGAGACCATGGGCGGGCTGTCGGAGAAGGTGATTCCCCGCAATTCCACGATCCCGGTCGCGCGGGCCCAGGAGTTCACGACCTACAAGGACGGCCAGACCGCGATGGCCTTCCATGTGGTGCAGGGCGAGCGCGAACTGGTCAGCGACTGCCGTTCGCTGGCGCGCTTCGAACTGCGCGGCATCCCGCCGATGGTCGCGGGCGCGGCGCGGATCCGGGTGACCTTCCAGGTGGACGCCGACGGCCTGCTGTCGGTCTCCGCGCGCGAGATGTCGTCCGGCGTGGAGGCCAGCGTGATGGTCAAGCCGTCCTATGGCCTGACTGACGAGGAAATCGCCGGCATGCTGCGCTCCGGCTACGACCACGCCGGCGACGACATGTCCGCCAGGGCGCTTCGCGAGCAGCAGGTGGAGGCCAGTCGGCTGGTGGAGGCCACCCGCCAGGCGCTCGCGGACGACGGCGGGCTGCTCGACGACGCCGAGCGGGCGAAGGTCGAGGCCCTGGTGGCGCAACTCGAGGAGACCGCCAGGGGCAGCGATCTGGCGGCCATCAAGCGGGGTGTGTCGACCCTGAACAAGGGCACCGAGCACTTCGCTTCCCTGCGCATGGACAAGAGCATCCGGTCGGCACTGGCCGGACAGAAAATCGATGAGTTGGAGGTTTGAGAACAGGATGACGCAGATCATCGTGTTGCCGCATGTGGAACTGTGCCCGGAGGGGACGGTAATCGAGGCCCAGCCGGGCCAGACCATCTGCGACGCGTTGCTGAGGAACGGGGTCGACATCGAGCACGCCTGCGAGAAGTCGTGTGCGTGCACCACCTGCCACGTGGTCGTCCGCGAAGGCTTTGGCAGCCTGGAGAGCGCCGAGGACGAGGAAGAGGACCTTCTGGACAAGGCCTGGGGCCTCGAGCCCAACTCGCGGCTGTCGTGTCAGGCGAGGGTCGCCGACCAGACCCTGGTCGTCGAGATTCCGCGCTACACCATCAACATGGTCAGCGAGGGCAAGCACGGATGAAGTGGACCGACGTAACCGACATCGCGATCGAGCTCGACGAGGCTCACCCGGCGGTGGACCCGACCCGCGTCAATTTCGTGGACCTCATGAACTGGGTGATGGCGCTGCCTGACTTCGACGACGAAGCGGGGCGCTGTGGCGAGCGGATCCTCGAAGCGATCCAGCAGGCCTGGATCGACGAACGGGGCTAGGCCCTGTCGGGCGCCTTCAGGCGCCCGTGGCCGGCTCGTTGAGCGACAGCCAGTAGACCCCCAGCTGCCCGACCGCCTGGATGAAGCGTTCGAAATCGACGGGCTTCCGGATATAGCTGTTGGCGCCGAGGCGATAGGCCTCGCTGATGTCCTGTTGCTCCTTGGAGGTGGTCAGCACGACCACCGGCAGAAGCGACGTGGATTCTCCGGCGCGGATGCGGCGCAGGACCTCGAGGCCATCGATCCGGGGCAATTTCAGGTCGAGCAGGATGACGGCGGGCATGACCGAGGTGTCGCGGCCCGCATGGGCACCCGTCCCGAACAGATAGTCGAGCGCTTCGACGCCGTCGCGAGCGACGACGACCGGATTGGCAATCTTGTTCTTGCCGAAGGCGCGAAGCGTCAGCGCTTCGTCGTCCGGGTTGTCCTCGACCAACAGGATCGGGCGCTCGTTCGCCATTGAATCAGTTCTCCGTGGGCCGTGGGGCGTACCGCGGCGGGCATCCGGTCAGGGTTCGCCCGCGAGCTGTTCGCGGGTGATCAGGAAGATCTTGTCCTCGCCCTCGGCCTCGCCGATCCAGGTGAGGGGCAATTGCGGAAACGCCGCATCGACGATTTCCCGGTTGTGACCGACTTCTACGGCAAGAATGCCACCGGAGTTGAGGTGAAATTGTGCGTCATTGAGCAGGCGCCGAACCAGATCGAGCCCGTCGTCACCGGCTGCCAGGGCCATGCTGGGCTCGTGGAGATACTCCGGCGGCAGGGTCTCCATCGACTCGGTGGTGACATAGGGGGGATTGCAGACGATCAGGTCGAACCGGTCTTCCGGGCCGAAGGCCGAGAAGAGGTCGGTCTCGACCAGCTCGATGCTGCCATCGAGTCCGTAGTCGGCCACATTCTCGGCGGCCACGTCGAGGGCATCCGCTGACAGATCGGCCGCCGTCACGCGCGCGTGGGGGAAGGCGTGGGCCATCAGAATGGCGAGGCAGCCGGAGCCGGTGCACATGTCGAGCGCCGAGGTGACGGAACCGGGCTCCTCGATCCAGGGGGCCATGCCCGTGGCCAGCTGCTGGGCAAAGAAGGAGCGCGGAATGATCACGCGGGGGTCGACGCGGAAACTGAACTCGCCCAGCCAGGCCTCACCCGTGAGGTAGGCGGCTGGAATCCGTTCATCGGCGCGCTGCTCGATGGTTTCGAGCAGGGGGATGCGTTCCTCGATCGGGATGCAGGCATCCAGGAAGAGCTCGAGGCGCTCCGCCGGCAGGGCCAGTTTGTGCATCAGCAGGTAGGCGGCTTCGTCGAAAGGCGAGACGAGTCCATGGCCGCAGAAGATGCCCGCCCGGTTGAATCGGGACAGCGCGTAGCGCAGCCAGTCGCGCAGGGTGACGAGTTCGACCAGGGGGCCGCTTTCGTGGACGTGGTCTTCTTCTTCGTTCGCCGGGTCGTGATGGTCGTGGTTCATGCGTCCCTTCCGGGCAACAGGTTGTCGAGCGTGCGGCGGTAGATCCGGGCCAGCGGGCCGAAGGCATCGACCGCAATGCACTCGTCGATCTTGTGGATCGTCTCATTGACGGGGCCGAATTCGACGACCTCGTCGCATATGGTTGCAATGAAGCGCCCGTCCGAGGTGCCACCGGTGGTGGAGAGTTCGGTCTCGATGCCGGTGACCTCGCGGATGGCGTGCGAGAGTGCCCCGACCAGCGTACCCTTGGGCGTCAGGAAGGGCATGCCCGACAGGGACCAGGCCAGGTCGTAGTCGAGCCCGTGGGCATCCAGGATTCCGTGCACCGTGTCCTTCAGGCCGTCAACCGTGTGGACCGGCGCGAAGCGGAAGTTGAACATCAGCTCCACCGTACCCGGAATCACGTTGCTGGCGCCGGTACCGCCGTGGATGTTGGACACCTGCCAGCTGGTGGGCGGGAAATACTCGCTGCCTTCGTCCCAGGTCCGTGCCGCCAGTTCGGCCAGCGCCGGCGCGATCTGGTGAATCGGGTTGCGGGCCTTGTGCGGGTAGGCGATGTGCCCCTGAATGCCCTTGACCGTGAGCTTGCCCGACAGGCTGCCCCTGCGGCCATT
The DNA here is from genome assembly GCA_020445805.1 of Rhodocyclaceae bacterium. Taxonomy (GTDB): domain Bacteria; phylum Pseudomonadota; class Gammaproteobacteria; order Burkholderiales; family Rhodocyclaceae; genus Cognatazoarcus. The sequence continues at coordinate 48,543 of JAGRFX010000006.1, forward strand.
CTTGATCATGTCGCCCAGTCGGGTGGTCGAGGTGGGCTCGCCGACGATGCAGTACTGCAGGCGCTCGCCGGCCTCGCGCAGCCATTCCACGACCCGGGTCGTGCCGTCGGTGGCGTCGCCTTCCTCGTCGCTGGTCAGCAGCAAGGCGATCGAACCCGCGTGTTCGGGCCGGTCGGTCACGAAGTCCTCGATGGCCGTCACGAAGGCCGCCAGGGAACTCTTCATGTCGGCCGCGCCCCGTCCGTAGAGCAGGCCGTCGCGCTCGGTGGGCACGAAGGGGTCCGAAGACCATTTCTCGAGCGGGCCGGTGGGCACCACGTCGGTATGGCCGGCAAAACACACGATGGGGGCGGCCTTGCCGCGCCGCGCCCAGAGGTTGCATGTGTCGCCGCGATCGACGCGGGTCAGTTCGAAGCCGAGCGCGGCGAGGCGCGCGGCGATGACATCGAGGCAACCGGCATCGGCCGGCGTCACGGAGCGGCGCGCGATGAGCTCGCAGGCCAGCGCGCGGGTGCGCGCTTCAAGGGTGTCCTGGGGCATTGGGGAGGTGTTTCCTGGCCTGCTTCGGGCCGTCGGTTCTAGGATCTGTGGATCCTAGTCGTAGGCAGAGTTGCCGTCGATGTGCAGCGTGAATTCCTTGAACGATGCCTCGCCTTCGGACTGGGGGCGATCGAACTCGATGATCGGCGTGCGCATTTCAGCGCCGCCTTTCTTGGGTTCGTCCTTGCCGAACTCCGAGTTGTTGATCAGCCACGACAGGTTGGTGGGCGAATCGGCGTTGGCGAGGGCTTCCTCGAGGGTGATGGTGCCTTCCTTGTAGAGCCGGTACAGGTCGTGCTCGAAGGTCTGGGAGCCGGGGGCCAGGGATTGCTCCATGGCTTCCTTAATCTCGCCGAGTTCGCCGCGTTCGACCAGCTCGGCCACGTGGCGGGTGTTCATGAGGATCTCGACCGCGGGAATGCGCTTGCCGTCCGGCTTGCGCACCAGCCGCTGGGAGATCACCGACTTGAGGGCCACGGCCAGGTCGAGATAGAGCAGAGGGCGGTTCTCGAGCGGGAAGAAGTTAACGATCCGGTTCAGGGCGTGATAGGCGTTGTTGGCGTGCAGGGTGGCGAGGCACAGGTGACCGGTCTGGGCGTAGGCCAGGGCTGCCTGCATGGTTTCCCGGTCGCGGATCTCGCCGATCAGGATGCAGTCGGGCGCCTGACGCATGGCGTTCTTGAGCGCCTCGTTCCAGCCGTGGGTGTCGAGGCCGATCTCGCGCTGGTTGACCACCGAACGCTTGTGCTTGAAAAGGTACTCGATGGGGTCCTCGACGGTCAGGATGTGACCGGTCCGGCTCTCGTTGCGATAGTCGAGCATCGCCGCCATGGTTGTGGACTTGCCGGAGCCGGTCGCACCGACCACCAGCAGCAGGCCGCGCTTCTCGAGCACGAGTTCGGAGAGCGTGTCGGGAAGACCCAGGTTCGAGAGCTTGGGGATGTCGCCCTGGATGAAACGGACGACGACGCCGATGCTGTTGCGCTGAAAGAAGATGTTGACGCGGAAGTTGCCGAGGTCGCGGCGGCCGAACGAGAGGTTGAGCTCCTTGTCCTTCTCGAAACGCTCGATCTGCTCGGGCTTCATCATCTCGTAGACCATCCGCTGGATCATGGACGGGTCCATGACCTGCTG
>JAGRFX010000079.1 GCA_020445805.1 Rhodocyclaceae bacterium
ACGCGTTCGGTCCTATTTCACTCATGAAGCGGTCCGCTATGCCCTGTAAAGCACGTATTTGATTGCCGGGTTAATAGCATAAGAATTCGACGCACTCGCCCCAGCGGCGCGGGAAGCCGATGACAGAGACGGTCCGGTCCAGGCTGTTCATCTCGTATTCGCGCGCCGATGTGGCGTTCACCGACGAGCTCGTGGCGGCGCTCGAGGCCTCGGGCGAGTTCGAGATCCTGATCGATCGCGCGGGCATCGGGCACGGGGAGGACTGGCGGGCGCGGCTGGGGCGGCTGATCGTGGAGTGCGACACCCTGGTCTTCGTGCTCTCCCCCGACAGTGTCGGTTCCGAGGTCTGCGCCTGGGAGATCGCCGAGGCCCAGCGCCATGCCAAGCGGATCATTCCGGTGCTGTGGCGCCCGGTGGACTTCGGGGCGGTGCCTGCCGGCCTCAGCGCGCTGAATGCCGTGCCTTTCGAAGGCGCCCATGCGGTCAGCGGGCTGCCCAAGCTGCTGACCGCGCTGAAGACCGACCTGGGCTGGCTGCGGGAGCACACCCGGCTGGGGGAGCGGGCCGCCGAGTGGGCGGCGTCGGGTCAGGCCGGGGCCTATCTCCTGCGCGGCGACGCCCTGGCGGCCGCCCATGCCTGGCTGGCCGCCAAGCCGGCCTCGGCGCCCCCGCTCACGGCCCTGCAGCAGGACTTTCTCACGGCCAGCGAGGCGGACGAGCGCCAGCGCCTGGGTGTGGAGCGGGCGCGGGTGTCCGAGCTGGCCCAGGCCAAGGCCCAGGCCGAAGCGGAGCGCGACGCGGCGCAGCAGGCGCGCGCCAGCGAGGCCCGTGCCGCGCGGCGCGTGGTGCGGGCCACCACCGCCGGCCTGGTGGTCGCCCTGGTGCTGATGGTGGCCGCGCTGGTGGCCGGCAGATTCGCCCAGGACAAGGCCGAAGAGGCACGCCGGGCGGCCGACGAGGCCGCCACGGCCAGGGCGGATGCCGAGGCCCGGCGCAAGGCGGCCCAGCTGATCCAGTCGCGCTTCCTGGCCCGCGCGGCCCAGGGCGAGCTGGCGCGGGGCGATGCGGCGAACGCCATCGGCCTGGCCCGGGCCGCCCTGCCCGCCGATCCGGCAGCGCCCGACCGCCCGTTTTCGGTGGAAGCCGCGCAGGTGATCTTCGACGCCTACGGCCACCTGCACGAACAGGCGACCCTGCGCGGGCACGGCGATGCCGTGAACGGGGCGCTGGCCTTGCCGGATGGGCGGATCGTCAGCTGGTCGCGCGATGGCACGCTGCGCTTCTGGGGCCCGGACGGCCGCCCGCTGAAGACCGTGGTAGCCCACCGGCAACCCAGCGCCGCGGACCAGGACACCGGCGTGCATGGCGTGCTGCGGCTGGAGGATGGGCGGCTGCTGTCCTGGGGCGTGGACAAGTCCGCCCGCCTGTGGGGCGAGGACGGCAGCGACCTGGGCCCCTTTCTGACAGAGGCCGACTGGATCCGCATCGAGCGGCTGCGCGACGGCCGCATCGCCGCCATCGTCGGCAACGAATACCGGGTCTGGAGCGCAGCGCTGGCACCGCAGCTGACGCTGAAAAGCCCCCTGCCCTGGTTGCGCGGCGCGATCCTGCTGCGGGACGGCCGCTTCCTGACCTGGCAGGCGCGCATCCAGTTCCCGGGCCGTCACACGGCCATGCTGTGGGGCGCGGACGGAACGCCGGGGCCCGTACTGGAGGGCCACGAGCGGATGCTGGAGGGCGCCTTCGAGCTGGCCGACGGCAGCCTCGTCACCTTCGACCAGGGCACGGGCCTGCGCATCTGGACTTCAGCGGGCGAGCTCCAGGCGGTTGTCGCCAAGGCGCACACACATGCGGCCTGGCTTGCGCCCTTCGGGTTTCCGCTGGCGGACGGGCGCTTCTACACCTGGGGCCAGGAGGCCTACCAGGACCATGTCTGGTGGGCCCGCCTGTGGAACACGCAGGGCGAGTCGCAGCCCCTGATCGAGGCCAGCGATTCGCCCCTGCAGGGCATGCAGCTCGACGATGGCCGGCTGCTGCTGGGCATCAACTCGACCACCCCAGCCCTGTGGCACAGCGACGGCACCCGGGGGCCCCTGCTGAGCGGCCACGAGGCACCGCCCATCGCGGCCGCCCAATGGCCAGACGGACGCATCGCCACCCATGGCACCGACCACACGGCGCGGCTGTGGAGCCGCGATGGCGTACCCCTGCGCGTCCTGCGGGGGCACGAAGGCACGGTCAGCGGCTTCGAAGCGCTGCCGGGCGATCGCTACCTGACCTGGAGCTACAGCGACCGGACCGCACGGATCTGGGGCGAGGAAGCCCGCCCACGTGGCCTCATCCGCCTCGCCGCTGGCAGTGCCCGCTCGGTGCGGGCGCTGCGCGACGGCGCCCTGGCGATGCTCACGGACGACGGTGTGCTGGCCCTCTACGCCGCCGACCTGTCACCGGCCCGGGTCCTTCGCCACGAAGGCCGCGAGATCGACGCGTGGCTCGAGCTCGCCGATGGCCGGCTGCTGACCCGCGGCGCGAACCACCGCAATCGCGAGCCCGGGCCGGCCCTGCGCCTGTGGCGGGCGAACGGCGAAGTGCTCGCCGACCTGGCGGACCCCGAGGTGGAGCTGCTGCATGCGGCCCAGACGCCGGGCGGCCGGATCCTGGCACTGGATTCAACGGGGCGCGTGCGCCTCTGGGACGGCGACGGGCAGCCCCTGGCCGATGCCGCGGAGGGCAACGCCGGCCAGCACCTGTTCGGCGTGCATGCGCTGGCCGATGGGCGCTTCGTCACGCGCGGGGGCGGCAATCGACTGCAGCTCTTCAGCGCCGAGGGGGCACCCGGGCCGACGCTCGACGCCAGCGACGGGCTCCTGCCGAAGGCGATCCTGCCCCTCGCCGGCGACCGGCTGCTGATCGTCGATCTGCGGGGCCCGGCGGTGGTCTGGGATACGCAGACGGCACGAGCCCGCCGCCTCGAGATCGACGACAAGTCGGGTGTCGACGCGGCGACCCCGCTGCCCGGGCAGCGGATCCTGCTGAGCCTCAACGCCGGCCGCCTGATGATCCTCGAGGCGGACCTGTCCCTCACCGGGACGCCTCTCCCCAATCCCGACGCCAGTGCATTCCAGCGCCAGGCGGTCACCCGCCTCGCCGACGGCCGGCTGCTGGTGGCGAGCCCGCTGGCCGGCACCCACCTGCGGACCGCGGATGGCGCGCCGGACCGGCCCCTGACCGGATACGCCGTCTCCGGCGCCCTCCTGCTGCAGGACGGGTCCTTCCTGGTCTGGCCGGCGGCCAGCGACCGCCACGCCCTGCAGATCATCGGCGCGGACGGCGTGCCGGGCGTGGTGCTGCGGGGCCATGGCGCCGAGGTGCGCCAGGCCGTTCAGCTCGACGATGGCCGCGTCCTGAGCTGGGCGGACGATGCCAGCGTCCGCGCCTGGCCCGGATCGCTCGGGCAGGCCGTGGCCTGGGCCGACGAGGTGGTCGCGCGCCTTCAGCCGCTGACCCGCGCCGAGCGCTGCGAGCACTATCTGGAGCCCCCCGAGACCTGCGCATCGCCGGCGGGCCGCTGAGGCCCGGCGGCCGACAGTCCGTGGGTCAGCCCGCGCCCGCCCCGTCCAGGGCCCAGGGTCGCCCGGCGAACTCGTCCACCAGGAAGTCGATCATGGCCGCCACCTTGGGGGCCCGCTGCCGCCCCGCGGGGCACACCGCATAGACCGGCACCACCTCCGAGATATGCACGTCGGTCAGCAGCGGTACCAGGCGGCCCCTGGCCAGCTCCGGCCCGACGATGACGTCCGCCAGCCGGATCACGCCGACACCGGCGATCCCCAGCTGCAGCAGGGTCTCGGCGTTGTCCGAGCCCGCCGTGCCCGAGACCTCGATGAACTCCCGGGCACCACCCACGACGAAGGGCCAGCGGCGCAGCTCCGGCATGCCGGTGATGTAGAGGCAGTCGTGGGCTGCCAGGTCGGCCGGCGTGCGGGGCGTGCCACGCCGCGCCAGGTAGGCCGGCGCGGCGCAGATGATGCGCTCGAGCGTGCAGATGCGGCGGGCGGTCAGCGCCGAGTCGTCGAGGGCGCCGATCCGCAGCATCAGGTCGGCGCCGGACTCCAGGATGTCCACCCGCCGGTCGGTGACCGACAGCTCGAGCCGGACCTCCGGATGGCGGGCCAGGAAGCGGGGCAAGGCCGGTGCCAGCTGGTGCAGGCCGAAGGCCGAGCCCACCCCCATCCGCAACAGGCCCGAGGGGCGGCCGCCGATGCTGGAGACCTGCTCGTCGAGCTCGCGCATCTCGTCGAGGATCTGCCCGCAGCGCGCCGCGTAGAGCTCGCCCTCGGCGGTCAGGGCGAGCTTGCGCGTGCTCCGGTGCAGGAGCCGCACCCCCAGCCGCTGTTCGAGCCGCGACACCAGCTTGGAGAGGGACGAGGGCGTCTGGTCCAGCTCGCGGGCCGCCGCGGAGAAGCTGCCGAGCTCGACGACGCGCACGAAGCTGGCCAGCTCGCTGAAGCTGTGTTCCGGGGCCATTTGATCCTCTCGGGAATAGATGATGTGCCAACGCGCTGGATTTATTTTTGTCCATTCACATATAGATTGGCAACACGCCCGAAACACCTCAGGGCTGGAACCCACAGGAGATCAACATGAACCCGGTGAACTACGATCGGTATCGCGAACAGGCCCTGCAACTCAGGACGGCCGAAGTCTCGCGCCAGCTGGACCGCCTGCTGGCGCCGCTGACCCGGTGGCGCCGGAGCGGCGAGCGGCAGCCCGCGGCGGACTGCCACGGTGCCCGGCCCCAGATGTGCTGAGGTGAAGGCGGCGGACCCGGAGCGGCCGCAGGTGAGGGGGCCCACGGGTCCGGGCCGGGCCTGATCGCCGTCGCGCCGCTCCCGGCGGCGGGGCGGCTCAGATGCCTGAACCCAGCCCCTGCGGCAGGTGGCCGGTGCCGTTGAAACTCTTGAGGGTGCTCCGCGAACCCGAGTACACGATCTCGGTCACCGAGGCATTGCCCAGCACCCGGATCAGCTCGGTCCAGCGGGTGTCGTCCAGGCCGAGGACCTCGCAGGCCAGCGCGCAGATCACCCCGGCCGAGGTCACCGCCAGGGTGTTGTGGCCGCCGCCCTGCTGGCCCATCAGGGCGTCCAGCCAGTCGCGCACCCGGGCGCGGAATGCCGCGTAGGCGGCACGCTCGCCCAGATCGATCTCGCCCCGCACCCAGGCCAGGTAGGCCGCCTCGTAATACTTCAGCTGGTCTGCCATGGCCGGGGCCTCCGGCCCTGCCATCGGCCGGCCCGCGTGGCGCTCGGCCGCGGCGAGGATCTCCTCGCCCTCGGCGAACTCGTCGAGGCCCGGGTCGAGCCGCAGGGCCAGGGTCACGCCTGCCGCGTCGAGCATCAGGGCCGCCGTGTCGATGTGGCGACTGCGTGGCCCGTGCAGCACGGCGGTCCAGGCGGTGGGCCGCTCGCGCCACCAGGCACCGAGCGCCCTCGCCTGGGCGATGCCCCGCGGCGACAGCGCGTCGTAGCGGTCGCCGGCGAACGAGGCCTGGCCGTGACGCACCAGCGTCAGGACGCTCATGGCGCGGTCTTGGGCAGGGCCTTGGGGTTGCTCTCGGCGAGGCGGCGCAGGCCGGCGGCGCGCAGGTGCGCCAGCACGGGTGCGCGGAATTCGCGCCCCGGGTCGGCCTTGCCCGCGCGGATCAGGCCGGCGAGGGTGCGGGCGCCATCGGCGAGGCCAGCCTGCCCGTCATCGAGCAGCGCGCGCAGCTCGGCCAGCTCCGCCACCTCGGGCCCGTCGCCCAGGCGCAGCTGGCGCTCGGCGATGGACATGGCGTTCATGGTCATCAGCACCGCGTGCCGTGCGTCGCCCGAGAGGGCCGGCAGCACCGTGTCCTTCAGCACCTGGCGGGCGCAGGCCAGCAGGGCGTCGCCCCTGGGTTGTTCGCGCATCAGTCGTTCTCCGTCATCTCGAGGATTTCCCATTCCAGCTCGGGCACGATGTGGCCGGTCAGGGCCAGCAGCAGGGAGTCCTCCTCCCCGGAGCAGTGCCGTTCGGCCTGCTGGATGGCGATGATCGCCCAGTTCATGTGGGCCATCACCTCCCAGTAGCGCACCTGGTCGCGATCCAGGGGGCGGCCGGTCTCGCGCTCGTAGCCGCGGTAAAAGTCCTCGCGGGCGCCGACGCCGCCGGCCTCGGCCGCCACCTTGCCGAAGCGCCAGCACTTGGCGCAGAACCAGCCGATGTCCTCCAGCGGGTCGCTCCAGCCGGCGAACTCCCAGTCGAGGATGCCGGTGAGGCCGGCCTCGTCCACCATGAAGTTGCCGGTGCGGTAGTCGCGGTGGGTGAGCGCCACCGCCCCCCGCGGCGGCGCGTGGCGCTCGAGCCAGCGCAGGCCCCACTCCAGCGCCGGGTAGGCGGTGTGGTGGGCGTCCAGGAAGGCCCGGTGCTGGGCGATGCGGTAAGTGGCCGGCGCCTCCTCGTACCAGGCCAGGAAGTCCAGCGCGGCCTGGGGCGGGCGCACCGAGTGGATGCGCGCCAGCTCGCGGCCCAGCCGCTCGGCGAGCTCGACCCGGTCGCCGCCATAGCGACCGTCCTTGACCAGCAGGTGGCCCGCCGCGGTGCCGCCGATGCGACGCATCAGGAAGAAGGGCCGCCCGATGACGGCGGCGTCGTCGCACAGCCAGAGGGGCTCGGGCACCGTGACGCCGGCCGCGAACACGGTCTTCAGCAGCGCGAACTCCTGGGCCCGGCCATGGCTGATGGCCACGCCGGCGGTCGGCGAGTCGCAGCGGAGCACGCAGGCCAGGCGCCCCGCCGACGGGCCGCCGGCGATCTCCAGGTCCACCAGCCAGTTTTCCTGCACGGCGCCGCCGGAGAGGCGGCGGGCTTCGACCACCGCGACGGATTCGGCCCCGGCGGCCCGGGTAACGAAGGCCTCGACGGCCTGTTTGATGTGCTGTTCCATGTCCACCCTCACAGTCCGCTGACCAGGTGGCCGCGGTCGACCGCGACGCAGGCCCCGGTCATCGCCGCGCCGGCGTCGGAGGCCAGCAGCAGCATCGGCCCGTCCAGGTCCTCCAGCTCGAGGAAGCGGCGGCTGGGAATGCGCATGCGCAGCTTGTCACCCAGTTCGCTGGTCAGGAACTCGCGGTTCAGGTCGGTGATGACATAGCCCGGCAGCAGCGCGTTGACGCGGATGTCGTAACGGGCCAGTTCGAGCGCCATGGATTTGGTGAGCTGGACCACGCCGGCCTTGGAGATGGCGTAGGGGGCGACGCCGCCGCCGACGCGCTCGCCGAGGATCGAGGCGATGTTGATGATGCTGCCCGGCTTGCCGGCATCCACCAGCTTGCGTGCGGCCTCGGTGGCCACCAGCCAGGTGCCCTTGAGATTGGGGTCGAGCACCCCGTCCCAGTCGGCCTCGTCGTGCTTGAGCAGGGCCTTGGTGACCGTGCGGCCGGCGTTGTTGATGATGATGTCGGGCACACCCACGCGGCCTGTCACGTCCTCGAAGGCGGCGGCCACCGAGCGGGCGTCGGCCACGTCCATGGCCACGCCGTGGGCCAGGCCCTGCTGCGCGCGGATCTCGTCCACCACGGCGTCGAACTGGTCGCCCTGGCGGGCGGTGACGATCACTTCGGCGCCGGCGCGGGCCAGGACGAAGGCGAAATGACGGCCGAGGCCGGTCCCGGCGCCGGTCACCAGCGCGATCCGGCCCTCCAGCGAGAACAGGTCGCCCATGATGTTGCTGCTGCTCATGCCCGCTCTCCCGAGGCAACCGAGTGATCCGCGCGGCCGGCCACCAGCTTGCGGCCCAGGCTGTAGCGGTGCACCTCGCTGGGGCCGTCGTAGACGCGGAAGGCCCGCATGTCGGCGAAGATGCGCGGCACGATGGTCTCGTGGGTCACGCCCTGCCCGCCCAGGATCTGCACGCTGCGGTCTACCACGCGCCACTCGGCCTCGGAGCAGACCACCTTGGCCCGGCTCGACTCGAAGTTGCAGCGCTGGCCCTGGTCCAGCAGCCAGGCGGTGTGCCAGATGTGCAGGCGGGCGGTGTGCAGGTCCATCTCGTTGTCGGCCAGCATGAAGCCGACGCCCTCGTGCTCGCCGAGGGTGCGGCCGAAGGCCTGGCGGGTGCGGGCGTGCGCCAGGGCCGTGTCGTGGGCGCGGCGGGCCTGGCCCAGCCAGCGCATGCAGTGGGTCAGGCGGGCCGGCGCGAGGCGCACCTGGGCATAGCGGAAGCCCTTGCCCAGCTCGCCCAGCACGTCGGTGGCCGGCACCCGCAGGTTGTCGAAGCGCAGCACGCCGTGGCCCCCCGTGAAGCAGGTGTCGAGGGCGTCCATGGTGCGCACCAGCTCGATGCCCGGGCGGTCCATGTCGGACAGGAACATCGTGGCCGAGCCGTCCTCCATCTTGGCCATGATGATGGCGAAGGCGGCGCGCTCGGCCCCGGTGATGAACCACTTGGTGCCGTTGATGAGGTAATCGTCGCCATCGCGCACGGCCGTGGTGGCCAGCATCGACGGATCGGCGCCGGCGCCCGGGGGCGGCTCGGTCATGGCAAAGCAGGAGCGGGTGTGGCCGGCCACCAGGGGCTTCAGCCAGCGGGCCTTCTGTTCTTCCGAGGCCACCACCTCCATGAGGTGGATGTTGCCCTCGTCCGGCGCATGGATGTTGAGCGCGGTCGGGCCAAGGGTGGAGTAGCCGGCTTCCTCGAAGACGATGGCCTTCTCCACGTGGCTGAGGCCCAGGCCGCCCATCTCGCGCGAGGCGTGGGGCGTCAGCAGTTCCGCGGCCCGGGCCAGGGCCACCAGTTCCTGGCGCAGTTCCTCGGTAGGGCCGTGCGGCGTCTGCCGCGGATCCCGCTCGAGGGGGATCACCTGCTCGGCGATGAATTGTCGAACCCGCGCCTGCAGTTCCTGCAGCGCCGGGCTGAGCGAGAAGTCCATGTCTACTCCTTGTCCTTGGGCATCGGTGAGGCCGCTGTGCAGAGGCGGTATACCCCGGCCAACCTGTCCACCTCAAGCCTTATTGAATTCAGAATCCATCAATGAGTCGCAGTGTATTCCGAATTCAAAGATTGTCAAGGCTCGTGCTGCACCCTCCCCGCCGGGCCGCGCGGCCCCTGCGGCCCGGGCAGGGCCCGCCTGGCGCTGGCAAGCTGCGCGCGATCGGCGCACCATCGGCCGCTCGCCATCCAGCGCACGAGGAGACCATGGCCACCATCCGCCAACCCGCCGCCCCCGAGGACAACCCCCGCGTGAAGGCGGTCTTCGACGACATCCGGGCCACCCGCAAGACCGATTTCATCAACAACCTGTGGCGCACCCTGGCCTTCGATCCGGCCTTGCTGGAGCGCACCTGGATCGACGTGAAAGCCCTGATGGCCACGCCCACCGAACTCGACCCGCTGACCAAGGAGATGATCTACATCGCGGTCTCGATCGCCAACGCCTGCAGCTACTGCGTCCACTCCCATACCGCCGCCGCCCGCGCCAAGGGCATGAGCGACGCCCAGCACGCCGAGCTGCTGGCCATCGTTGCCCTGGCGGCGCGCACCAACCATCTGGTGACCGGGCTGCAGGTGCCGGTGGACCGCGCGTTCGAGGCCGGCTGAACGCCCCCTGCGCCGGCGGCTACTCGCGGCCCTCGCGGGCGGCGCGGCGCTTGAGGGCCCGCTCCAGCGCGGCAGCCCGCTGGTCCGGGTCCATGGCCTGCCAGCGCGCGCGCAGGGCGGCCCGCCGTTCGGGCGGGAGCGCGCGGAAGCGCTTGAGCAGGGCCCGGACGCGCGCCTTCTGCTCGGGCGGCAGCTGGCGGTAGCGCTCCAGGTTCTGGCGCGCCCGGGCCCGCTGCTCCGGGCTCATGTCGCGCCACTTCTGCAGCCGCTCGCGGGCCAGGGACCGCTCGTCGGGGCTCATGTCGTCCCACCGCGCGGCGCCCCGCCGCAGGCGCTCCTGGCGCTCGGCGGGCAGGGTCTCCCAGCGATCCTTCAGGCGCGCCAGCACCCGCTGTTCGTCCGGGGACAGCTGCGACCACGCGACGCCGGCAGCGAAGGCGGGCACCGTCACCAGGCCCAGCAGCGACAGGAGTGCCGTGCCTGCGAACAGCCGCAGCACGACGCGTCGTTCAGTGTCCATCACGGTTCTCCAGGCCTGGCAGCGGCGGTGTCTCGCTGGCCAGGATGTCGAGTTCGTCGAGCCCTGCATCGCCGCCATCGAGCTCGCCCAGCCATTCCAGCAGTTCGTCGCTCGGTGGCGCGTCGGCCCCGTCGACGGGTGGCATCCGGTCCGCGTCAGCCGGCATGGGGCACCCCCTCCTCGGCCAGTTCGCCCTCGAGCCACAGGTAGAAGTCGGGTTCGTCGACCAGCTCGACCGGATCCTGCACGGCCAGCAGGTCGAGCACCTCGATCTCGGCCTCGGCCAGCGCGGGCGGCGTCGCGCCCGGCAAGGGCGCGGTCGACGGCCACAGCAGTGCGCCGAGTGCGAGGACCAGCGCGAAGGCGAGGCCGGCCGCCGGTGCCGCAAAGCCCGGCCAGCGCCAGGCGGATTTCGCCCCCTGCCCCAGCGCCTTGCGGCGCGCCGCCGCCAGGGCTGCACGGGTCGCCGGATCCAGCGCATCGACGCTGCGGTCCAGGCTGGCACCCGCGCGACGGATCAGGTCTTCATCGCGGGTATTGCTCATCGCAGATCCTCCAGTCCGACGCGCAGCTTCTCGAGCGCGCGTGCATAGTGGGTCTTCCCGCTGGCCACACCGCAGCCCATGACCGCGGCCGCCTCCGCCGCATCCAGCCCTTCCCAGGCCCGCAGCAGGAAGGCCTGCTGCTGCCGCAGGGGCAAGGCCGCCAGGGCCGCCTCGAGCCGGATCGAGAACTGCCCGTCCTCCAGCCGCCGCAGGGGCTCCCAGGACGGATCGGCCGGCACCCGGGCCATGGCGTCCTCCTCCTCGTCATCGAGAAAGGGCGAGAGCCAGTCGCGCAGGCGGTTGCGCACGCTGCGGCGACGGTGCCAGTCCCTGATGCGGGATTGCAGGATGGTCAGAAAGAGCGGCCGCCACTCGGACGGATCCCGCGCCGAGTAGTTCTGCACCAGCTTCATCATGGCGTCCTGCACCACTTCGAGCGCCTCGTCCCGGTCGCCGGTGGCGAAGCGGGCCATGCGGTAGGCGCGGCCTTCGATCCTGGCCAGGAAGGTGGGGAGGTCCGGCGCCGGGGCGCGATCGTCAGTCGCGCCCGGCACCATCGGCCATCACCCACCGCCCGAGGGCGACTTGCTCAGTCCGCACGCGCGCCAACACGATCGGAGCGGCGATCGAGCCGGTTGTCGATGCGCTCGCCGCGGCGGTCCAGGCGGGCGTCGGCACGCTCGCCGCTTTGGTCGAGGGCCTCGTCCACGCGGTCGCCGCGCTTCTTGAGCCGTGCCGAGCGCTTGTCGTGGCCATGATCCTCGGCCACCTCGGCCCGGTGATCGAGCCGATCCTCGATGCGGTCGCCGCGGGCGTCGCGGCGATCCTCGATCCGGTCGCCCCGGCGGTCCAGGCGCTCTTCGGCGCGGTCACCGCGGCGGTCGAGGCGCTCGGCGCGCCGCTCCGGATCGGCCGCATGGGCCTGGGTGGCCAGCAGGCAGCCGGCAGCGAACAGGGTGGCGAGGGTCTTGGCGCGAAGGATGTTCATGGTGGTCTCCTGGTCCGATCGGTGATGCGGGACCCCGTCGGCATGACGGGGCACTTATAGCAGGGAACGCACGGGCTTCGCGGTCGACTACAAGCACGACAACAATTTTTTTGGGTAGGGCCCATGGGTGGGTCCCCACCTTTGGGGAAAACCGACCCTGCCCGGCCCCACCCCCACGCGTCGACGGGCACGAGACCTCGTGCGATCCCGACCGGACAGAAGATCCAAGCTCCTGTTTTTTTGCGCTCTTATCCGGCAGCCCCGACCCATTCGCGGTCCCGGCGAAGGAGACCCTGCCGCCTGGCACGCCAACTGCATTGGGTAGTCCATCGAACCGGGGCATGCGACACCCGCCACCGGAAACCCAGGAGTCAGGCCCGACCATGGCACGCCCAGCCGCAAGGACACGCAAGGAGCACCGCCCGCCAGCGCGCTGGTGGGATCGCCTGCTCGCGCTCCTGCTGATCGTGGCCCTGGCCTGGACCCAGGTTCAGGTCTTCGCCCATGGCGCCGGACCCGAGCTGCTCCCCGGCCTCGACATCTGCACCAGCGCCGGGGACGACGCGGCCCCGATGGATTCCGATGAATCCCACGACTGTGTGCACTGCTGCTGCTGCACCGGGCGCGACACCGCCTGGCTTCCGTCGAAGACCCCATGCTTGCCCACGGCCCCTCAGGCCGTCCACGAACGCGCCGGGATTGCTCCCCCCGTCGTGTTCCTGGAGCGTCGCCACGAGCGGCCGGCCCCGCGCGCCCCGCCTGCGGGCGCCTGACCCGACACACACTCCAGCGCAGAGGCCGCATGCCGGTCCGCGCGCCTCTGCCTGACACCCAGCCGCGCCGCCCCACTCCCCCGGGGCGACGCGGCCCCGGAGACTTCCATGATTCCGTTCAAACACGCCACGGCCGCCCTGGTCGGGGCCCTGGCCGTCCTCACCCCGACCCTCGCCGGTGCCTCCTGCGGTTCCGCCTTCTGCAGCGTCAATACCAGCTCCGCCTTCCTCCGCCAGGGCATGGCGGGCACCACCCGGGCCGACCTGCGCTTCGAGTTCATCGACCAGAAACAGCCCCGCCACGGCACCGACGCGGTGTCTGTCGGCGAGATCTCAGCCCACCACGACGAGGTGCGCACGCTCAACCGCAACCTGCTGGCCACCATCGAACACGATTTCACGGGCGACTGGAGCGTGGCAGCGACCCTGCCGCTGGTCGACCGGAGCCACGAGCACATCCACAACCATCACCACGACGGCGAGGTCCTGCACATCCACGACAGCTGGGACTTCACCGAGATCGGCGACCTGCGCCTCACGGCCCGCCACGAACTGCTGAGCGGCCACCACCGCAGCGCCGGCGTCTCCCTCGGCCTCAAGCTGCCGACGGGGAAGACCGACATCGACAACGAAGACGGCGACGAGGCCGAGCGCAGCCTGCAGCCCGGGACCGGCACCACCGACCTGCTGCTCGGCGCCCACCTGCGCCAGGCCCTCGACGACGACAACCAGCTCTTCGCCAGCCTGGCGGCGGAGTGGGCGACCGCCGAGCACGACGGCTTCCGGCCGGGGCACCGAGTGCATGTGGACCTGGGCTGGCAGCACACCTTCGGGGATCGCCTCAGCCTGCCGCTGCAGCTGAACGTGGCCTTCAAGGGTCGCGACCGCGGCGACGAGGCCGAACCCGAGGATTCCGGCAGCACCACGGTGGCCCTGAGCCCCGGCGTGAGCTTCCGGGTATCGCCCGGCTGGCTGGTCTATGCCGCCTGGCAGAAGCCGATCTACCAGGACGTGAACGGGGTCCAGCTCACCCCCAACTGGAGCGCGGTGGTCGGTACCACCGTGGCCTTCTGAGTCACGCCGCGCGCAGCCGCCCCTACGAGGTGTGGACCGCCACGCGGTTCCTGCCCCCGCGCTTGGCCTCGTAGAGGGCCAGGTCCGAGGCCCGCAGCAGGTCGGCCGGCGACACCATCGACGGATCGCCGCTGACCGCTGCCCCGAAGCTGGCCGACACCAGCGGCCCGACGCGAGAGGCCGCATGGGGCAGGTTGAGGGCCAGCACCCGCTGGCGGACCTGCTCGGCCACCGCCCGGGCGCCCTCCAGCGAGGTCGCGGGCAGCAGGATGGCGAACTCCTCGCCGCCGATCCGCGCCACCGCGTCGCCGGGGCGGGCCAGGGCCTCGTGCATGGCCCGCGCGACGGCCACCAGGCACTGGTCTCCGGCCGGATGGCCGTAGTGGTCGTTGTAGTCCTTGAAGAAGTCGATGTCGGCCGTCACCAGGGCCAGGGGCTCGCCGCTCCGCTCGGCCCGGCGCCATTCCCGGCGCAGCGCTTCCTCGAAGAGGCGCCGGTTGGCGATGCCGGTCAGGGCGTCCATGCGCACCAGGCGCTCGAGCGCGTGCCCGGCCTCGATCGACGAGTCCAGCCGGGCCCGCAGGCGCTCGGCGTCGCGGAACAGGCGATGGACCTGGCGCGAGGAGGCCAGCATGGCCAGGCCGAAGATGCAGACCATCAGCCCCATCATCACGTGGAGCCGATCACCCGGCCACATCATCTGCGCCGCGATGGGCACGATGATCGGTACGGCGAACAGGGGATAGGCGTAGCGCAGCGGTGACAGCAGGGGGATGGCCCCGGCCAGCATGCCGCCCAGCAGGAAGGTGAGCACCATCTGGTGGGGCATCGACTCGGGCGGGAACAGCATGATCGCCGCCAGGCCCCAGCAGACGCCGGCCGCCGCGGCGCCGATCGTGAAATTGGCTGCACCCTGGGCGGGCGCCATGCCGGGATCAGGTGCGCGGCGGAAGGCGCGCAGATCGAGGAATCGGGCCACCGTCACCGACATCAGCACGGCCAGCCAGAGTGCGGCCACCCGGGACTCGACCACCTCCCACAGCACCGCGAGCAGCAGCAGGGCATTGACGCAGGTAACAGCCAGCCCGATCGGCAGTTGCCGATAGCACTGTTCGACCTGCGCCGCCAGATGGCGGCGCCGGGCAGCTTCCCGGGCGTCGTGGTTGTCCATGCAATCTTGGCGGCGCGCGCCGGCGCCCTCGCCAGCTGCACGGCCTCGACTTCAATCTAGAGTGCAGGGACCGGAGGCGCAAACGCGTGCCCGCGGCACGCTAGCGTCATGACCCCACTCTTGCACGCCTTGCCAGGCGCCACAGACGCCGCCAGAACGGCGGCCGGAAGCAGGCGCCGGTCGGCGCCCGGGGGCCTCATTCGGCCGGTTGCTGCCCCAGGTGGCGGAGGAAGGCGACCAGCTCCCAGATCGTGTTCGGGGGCAGCGCATCGCCCCAGGAGGGCATCACCTCGGTGCCTTCGCGGCCATGGTAGATGGTGTCGTAGAGGAACTGCGGGTCCAGGTTGGGCCGGCCCTTGAAGTCGGGCGCACGTCCCCCGCTGCCATCGAAGCCGTGGCAGTAGCCGGCGCAGGTCTTGTTGAACCGCTTGCGTCCGGCGGCGATGCGATCCGGGTCGTCGAGGGAGAACGGAGTCAGCGTGGTGCCGGCCTCGTCGGTGGGGTGGCCCGCCAGCCAGGTGACGTAGGCCACCAGCTCCTCGATGGCCGGCGCGTCGAGCACCGTGCCCCAGGGCGGCATGGCGTGGTCGCCGTGCTTGCCCTCGCGGATGCGGGTGCGGATGAAATCGGTGGCGAGGTCGGGCCGCTGCTGCAGCTTGGGCGCGCGGCCTTCCCGTCCTTCGCCGGCCTTGCCATGGCAGGCCACGCACAGCTTCTCGAAGCGGCTCTTGCCGGCGGCGGCCTCGGGACTCTCCACGGCCGGCGCGGCGGCCAGGCAGAATCCGGTCGCCAGGGCCAGCACGGCGGCGAAGGTCAGTCGGAAGCGTCGGGTGTCAGGCAATGGGACATGCATCGGTCTTGGACTCCTGGGAAGCGTCGGCATCGGACAGCGCCAGCCTAAACCCATGGCGGGAAAAGACACCCCGGGCCGCAGCACCACGACCCGGGGCTAATCACGGGGCTTTCACCCGTCCGGAGGAGGTCATGGGACCGGCGGCGTGCCGCGGCGCCGCCGGACCGATCAGTTGGCTTCAGGGCAACTTGAAGGCGATCAGCGCGGCGCCGCCCGGCAGGTCCTTGATCTGCGGGAAGGCACCGGCCAGAAAGCCCGGCGCGTGGGAGCCGAGGCCCGTCGGCACGACGATGTACTGCTGCCCGTTGGCCCGGTAGCTGACCGGGCCGCCGCGCAGGCCGGAGCCGGCCGCGAAGGTCCACAGCTGCTTGCCGTCGTCGGCGTCGTAGGCATACACGTTGCCTTCCATGTCACCCGTGAAGACCAGGCCGCCGGCCGTGGTCAGCACGCTGGAGAGCGGCGGCAGGTCGTAGCGGATCGACCACTTGCGCTTGCCGGTGAGCGGGTCGCGGGCGTCCAGCCGGCCGTGGGGCTTGTCACCCGGGGGCGGCA
>JAGRFX010000080.1 GCA_020445805.1 Rhodocyclaceae bacterium
GATCACCATCTGCTGGAAGTTCAGCAGCGCTTCGAGTCGCCCCTGCGCGATCTCCGCCTGGTAGGGCGTGTAGGCGGTGTACCAGCCCGGGTTCTCCATCACGTTGCGCAATACGACCGGCGGCGTGTGGGTGTCGTAGTAGCCCAGTCCGATCAGGCTGCGCAGCACCCGGTTGCGCCGGGCGATGGTCTTGAGCCGGCCGAGGGCCTCGACCTCCGGCACCGGCCCTGCCAGCGGCAGCGCGCCGGGCAGGCGGATGCTCGCCGGTATGGTCTGCCTGATCAGCTCGTCGATGTCTGGGACGCCCAGGGCGGCCAGCATCGGAGGCAATTCCATTGCGGACGGGCCCAGGTGGCGATCGATGAAATCGGCGCGTTGCTCGAGGGTCGTGAGGGGGGCGGACAGCAGGGTGTCGGACATGGCGGGAACTCGCGGGTGGCGTCGTGCCCGGCCATGGCCGGGCGCGGACAGGGGCAGCGTCAGGCGTCGGCGATCTCGGACTGGTAGCCGGCCGCATCGAGCAGGGCGCCGAGATCGGCCCCGTCAGCGGGGCGAAGCTTGAACAGCCAGGCGGCGTAGGCGTCGCTATTGACCGACTCGGGCGCGTCTATCGCTGCCTCGTTGTGCGCGAGCACGGTGCCGGCGACCGGCGCGTAGATGTCCGACGCGGCCTTTACGGACTCGATCACCGCGACCGCTTCGCCGGCATCGACGTCGCGCTCGGCCTCGGGCAGCTCGAGGAAGACGATGTCGCCCAGCGCTTCCTGGGCGTGGTCGGTGATGCCGATGGTCAGGCTGCCGTCGGCCTCGACGCGGATCCACTCGTGGGATTTGGTGTATTTCAGTTCGGCGGGAATGTTGCTCATGGGATATCTCCGGGTCGGATGGTTCGGTCCGGTTCCGCGACGGGAGACCGGCCCAACGGGGGATCAGACGAGGGCTTTGCCGTTTCGCACGAAGGGCGGCTTGACAGTTGTGGCAGGGACCTTTCGCCCCCGGATATCCACCTGGACCGTCTCGCCCGGCGCCACCGCCAGCGGCAGTCGGGCTATTGCGATGGCTTTCTCGAGCGAGGGCGAGAAGGTGCCGCTGGTGGTTTCACCTTCACCATGCTCGGTTTCGACCTTCATGTGGGCGCGCAGCACGCCCTTGCCGTCGAGGACGAGGCCGAGCAGGCGGCGACGTGCGCCGTTGGTCTCGAGCGGCTCGCGACCGACAAACTGGCGCGCCTCATCGCTGAAATCGACGGTCCAGGCGAGGCCGGCGTCGAGGGGCGACGTGTCGTCGTCCATGTCCTGTCCGTACAGGTTCATGCCGGCCTCGAGCCGCAAGGTGTCGCGGGCACCCAGGCCGCAGGGGGCCACGCCGGCCGCGGCGAGGGCGTTCCAGACCGCTTCGGCCCGGGCTGCCGGGATCGTCAACTCGAAGCCGTCTTCACCGGTGTAGCCGGTCCGCGCGATCAGCAAGCCATCGGATTCGGCCGCCTGGAAAGGCTTGAGGGCTTCGGTCGCCGCCTGGGCGCCGGGCAGGGCCTGCCAGGTCCGCTGGCGAGCCTCGGGCCCCTGGACCGCGATCATGGCCAGATCCCGGCGGGCCTCGAGTGTCACATTGGCGCCGGTCCGCGCGATACGGTCGCGCATCCAGGCCACGTCCTTGTCGGCGGTGCCGGCGTTCACCACGATGCGGTAGCGGTCGTCGGCGAAGAAGTAGACGATCAGATCGTCGATCACGCCCCCCGACGGATTCAGCATGCACGAGTAGATCGCCTTGCCGGGCAGGCTCAGCTTGGCCACGTCATTGGCCAGCAGGCCCCGCAGGTAGCGGCGCGCGTCCGCTCCCTCGAGATCCAGGGCCAGCATGTGGGACACGTCGAACATGCCCGCCGAGCGTCGGACCTGGTGGTGCTCCTCGATCTGGGAGCCGTAATTCACCGGCATGTCCCAGCCGGCGAAATCCACCATGCGGGCGCCGGCGGCCAGGTGGGCGGCGTGAAGCGGGGTGAGCTTGGACATCGGGCGGGTCTCCATGCGAACAGGTGCAGTGTAGGCAACAAAAAGGGGACGCGTCGCCACGACTGGCCATGCGTCCCCATCTGTCCCTTGTACCTGAGAGATTGCTGCCAGGCGGCAGCGTGCCCCTTCGGTGGACGGTTTTGGCCCGTCACTCTCCAGATTTGTCCTGCTGCCTGCGGTCCGTTTGCCTGAGCGGTTCCGGGGGTTACGCCTTCGGCGGCTCGTACGAGCGCTCTCCCACAGGTCCGGCGGACGATAGCATCGGCCGGGGCGCCGGGCAAGCGGCCGAGGCGATAGAATCTCGGAATGACACCTTCCCGCAGCCGCTTTCTCGAAATCCGCGGCCTCCAGCTGCACCTGCGCGAGTGGGGCCGGCCCGAGTCGCCGCGGCTCTTCCTGCTGCACGGCTGGATGGATCACTCGGCCAGCTTCCAGTTCATCGTCGATGCGCTGGCGTCCGAGTGGCACGTGATCGCGCCGGACTGGCGGGGCTTCGGGCTCAGCGCCCGTGCGCCGCAAGGCTACTGGTTTCCGGACTACCTGGCGGATCTCGAGGCGATCATCGAGGCCGTCCAGTCGGACGACGCACCGCTGGTGCTGGCCGGCCACAGCATGGGGGGCAACATCGCGGCCTTGTATGCGGGGATCCGTCCGCGCCGTGTCGCCCAATTGGTGCTGCTCGACGCCTTCGGCCTGGCCGACCGCCCACCCGAGGAGGCGCCGGGGCGCTACGAGAAGTGGCTCAATGAGCTGGCTCGCCCCCAGGGCTTCCGCAGCTACGACAGTGTCGATGCCTATGCGGCGAGACTCCGTCAGGACAATCCCCGGCTCTCGGCCGAGCAGGCCGATTTCCTGGCCGCCAGCTCGGTTCGGCCGGACGGCGCCGGACGCTACGAGAGCCATGGCGATCCGGCCCATCGGATCGTGAATCCGGTGCTGTATCGGCGCGCCGAGGCCATGGCCTGCTGGCGACGCGTGCAGGCGCCCGTGCTGTCTCTGGTGCCGGCAGGCACCGGCCTGCGGCGGCTGCTGGGCGTCGAAGACGACGCCCACCGGGCAGGCCAGGCCTGCTTCGGCGATTTCCGCGAGGTGGTGATCGGCGACGCGGGGCACAACCTGCACCACGACCAACCCGGCCGCGTGGCAGCCCTGCTCGAGGCCTTCGTGCTGCGGGGCGAGATCGAGGTGGTGGCATGAGCGGCTTCCGCAACCCGGATCTCCATTGCCATTCGAACCGGTCCGACGGCTTCCTGGCGCCGGGCCAGGTGGTCGAGCGCGCGCTGGCCAACGGCGTGGACCTGCTGGCGCTGACCGATCACGACGAGGTGAGCGGCATCGACGAGGCCCTGGCGGCGGCCGAGGGGACAGCGCTTCGGCTGTTGCCCGGCGTCGAGATTTCGGTCAGTTTCGCGGGCGAAACCATTCACATCGTCGGCCTCGACATCGACCATCGGGACGCGGACCTGGTCGCGGCCTTGCGCGACCTGCGGGCCGGGCGCAGCGAGCGCGCCAGCCGTATGTCCGACGAGCTGGCCCGCTGCGGCATCCGCGGCGCGCTCGCGGGGGCGCGGGCGCTGGCCCGCAACCCGGAACTGGTGAGTCGCGCCCACTTCGCCCGCTACATCGTGTCGACCGGGCTGATGCCCGACGTCAAGACCGTGTTCGACCACTACCTGGCGACCGGAAAGCCCGGCTACGTCGAGCACCAGTGGTCTGTCCTCGAAGACGCCGTCGGCTGGATACGCGGGGCGGGTGGTCTCGCGGTGCTGGCCCATCCGGCGCGCTATCGCCTCTCCGCGACCCAGATGAAGGCGCTGCTCGATCGATTCCAGGCAGCCGGCGGGGAGGGGATCGAAGTGGTCGGCGGGGCCCACACGCCCGAAGAGATGCAGCGCTTCGCCACCGTGGCCCGGCAGCGCCATCTCCTGGCCTCCCGTGCGTCGGATTTCCACGGGGTCGACGAGAGCCGGGTCGATCTCGGGGGCTGCAACCCCTTGCCCCAGGATCTGGTTCCGGTATGGTCGCGCTTTTGCGAAGTCGCGCAGACCCGCTGAAACCGCCGAGAACCGCATGGCCCAGTACTTCTCGCTTCACCCGGAACACCCCCAGCCGCGATTGATCCGCCAGGCGGCGGACATCGTTCGTGGCGGTGGGTTGATCGTCTTTCCGACCGATTCCGCCTACGCCCTGGGCGGGCGCGCAGGCGACGGCCCGCTGCTCGACCGCATCCGCCGGATCCGCGGCGTCGACGACCGCCACCACTTCACCCTGATGTGCCGGGACCTGTCCGAGATTGCGCAATATGCGCGGGTCGACAATGCCCAGTACCGGCTGCTGAAGGCGGTGACCCCCGGACCCTACACTTTTATCCTGGAAGGCACCCGGGAGCTGCCGCGCCGGGTGCTCCACCCCAAGCGCAAGACCATCGGCCTGCGCGTGCCCGAGCATGTGGTGGTCGCGGCGCTGCTGGCCGAGCTCGACGGTCCGCTGCTGACCTCGACGCTGCTGCTGCCGGGAGAGGACATGCCACTGACCGATGGCGAGGACATCCGGGATCGACTCGGCAAGGTGGTCGACCTGGTGATCGAGGCCGGTTTCTGCGGACCGGAGGCGACCACCGTGATCGACCTGACCGGAGGCTCGCCGGAGCTGGTCCGGGCCGGCCGGGGGGCCCTCGAACCATTCGGGCTCGACGTGGCCTGAGGGGGCGGCGCGTCGCGCCGCGCGCCGTATTGCCCGATTCTGCCCCTCGTCAATCCGGGCGAGGCTCGCAGCTCTGCTAGAATGCGAGCCTTTGCCGCTGCACCCCGATGGATCAGATCATTTCCACGCTCGCCATATGGGCCCTGCCGGTCCTGCTGGCGATCACGCTGCACGAGGCGGCGCACGGCTACGTGGCACGCCACTTCGGGGACCCCACGGCCGAGCACGCGGGCCGCATCACGCTCAATCCGCTCCGCCACATCGATCCGGTCGGAACCCTGCTGGTGCCGGGCCTGATCCTGGCGCTGACCTGGAACGCGGGGGGCATGCTGTTCGGCTGGGCCAAGCCGGTGCCGGTCAGCTTCGGCCGGCTCAACAACCCCAAGGCGGACATGCTCTGGGTGGCCGCGGCCGGCCCGCTGGCCAACCTGGTGATGGCCCTGGGCTGGGCCCTTGTCTTCCTGCTCGGCGAGCACCTCGGTGACAGCAGCTATGCGCTGCCGATGCTGAAGATGGCTGACGCGGGCATGCACATCAACGCCATCCTGATGATCCTGAATCTGGTGCCGATTCCGCCCCTGGACGGGGGCCGCATCGCGGTCAGCCTGCTGCCGGTGCCGCTGGCGGTGCAGTTTGCGAAGCTGGAACGCTTCGGGTTTCCGATCCTGCTGGTGCTGTTGTTCACCGGTGTCCTGGGAGCGGTGCTGGGCCCGCTGGTGGCCTTGTTCCGGTATGCTCTCGCCCTCGTATTTGGACTGTAAATACCTCAATGTACGCCGAACGCGTTCTCTCCGGCATGCGCCCGACCGGGCGTCTCCATCTGGGCCATTACCACGGGGTCCTTCGCAACTGGGTCAAGCTGCAGGCCGAGTATCCGTGCCTGTTCTTCGTGGCCGACTGGCATGCCCTGACCACCAACTACGACGACCCCCGGCTCATCGAGGAAAGCGTCTGGGACATGCTGGTGGATTGGCTGGCGGCCGGCGTGGATCCGGCGCAGGCGACGCTCTTCATCCAGTCGCGGGTGCCCGAGCATGCGGAGCTGCACCTCCTGCTGTCGATGATGTGCCCGCTGGGCTGGCTGGAGCGCGTGCCGACCTACAAGGACCAGCAGGAGAAGCTCACCGACAAGGATCTGTCCACCTACGGCTTCCTCGGCTATCCGCTGCTGCAGTCGGCCGATATCCTGATCTACCGGGCAGACAAGGTGCCGGTCGGCGAGGACCAGGTGCCCCACGTGGAACTGACCCGCGAGGTGGCCCGCCGCTTCAACCATCTGTATGGCAAGGAGCCCGGCTTCGAGGAGAAGGCGCGCGATGCGATCCGCAAGCTCGGATCCAAGCGGGCCAAGCTCTACGAGGAGCTGCGGGTCCGCTATACGCAGGAAGGTGACGAGGCCGCCCTCGAGCAGGCCCAGGCGCTCCTCGAGGAGACGCAGAACCTCAGCCTCGGCGATCGCGAGCGGCTCTACGGCTACCTGGAAGGGGGCGGCAAGATGATCCTTGCCGAACCCGACGCCCTGCTCACCGAGGCGGCCCGGATGCCCGGACTGGACGGCCAGAAGATGTCCAAGTCCTACGGCAACACGATCTTCCTGCGCGAAGAGACCGACAGCATCACCAAGAAGATCCGGACCATGCAGACCGACCCGGCGCGGGTCCGCCGCACCGACCCGGGTGATCCCGACAAGTGCCCGGTCTGGCAATTCCACCTGATCTACTCCGATGATGCCGTCCGCGGCTGGGTCCAGGAGGGATGCCGAAGTGCCGGCATCGGCTGCATCGAGTGCAAGCAGCCGGTGATCGACGCGGTCGTGGCCGAGCAGAATGCGATGCGGGAACGGGCCCAACCCTATGTGGAGGATCCGGGGCTGCTGCGCAACATCATTGCGGACGGCTGCGAGCGCGCCCGCAAGCTGGCCCAGGACACCATGCGCGACGTGCGCGATTCGATGGGGCTGAACTACGGGTGAATCTCCCGCTGGACCTGCCGCCGCACGAGACGGCCGATCAGCGCGCGGCGGTGGCTCGCCTCTACGGCGAGCCGATGCTGGCGCTGCCGACCGATCTGTACATTCCGCCGGATGCGCTCGAGGTCATCCTCGAGGCCTTCGAGGGGCCGCTCGACCTGCTTCTGTACCTGATCCGCAAGGCCAACATCGACATACTGGACATTCCGATGGCGCCGCTGACGGCCCAGTACCTGGAATACGTGGAGGCGATGCGGGCCACCAATCTCGAGCTGGCGGCCGAGTACCTGCTGATGGCGGCGATGCTGCTCGAGATCAAGTCCCGGATGCTGCTGCCGCGTCCGCCGAAGGAGCGGGAGGACGAGGGCGAGGATCCGCGCGCGGAGCTGGTCCGGCGCCTGCTCGAATACGAACAGATGAAGCTGGCAGCCGCGAAGCTCGACGCGCTGCCGCGGGTTGGGCGGGACTTTGAATGGGTCGGTATCTTCGTGGCCGAAAAGGTCGTCGAGCAGCAGCCGGAGGTGAGCCTGCACGACCTCCAGCTGGCCTGGCTGAAGATCATGAAGCATGCGCGCCTCAACCGTCACCACACCATCCAGCGCGAGGAGCTGTCGGTGCGCGAGCACATGACCTCGATCCTGCGGCGCCTGGCCGGCGGTGGCTTCGTGGTCTTCGATGCGTTGTTCGACCGGGCGCTGGGTGCGCCGGGGCTGGTGGTCTCGTTCCTGGCGATCCTCGAACTGGTCAAGGAGCGGATGGTCGAAGTCACCCAGAACGCGGCCTTTGCACCGATCTACGTGAGGCTGGGCGGCGATGCTGGCGCAGACGCCTGAGCACTGGAAGCGGGTGCTGGAGGCTGCGCTGCTGTCGGCGCAGTCGCCGCTGTCGGTGGCGCTCCTGCGGCAGCTCTTCGATGAGGACCCGGGGCCGGAGCTGGTCCGCCGCCTGCTCGATGAAGTGCGTGCGGACTGGGAGGGCCGGACGGTCGAACTGGTCCAGGTGGCCGGGGGCTGGCGCTTCCAGACCCGGCCCGAGCTGCAGACCTATCTCGACCGCCTCAAGCAGGAGCGCGCGCCGAAATACTCGCGCGCAGTACTGGAGACCCTGGCGATCATCGCCTACCGTCAACCCGTGACCCGGGGTGACATCGAGGAAATCCGTGGCGTGTCCGTGGCCACCAGCGTGATCAAGACGCTCGAGTCCCGCGGGTGGGTGGACGTGGTGGGACACCGCGACGTGCCCGGCAGGCCTGCACTGCTGGCGACCACGCGACGTTTCCTCGAGGAAATGGGGCTGCGCTCGATCACCGAGCTGCCGCCTTTGACTGAAATTGAAAGGATCATGGATCTTGTCGAACTCCCCATCGAAAGGCCCGTCGCGGCCACCGAAACCGACCCAGAGTAAGGCCCCGGGCGCACCCACGGCCGGCCGGCGGGGTCGAAGCCAGTCACCGCAGGGGCGTCGGGCGCCAGCGGAGTTCGCCGAGCCCGAGCGCCTGCAGAAGATCCTGGCCCAGTCGGGCGTGGCCTCGCGCCGCGAGATCGAGGAGATGATCGTCGCCGGACGCATTTCGGTGAACGGCCAGCCCGCCAGCATCGGCCAGAAGGTCGGGCCGACCGACAAGATCCGGGTCAATGGCAAGCTGGTGAACCTGACCTTCAGCATCCGCGTGCCGCGCGTGCTGATCTATCACAAGCCCGAGGGCGAGATCGTTTCGCGGGACGATCCCGAGGGGCGGCTGAGCGTCTTCGACCGACTCCCGAGCCTGCGGCGCGGGCGCTGGATCGCGGTCGGCCGGCTCGACATCAACACCTGCGGCCTGCTGCTGTTCACAAACGACGGTGCCCTGGCCAACCGCCTCATGCACCCGCGCTACCAGATCGAGCGCGAATACGCGGTACGCCTGCTCGGCTCCCTGTCAGAGGAGCAGATCACGGCACTGAAGGAAGGCGTCCAGCTGGAGGACGGGCCGGCGCGCTTCAACCTGATCGTCGATGGTGGCGGCGAAGGGGTCAATCACTGGTATCGCGTGTCCCTGTCGGAGGGGCGCAACCGGGAGGTCCGGCGCATGTTCGAGGCCATGGGCATCACCGTGAGCCGTCTGATGCGGACCCGCTACGGCCCCGTCTCCATGTCGCCCCGCCTCAAGCGTGGACAGTACGAAGAGATGCCGGTGACCGACGTGTGCCGGCTGGCCGGCGTCCCGGTGCCCCAGGGTGCCCTGGAACGCGTCAAGAAGGCGTCATCGCCCCGCAGGTAGCGTTTGCGCGGCATTTGGGGCACTGATATACTCCTCGGGCTTTGATGGCCTGATTGGCCGTCGAAGCACGTTTTTCCGGTTGAAAACAACAGGAATGGGCGTTATGCCCATTTTTTATTTGTGGATTCGCAAATGGACGTTGCGGCGCTTGTCGAGCAGGTGGTGGGCGGATTGGGCTACGAACTGGTCGATTTCGAGGCCTCGCCCAAGTCGCGCCTGCTGCGCGTCTTCATCGACAACGAGGCCGGGATCACCGTCGACGACTGTGCAACGGTCAGCAACCAGCTGACGCGCGTGTTCGAGGTCGAGAACGTGGACTACGACCGGCTCGAGGTGTCCTCGCCGGGCCTCGATCGACCACTCAGGAAAGCCTCGGATTTCGAGCGCTTCGCGGGCGAGGTCATCCAGTTGCGGACGCGCATGCCGATCGGAAACCAAAGGAATTTCAAAGGCACGCTGGTCGGCCTGGTTGACGGGTCGGTTCGCCTCTCGAGCGAAGCGGGTGAGCAGGATTTCCCCTTCGATGAAATCGAGAAGGCACGCTTGGTGCCGCAGTTTTAAGCGTACGGATGTGGAGAACTGAATAATGAGCCGCGAGATCCTGCTGCTTGTGGATGCCTTGGCGCGTGAGAAGAACGTTTCCAAGGACATCGTGTTTGCCTCGCTCGAGTCGGCGCTCGCATCCGCGACGAAGAAACGCATTCACGACGACGCGGATGTCCGCGTCTCGATCGACCGCGAGACCGGAGACTACGAATCCTACCGTCGCTGGAAGGTGCTCCCGGATGAGGAAGTCACCAACGACGAGGCCGAGATCGGCCTGATCGATGCCCGCGAGGAAGCCGGCGAGATCGAGGTCGGAGACTTCGTCGAGGAACCCCTCGAGCCGATCGACTTCGGCCGGATCGGCGCCCAGGCGGCCAAGCAGGTCATTCTCCAGCGTATCCGCGACGCCGAGCGCGAGCAGGTCCTCAACGACTTCCTCGAGCGCAAGGAGCACCTGGTATCCGGCAGCATCAAGCGGATGGAGCGGGGCAACGCCATCATCGAGGTGGGGCGTCTGGAAGCCGTCATCCCGCGCGACCAGATGATCCCCCGCGAAAACCTGCGGGTCGGCGATCGGGTCAAGGCCTTCCTGCTGCGCATCGACCGCGGCGCCCGCGGCCCCCAGCTGGTGCTGTCGCGTACCGCCCCCGAGTTCCTGGTCAAGCTCTTCGAGCTCGAAGTACCCGAGATCGAGGATGGCCTGCTGGAGATCAAGGGTTGCGCCCGCGACCCCGGCCTGCGCGCCAAGATCGCTGTCAAGTCGAATGACCCGCGCGTCGATCCGATCGGCACCTGCGTCGGTCTGCGCGGCTCCCGCGTGACGGCCGTCCGCAACGAGATCGGCGGCGAGAACATCGACATCGTGCTGTGGGCGCCGGATCCCGCGCAATTCGTGATCGCCGCCCTGCAGCCGGCAGAGGTCTCGTCGATCGTGGTCGACGAAGAGACCCACGCCATGGATGTGGTGGTCGACGAAAACAACCTGGCCATTGCCATCGGTCGCAATGGTCAGAACGTGAAGCTGGCTTCCGAGCTGACGGGCTGGCAGATCAACCTGATGACCGAAGAGGAATCGGCCCAGAAGGTCGAGGAGGAGCGGGGCCAGATTCGTGCCCTGTTCATGGAAAAACTCGATGTGGACGACGAGGTTGCGGACATCCTGATCGACGAGGGTTTCTCGTCGATCGAGGAAGTCGCCTACGTGCCGCTGGCAGAGATGCTCGAGATCGAGGCCTTCGACGAGGACACGGTCGACGAATTGCGCAATCGCGCGCGCAACGTGCTGCTGACCGAGGCGATCGTGACCGAAGAGCAGCTCGAGAACGTGGCCGAGGACCTGCTGTCGCTGGACGGCATGGACAAGTCCCTCGCCGCGCGTCTTGCCCAGCACGAGGTCTGCTCGCGCGACGACCTGGCCGACCTGGCGGTCGACGAGCTGGTCGAGATCGCAGGCATCGAAGAAGACCGGGCGCGGGAACTGATTACCCAGGCTCGCGCGCACTGGTTCGAGGAATGACGGAGGTTAGCGAATGGAACAAATGAGTGTCACCCAGTTCGCCGGCGAATTGCGCATGCCGGCAGCCGTCCTTCTCGAACAGTTGCAGAAAGCCGGGGTCGAGAAGCAGGGCGCGGAAGATCTGCTGAGCGAGCAGGACAAGGCGCGCCTGCTGGACTACCTGCGCCGCTCCCATGGCGAGACGGCGCCCAAGGCCAAGATCACGCTGACCCGCAAGCAGACCAGCGAAATCAAGGCGACGGACTCGTCCGGGCGCGCCCGCACGGTGCAGGTCGAGGTGCGCAAAAAGCGCGTGTTCGTGAAGCGTGACGAACTCGTCGCCGACGCGGAAGCCGAGGTCGAGGCCATCGCCGATGCGCCGGAAACCGTGGCCGAGCCCGAGGCGCCCGTCATTGAGGAAATGGCTGCGCCTGAAGTGGTCGAGGCGCCTGCCGCGGTCGAACCGGAGCCGCAACCGGTCGAGGTCGCCGCGGAAGAGCCCGTGACGCCGGCCGTCGCCGAGGAAGCCCCCGCGGCCGAAGCCGCGGCTGCCGCGGCCCCGGCCGCCAGCGAAGCGGATGACGCTGCCGCCAGCCGACTGACCATGCGCGATGTGCTGGGCGAAGAGGAACTGGCGGCGCGCGAACGCGAGCGCAAGCGCGCCGCGGACCTGATGGCACGCCAGGCTGCCGATCTCAAGGCCAAGCAGGAGCGCGAGGCCAAGGCCCGGGCCGCCGCCGAAGCGCGGCGCCAGGAAGAGGAAGCCGCGCGCAAGAAAGCCGAGGAGCCGAAGGCCAAGCCGACCACCGGCACCCTCCACAAGCCCGACAAGCCCTCCGCGAAGGATCGCAAGGACGGCAAGCGCGGCGGCGCCTGGCAGGAGGAGTCCTCCAAGCGCCGGGGTGGTCTCAAGACCCGGGGCGCCGACGTGGGCGGCGCCTGGAAGGGGCCGCGGGGTGGCCGTGGCGGCCGTGGCGGCGGCATGCGCGACCAGCAGGCCTTCCAGGCCCCAACCGAGCCGATCATCCGCGAGGTGCACGTGCCCGAGACGATCTCGGTGGCGGACCTCGCCCACAAGATGGCCGTGAAGGCGACCGAAGTCATCAAGGTCATGATGAAGATGGGCACCATGGTGACCATCAACCAGGTTCTGGACCAGGAAACGGCGATGATCGTCGTGGAGGAGATGGGTCACAAGGCCATGGCGGCCAAGCTGGACGACCCGGATGCCTTCCTCGACGAAACCGAGACCCACGACGATGCGCCGATGCTGCCGCGGGCGCCGGTCGTGACCGTGATGGGCCACGTGGACCACGGCAAGACGTCTCTGCTCGACTACATCCGGACGGCCAAGGTCGCCGCGGGCGAGGTCGGCGGAATCACCCAGCACATCGGCGCCTATCACGTCGAGACGCCGCGGGGCATGGTGACCTTCCTCGATACGCCGGGTCACGAGGCCTTCACGGCCATGCGTGCCCGGGGTGCCAAGGCCACCGACATCGTCGTGCTGGTGGTTGCTGCCGACGACGGCGTGATGCCGCAGACGCGCGAGGCCATCCACCACTCCCACGCGGCCGGCGTGCCGATGGTCGTGGCGGTGAACAAGATCGACAAGCCGGACGCCAATCCCGAGCGCGTCAAGCAGGAACTGATCGCCGAGAGCGTGGTGCCCGAAGAGTACGGCGGCGAAGTCATGTTCGTGCCGGTGTCGGCCAAGACAGGCCAGGGCATCGACGATCTGCTCGAGGGCATCCTCCTGCAGGCCGAGGTGCTGGAACTGACCGCGCCGGTGGAAACGCCGGCCAAGGGCCTGATCGTCGAAGCCCGACTCGACAAGGGCCGTGGCCCGGTCGCGTCGCTGCTGGTCCAGTCGGGTACGCTGCGCAAGGGCGATGTCCTGCTCTGCGGCGGCACCTACGGCCGCGTGCGGGCCATGCTCGACGAGAACGGCAAGCCGGTGGACGAAGCGGGTCCGTCGATCCCGGTCGAGATTCTCGGCCTGTCCGACGTGCCGGCCGCCGGTGATGAGGCCATTGCGCTCAGCGACGAACGCAAGGCGCGCGAGATCGCCCTGTTCCGGCAGGGCAAGTTCCGCGACGTCAAGCTGGCCAAGCAACAGGCGGCCAAGCTCGAGAACATGTTCGAGCAGATGTCCGAGGGCGAGGTCAAGAGCCTGCCGCTCATCATCAAGGCGGACGTCCAGGGTTCCCAGGAAGCGCTGGTCCAGGCCCTGCAGAAGCTGTCGACCGACGAGGTCAAGGTCAACGTCATCCATGGCGCGGTCGGTGCGATCAGCGAATCGGACGTGAACCTGGCCCAGGCCTCGGGTGCCGTCATCATCGGCTTCAACACCCGTGCCGATGCCAAGGCCCGCAACCTGGCCGAGAGCTTCGGAGTCGACCTGCGCTACTACAACATCATCTACGACGCCGTGGATGAAGTGAAGGCGGCCCTGTCCGGCCTGCTCTCGCCCGAGCGGCGCGAGCAGGTCATCGGTCTGGTCGAGGTGCGCCAGGTGTTCCACATCTCGAAGGTCGGCACGGTCGCCGGTTGCTATGTCCTCGAAGGCATGGTCAAGCGGGGGTCGCTGGTGCGCGTGCTGCGCGACAACGTGGTCGTTCATTCGGGCGATCTCGAGGGGCTCAAGCGCTTCAAGGACGACGTCAAGGAAGTCAAGACGGGCTTCGAGTGCGGTCTCTCGCTGCGGAATTTCAACGACCTTCTGGAAGGCGATCAGCTGGAAGTCTACGAAATCCAGGAAGTGGCGCGGACCCTGTAAATGGCGAAGGAGTACTCCCGTGGCCAGCGCGTGTCGGAGCAGATCCGGCGCGAGCTGGCCGAACTGATCCGCCTCGAGGTCAAGGATCCCCGCGTCGGATTCATCTCCCTCACCGATGTGGAACTCAGCCCCGACTACGCCCATGCGAAGGTGTTCTTCACCTCGATGACCGGTCGCGAGGGGCTCGAGGAAATCCTTACCGGCTTGCGCCGGGCCAGTGGCTTCCTGCGTCGCGAACTGGGGCGCCGGGTGCGCATCCACACCACGCCGCAGTTGCACTTCCACTACGACCAGTCGGTCGAGGAAGGCAGTCGCCTCTCACAGCTGATCGACCAGACGGTCGAGGAAGACCGGCGTCGGACGGAAGACTCGGACGACTGATCGGTGGGGCAGGTCAGGATTCCGCGGCGGGCCGTCGATGGCGTTCTGCTGCTCGACAAACCGGGCGGCCTCAGCTCGAACCATGCCCTGCAGCAGGCGCGGCGCCTGCTGAATGCGGCCAAGGCGGGCCACACCGGGACCCTCGATCCGATGGCGAGCGGCCTCCTGCCGCTGACCTTCGGCGAAGCCACGAAGTTTTCCCAGCAACTGCTCGATGCGGACAAGCGCTATCTCGCCACGGCGCGACTTGGCCAGACCACCACCACCGGCGACGCCGAGGGTGAGGTGGTGCTGGAGCGAGCGCTTCCCCCATCCCTCGAAACGCTGCCGGCCGTGCTGGCGGGCTTCGTCGGCGAGATATCTCAGATCCCCCCCATGTACTCGGCGCTGAAGCGCGATGGCCGGCCGCTCTACGAGCTGGCCCGGCAGGGCATCGAAGTCGAGCGGCAGCCGCGCCGGGTGGTGATCCATGCCCTCGATCTCGTCCGCTCGGCCCCTGGCGAGATCGTCTTCGAGGTGTACTGCAGCAAGGGGACCTACGTGCGGACCCTGGCCGAGGACATCGGCGAGGCGCTGGGCTGCGGCGCCCATCTCACCGCGCTGCGGCGCACGGCCATCGGACCGCTCTCGGTCGAGGGGGCCGTGACGCTCGAACAGTTCGAGGCCTGTGACGCGGCCATCCGTGATCGCCGTCTGGCCGGGCCGGACAGCCTGGTCATGCATCTGCCCGAAATGCGGCTCGACGACGGGGAGGCGGGCATCATCCTGCATGGCGGCGCCGTCCGGCGCGAGGCGGACGAGGGCCTGGAATTCAGGCTCTACGGCCCGGAGGGCTTCCTGGGGCTGGGGCGCATGGACGGTGCCCGGCGACTGTGGCCGAAACGACTCATTGCCACGGGCGAATCCGCCCGAGGGAAATGAATTTATTGAGAAATTGCGGCCGGCATGGGTATAATCGCCGGCTTCAGATTGGCTGAAACAACTAAGAGACGAGTAAAAACGTAATGGCTCTCGAAACCGCACAAAAATCGCAGATCGTCGCGGATTACCAGCGCGCCAAGGGTGACACCGGTTCGCCCGAGGTCCAGGTGGCCCTGCTGACGGCGCGCATCAATGGCCTGACGGGCCACTTCAAAGCCCACGCGAAAGATCACCACTCCCGCCGTGGCCTGCTCAAGATGGTGAGCCAGCGCCGCAAGCTGCTGGACTACCTCAAGCGGACCAATGCGGACAGCTACCGTGGCCTGATCGAGCGCCTCGGTCTTCGCAAGTAAGAATGCCCGTCCGGCGCTGCAGATCACACCAATCTGGGCGCTGTGCCTAGTGCAGCCGGCGTGAGCCTCGAACGGCCCACGCCGGTTTGCTTTTTCGGGGCTCGCGCGGGACAGCCGCCGAGTTCCACCGGACGACCCGGTTGTCGTTTGCCAGTCGTCACCCACTGAAAGGACTATCCCTTGCCTACCGCAATCAAAAAAACATTCCAGTACGGTAACCACACCGTGACGATGGAGACCGGCGAGATTGCCCGCCAGGCCCACGGCGCCGTCGTGGTGAGCGTCGAGGAGACCGTTGTCCTGGCCACCGTCGTGGCGGCCAAGGAAGCCCGTGCCGGGCAGGATTTCTTCCCGCTGACGGTTGATTATGTCGAGAAGTTCTACGCAGCCGGCCGCATTCCCGGCGGCTTCTTCAAGCGCGAGGGTCGCCCGACCGAGAAGGAGATCCTGACGTCGCGCCTGATCGACCGGCCGATTCGTCCGCTCTTCCCGGACGGCTTCTACAACGAGGTCCAGGTCATCGTCCAGGTCCTCTCGCTCAACCCTGAAGTCGATTCCGACATCCCCGCGATGATCGGTGCCTCCGCAGCGGTGGCCATGTCGGGTGTGCCCTTCAATGGCCCGATCGGCGCG
>JAGRFX010000081.1 GCA_020445805.1 Rhodocyclaceae bacterium
CGAGGACGGCCAGATCATCGAGACCCACTCCGTCTCGGCAGGCCTCGACTAC
The DNA here is from genome assembly GCA_020445805.1 of Rhodocyclaceae bacterium. GTDB lineage: Bacteria > Pseudomonadota > Gammaproteobacteria > Burkholderiales > Rhodocyclaceae > Cognatazoarcus. The sequence goes on from JAGRFX010000081.1 coordinate 53, forward strand.
CCCGGGGCCGGCCCCGAGCACGCCTGGCTGAAGGACAGCGGGCGCGCCGAGTATGTGGGCGTGACCGATGCGGAAGCCCTCCAGGCCTTCCACGCCCTGTGCCGCAACGAGGGCATCATCCCGGCGCTCGAGTCCTCCCATGCCCTGGCCCACGCGGCCCGCATGGCCCCCACGCTGCCGAGCGACAAGATCATCCTGGTGAACCTGTCCGGCCGTGGCGACAAGGATATGCACACCGTGGCCGAGAAATCGGGCATCCAATTCTAGTGCGCCCGATGCGGTGCGATAGCGAGCTTTGAAGCACATGTCGAAGATCCAGGCCAGATTCGCCGCGCTGCAGTCAGCAGGCCGGCGGGCGCTCATCCCCTTCATTACCGCGGGCGACCCCTCTTCCGCCGCGACCCTCCCGCTGATGCGGGCACTGGTGGCCGGTGGGGCGGACATCATCGAACTGGGCGTGCCCTTTTCCGATCCGATGGCCGATGGTCCCACCATCCAGCGCGCCTCCGAGCGCGCCCTCGCAGGAGGCATGAGCCTGCGCAAGGTGCTGGCGATCGTGAAGGAGTTCCGCTCGGCCGACAGCGATACGCCGGTGGTGCTGATGGGCTACGCCAATCCGATCGAGGCCATGGGGGTCGAGCGCTTCACGGCCGCGGCCGCCGAGGCCGGCGTCGATGGCGTGCTGGTGGTCGACTATCCGCCGCAGGAGAGCGAATCCTTCGCTGCGTGCCTGAAGAACGCCGGGATCGATCCGATCTTCCTGCTCGCGCCCACTTCCTCCGAGGCCCGCATGCGCGATGTAGGACGCTTCGGCAGCGGCTATATCTACTACGTCTCGCTGACCGGCGTGACCGGGGCGGGGCATCTGGACCACAGCCAGGTGGCCGCGCGCATTCCGGCCATCCGCGAGGCCGTCGGCATGCCGGTCGGCGTCGGCTTCGGCATCCGCGATGCCGCCTCGGCAAGGCGGATCGGCGAGATGGCCGACGCCGTCGTGATCGGCAGCCGGATCATCGAAGAGATCGAGTCGGCTGGCGAAGCCGCCGCCCCTGCCCACGTCGAAGCCTTCATCCGAGGCATCCGCGAGGCCCTGGACACCATCCCGAGGGAGGCCGCATGAGCTGGCTGAAAAAACTCCTGCCCCCCAAGATCAACCGCGACGCGGCCGGCAAGAAGTCGATTCCGGAGGGGCTCTGGAGCAAGTGCTCCGCCTGCGAGGCGGTGCTGTACCGCTCGGACCTGGAAGCCAACTGCCACGTCTGCCCCAAGTGCGGACACCACCAGCGCATCCGGGCCCGGACACGGCTGGACGCGCTGCTCGACAAGGAAGGGCGATTCGAGATCGGGGCCGGCGTGGTCCCGGTCGATCCCCTGAAGTTCAAGGACTCCAAGAAGTACCCAGACCGCCTCTCGTCCGCCGAGTCCGATACCGGCGAGGCCGACGCGATGGTCGTGATCCAGGGCTCGATCCGCTCGGTTCCGGTGGTCGTGGCCTGCTTCGAGTTCGACTTCCTGGGCGGCTCGATGGGGTCGGTGGTCGGCGAGCGCTTCGTGCGCGGCGTCGAGGCGGCCCTCGAAAACAACCTCCCGTTCATCTGCTTTACCGCAACGGGCGGCGCGCGGATGCAGGAGGGCCTGTTCTCGCTGATGCAGATGGCCAAGACGACGGCGGCGATCACCCGCCTGTCGCGCAAGCAGTTGCCCTTCCTGACAGTGCTGACCGATCCGACCATGGGCGGCGTCTCTGCCAGCTTCGCCTTCATGGGCGATGTGGTGCTGGCCGAGCCGGGCGCCCTGATCGGTTTCGCCGGTCCTCGGGTGATCGAGCAGACGGTGCGGGAAACCCTGCCCGAGGGCTTCCAGCGCTCGGAGTTCCTGCTCGAGAAGGGCGCCATCGACATGATCGTCGATCGTCGTCACCTGGCCGAGCGGCTGGTGGCCCTGATCACCCTGATGACGCGACAGGCCGCCGTCAGCGCCTGAACCCGGTTCGATCCTGATGGACCTGCCCCAAACCCTGGAGGGCTGGCTGGCCCTCCTCGAGGCGCGCCACGGCCAGAGCATCCGACTCGGACTCGATCGCGTGCGCGAGGTGGCCCAGCGCCTCGACGCGACGCCGGCGTGCCCCGTCATCACCGTCGGTGGCACCAACGGCAAGGGCTCGACCTGTGCCATGCTCGAGGCGATTCTGCTGGCTGCGGGCTATCGGGTCGGTCTCTACACCTCGCCGCATCTGCTGCACTACAACGAGCGGGTCCGCCTGGACGGGCGTGAGGTCGAGGATGCTCCGCTGGTCGAGGCCATGGCCCGGGTGGAGGCCGCCCGCCAGGATGTCCCGCTGACCTATTTCGAGCACGGCACCCTCGCGGCGCTGGCCGTCTTCGCCGCAGCGGAACTGGACGTGGTGATCCTCGAGGTGGGGCTCGGTGGCCGGCTCGATGCCGTGAACGTGGTCGAGCCGGACTGTGCCATCGTGACCAGCGTGGCCCTCGATCACATGGAATTCCTGGGCCATGACCGGGAGGCCATCGGCTTCGAGAAGGCCGGCATCTTCCGGCCCGGCGTCCCCGCGGTCTGTGCCGACCCCCAGCCACCAGAATCCCTGCTCCAGCACGCCGCATCGATCGGCGCCGAGCTGCAAGTCAGCGGGCGCGATTTCGGCTTTTCCGGTGATCGCCAGCAGTGGGCGTTCTGGGGGCGGGGAGGCGCACTGAAGCGCGGCGGACTCGCGTTTCCGTCGCTGCGCGGTGCCAATCAGCTTTTGAATGCATCGGCCGTGATGGCGGCCCTCGACGCCCTGCGCGATCGCCTGCCGGTCTCCATGCAGGCGGTCCGCCAGGGCCTGATGCTGGTGGAGCTGCCGGGCCGCTTCCAGATCCTGCCCGGTCGTCCGACCGTCGTTCTCGATGTGGCCCACAACGTACAGGCCGCCGGCGTGCTGGCGGAAAACCTCTCGAACATGGGCTTCTATCCGGGAACCTGGGCCGTGTTCTCGATGCTCGCCGACAAGGACATCGAAGGGGCCGTCGCCCGCCTCAAGGACCGGGTCGACCGTTGGCTGGTGGCCGGCCTGCCCGGCGCACGCGGGGTCACGGCCGAGGCCCTGGCCGAGCGGGTCCGCGCGGCGGCGCGGAGCGATGCCGTCGAGGTCTTCGAGCATCCGCGTGGTGCCTTCGAGAGTGCCCGCGAACGGGTTGGCGAGGGTGATAGAATTCTGGTCTTTGGCTCGTTCCTGACGGTGGCGGATGTCCTGCCAGCCACGAAGGGTGGGCGCTGACGCATTGCCAGATGGCCGACGACGACAAGCAGATCGAGATCAAGAAGCGCGCCCGGCGGCGGCTCGTCGGTGCGGCTGCACTGGCGCTGCTGGCGGTCATCGTCCTGCCGATGGTCATGGACAGTGAACCGCGCCCGCTCGAACAGGACATCCAGGTTCGCATCCCTTCCCAGACCGGCGAGAACGCTGCCGCCCGCGCCATCGACCAGCCGCCGCCCGCCATCGAGCCGGTGCCGGCCGACGCCAAGGAGGCGCCGCCCCTGCCCAGGACGGAGGTGACGACACCGCCGGTGGTCGAGGCCAGGCCGGCGGCTGCGGCGGCAAAGCCCGAGACCGCGCCTGCGGCGGCGCCCACGCCGGCTCCGGTCTCCGGCGCGGCCGAGGCCAAGCCCCGGCCGGCAGCCCCGAGCAGCAAACCGCCCATGGATGAAGCGGCCCGTGCCGCGGCCATCCTGGCCGGAGGGGCACCGGATGCGGCGCCCGACCGGTCCGACGGTTTCGTGGTCCAGGTGGGCGCCTACCGCGATGGCGGCAATGCGAGCAGCCTCCAGGGTCGGCTCAAGTCGGATGGCCTGCCGGCCTACACCGAGCGGGTCGGGGACAAGACCCGGGTGCGGGTCGGCCCCTTCGACGACCGGGGCGCCGCCGAGTCCGCGCTGGCGCGGATCCGTCGGATGGGGCTGGGTGGCACGGTGATCCCGGTCAAGTGACGGCGTTCGATATTGCCGTCGTGGTCCTGCTGGCCATCTGCGCCGTGCTGGGCTTCTGGCGCGGCTTCGTGTCGGAGGTGCTGGCCATTGCCGCCTGGGTGGTGGCGATCGTGCTGGCACGACTGTTTACGATGCCGCTCGCCCAGCAGATGGTATTCATCGACGGCGAGCTGCTGAGGCAGGCGGTGGCCTTCCTCGCGATACTGATCGGTACCCTGATGGCTGGCGGCCTTGTGCGCTGGATCCTCAGGGAGTTGTTGAAGGCTGCCGGACTGGGCGCTGCAGATCGTCTGCTCGGCGCCGGCTTCGGAGTGGTGAAGGGACTGGTGATCGCGCTGGTGGTCGTGCTCGTGGGCGGGCTCACCGGTGTATCCCAGGCGACCTGGTGGCGCCAGGCCGTGCTCACCCCTCCGCTGGAGTCTGCGGTGCTGGCGGCGCGGCCGCTGATGCCAGAGGCAGTGGCCAAACGTGTTCGATTCGATTAGGTGCTAAGTCATGTGCGGGATTCTCGGTGTCGTAGCGACAACGCCGGTCAGCCAGTTGCTGTACGACGGATTGCTGGTGCTTCAGCACCGGGGGCAGGACGCGGCCGGCATTGCCACCGCAGAGGGTGGCCGCTTCAACATGCACAAGGGCCCGGGCCTGGTGCGCGACGCGTTCCGTACGCGCAACATGCGCAACCTCACCGGTAACTGGGGCATCGGCCATGTGCGCTATCCGACGGCCGGTTCCGCCTACAACCCGTCCGAGGCGCAGCCCTTCTACGTAAATTCGCCGTTCGGGCTGATGCTGGCCCACAACGGCAACCTGACGAACTCGGAAGCGCTCAAGCGCGAGATGTTCCTGTCGGACCTGCGTCACATCAACACCAACTCCGACTCCGAAGTCCTCCTCAATGTGCTCGCCCACGAGTTGCAGGAAGCCTCCGACAAGTACCGGCTGGACGAGGACGCGATCTTCCGCGCGGTGGCCGGTGTGCACCGCCGCTGCCGCGGCGCCTACGCCGCCGTGGTGATGATCGCCGGCTATGGCCTGCTGGCCTTCCGTGACCCCTACGGCATCCGCCCGCTGGTTATCGGCAAGAACGACGCCATGGGTGGCACCGAGTGGATGGTGGCTTCCGAGAGCGTGGCCATCGACGTGCTGGGCTTCGAGCTGCTCCGGGACGTGGCCCCGGGCGAGGCGGTCCTGATCGACACCAGCGGCAACTTCACCAGCCGCCAGTGCGCCGAGCAGACCACCCAGGCGCCCTGCATGTTCGAGTTCGTGTACCTGGCGCGGCCGGACTCCCTGATCGACGGCATCTCGGTCTATGACTCGCGGGTCAAGATGGGCGAATACCTGGCCGCCAAGTTCCGCCGCCTGCTGCCCAATGTCCATCCGGACGTGGTCATCCCGATTCCCGATTCGAGCCGGCCCTCGGCCATGCAGATGGCCCATTGCCTGGGCGTCCCGTACTCGGAAGGCTTCGTCAAGAACCGCTACATCGGTCGCACCTTCATCATGCCCGGGCAGGCGGTCCGCCGGAAGTCGGTCCGCCAGAAGCTCAACGCGATCCACCAGGAGTTCCGCGGCAAGACCGTGCTGCTGGTGGATGACTCGATCGTGCGCGGCACGACCAGCAAGGAGATCGTCAGCATGGCGCGGGAAGCCGGTGCCAAGAAGGTCTACCTGGCCTCTGCAGCGCCGCCGGTGCGCTATGCCAATGTCTACGGCATCGACATGCCGAGCCAGGACGAACTGATCGGGGCCAACCGGACCGAGGAGGAGATCAACCAGGTCGTCGGTGCCGACGGCCTGATCTACCAGGATCTCGACGATCTGAAGGCCGCGGTCCGCGAGATCAATCCGACCATCAGCTTCTTCGAGACCTCCTGTTTCGACGGCTGCTACGTTACCGGCGACATCACGGCCGAGTACCTGTCCGGCGTGGCGAACAAGCGCGGCGAGCCGGCCAAGGACAATGGGATCGATGACCATGATGGCGAGTCGGGCGGCCAGCTCGACCTGAACCTGGTCTCGAGCAGCCAGGATCACTAGCCGAGCGGATGGACCCGCGCACGAATATGCAGCAGGACTACGATCTGGACACCCTGGCCGTGCGGGCCGGCACGGCGCGCAGCCAGTTCAACGAACACAGCGAGGCCCTCTACCTGACCTCGAGCTTCGTGTTCGAGTCGGCGGCCCAGGCGGCCGCACGCTTTTCGGGCGAAGAAGAGGGCAACGTCTACTCCCGCTTCACGAATCCGACCGTCACGGCGATGCAGCAGCGGCTGGCGGCCCTCGAGGGTGGCGAGGCCTGTGTGGCGACCTCCTCGGGCATGTCGGCGATCATGGCCACGGTGATGGCGCTGATGAGTGCCGGCGAGCATATCGTGGCGTCGCGCGGGCTCTTCGGCGCGACCCAGCAGCTCTTCACCAACATCCTGTCGCGCTTCGGGATCCGCACCGACTTCGTCCCGGCCACGGACCTGGCGGCCTATGAGGCGGCCATCCGGCCCGAAACCCGGCTGATCTTCGTCGAAACGCCCTCGAATCCGCTGACCGAGCTGGTGGACATCGCCGCCCTCGCGCAGATCGCCCGGCGGCGGGGCGTCCGGCTGGTGGTCGACAACTGCTTCTGCACGCCGGCCCTTCAGCGGCCGCTGTCGATGGGGGCCGATCTGGTCGTCCATTCGGCCACCAAGTACCTGGACGGGCAGGGGCGCATCATCGGAGGCGCGGTGGTCGGGGCCAAGCCCGAGCTGGAAGAGATCTTCCGCTTCCTGCGCACGGCCGGGCCCAGCCTGTCGCCGTTCAACGCCTGGGTCATCCTCAAGGGGCTGGAGACGCTGCGGATCCGCATGCAGGCCCAGTCCGCGACGGCGCTCGAGCTGGCCCGCTGGCTCGAGGGGCACGGTCGCGTTGCCCGGGTCCATTACCCGGGGCTGCCGTCCCATCCACAGCACGCACTGGCCATGCGCCAGCAGGCCAGCGGCGGCGCGATCGTCAGCTTCGAGGTGCGTGGCGGGCGCGAGGACGCCTGGCGGGTCGTGGACAACTGTCGCCTGCTGTCGATTACCGCCAACCTCGGCGATACCAAGACCACCATCACCCATCCCGCCTCGACGACCCACGGGCGCATCAGCCCGGAGGCCCGCGAGGCGGCGGGGATCCGCGAAGGTCTGCTGCGGGTGGCGGTGGGGCTCGAGTCCTTCAATGACCTGCGCGATGATCTTGCGCAGGGCCTGTCGCAGATCTGACGCTGAGCTAGTTCGGGGCCGGTGCGCCGCTCAGCGGCTGCATCCGGACGCCGTCCCAGGCCAGGTACTCCGGCCGGTCGGTCCAGTCCGCCAGCACCCAGCGTCGACACAGCCGCTCGGCCGTGTTTACCGGGTGACACCCGGGGCGATGGGTGTGGCCGTGCAGCAGGTCCGGGCTGCCCGCCGATGCGAGTGCGGCAACGACGGCGTCGGCATTGACGTCCATGATGGCTTCCGCCTTGCCGGCCGTCGCGATCCGGCTGTGCGAACGGGCCTGTTCGGCCATGGCGCGGCGCACCTCGAGGGGGCGTGACAGGAAGTCGGCCTGCCAGGCCGGGTTCCGCACCTGGGCGCGAAAGGCCTGGTAGGGCTTGTCGTCGGTGCATAGCGTGTCGCCATGCATCAGCAGGAGCTTCAGGTTCGGCCCCGCGAGCAGGGTGGGGTCGTCGAGTCGCGTCAGGCCGGCGCGCCGGGCATAGGCCTCGCCGAGCAGGAAGTCGCGATTGCCCGCCATGAAGTAGCAGGCCGTGCCACCCTCGGACAGCGCGTGCAGCGCGGTGGCGACGCGGGCCGCCACGGGATGGTCGTCGTCATCCCCGATCCAGTACTCGAAGAGGTCGCCGAGGATGAAGAGGCGCTGGCAGCCGGGCGCCGTGTCGGTCAGGAAGGCCAGCAGGGCGGCCGTCGTGGCGGGGCGCTCCGCGCCCAGGTGCAGGTCGGCGATGAAGAGCAGACGCTCGTCTTCGCCGACCGCGAGGGTGTGCATCAGACGACTTCGGCCTTCTCGATCACCACGTCCTCGACCGGGACGTCGGCGTGGTAGCCGCGATTGCCCGTCCGGGTCGCTTCGATGCGATCGACCACGTCCATGCCTTCGGTGACCTTGCCGAACACCGCGTAACCCCAGCCGTCCTGGCCCGGATAGTCTAGGAAGCTGTTGTCAGCGACGTTGATGAAGAACTGGGCGGTGGCCGAATGGGGGGCGTTGGTGCGCGCCATGGCCAGCGAACCGCGGACGTTCTTGAGGCCGTTGGCGGCCTCGTTCTGGATCGGTTCGCCGGTGGGCTTCTGCTTCATGCCCGGCTCGAAGCCGCCGCCCTGGATCATGAAGCCGCGGATCACGCGGTGGAACACCGTGTTGGCGTAGTGGCCGGATTCGACGTAGGCGATGAAATTCCTGGCCGATTCGGGGGCGCGTTCCGCGTCCAGTTCGATGGTGATCACGCCGTGATTCGTGTGCAACTTGACTGCCATGGGTTCTCCGGATGCGTGGGTTCAGTTGGCCTTGGGGCTCTCGATGACGGAGGCCGATTCGATCACGATGGGCTCCGCCGGTACGTCGCGATAATACCCTACGGTCGTGGTACGGACCGCGCCGATCTTCTTGACCACGTCCAGGCCCTCGGTCACCTCGCCGAACACGGCATAGCCCCAGCCATCGGGCGAGGGATAGTCGAGCGAGCTGTTGTCGACGAGGTTGATGAAGAACTGGGCCGTGGCCGAGTGGGGATTGCTGGTCCGCGCCATGGCGATGGTGCCGGTCTTGTTCTTGAGCCCGTTCTTGGCCTCGTTGCGGATCGGCGCCTTGGTGTCGCGCTGCTTCATGTCGCCGTCGAAGCCGCCGCCCTGGATCATGAAGCCCGAGATCACCCGGTGGAAGATGGTGCCGTTGTAGTGGCCGTCGCGTACGTAGGCGAGGAAGTTGTCCACGCTCTCGGGCGCCTTGTCGGCGAACAGCTCGAGGCGGATGGGTCCGGCGCTGGTCTTCAGTTCGACCACCGGGTTGGCGGCCCAGGCCGATGCGGCCACGCAGGCGGCGGCAATGGCCGCGAGCAGTTTCTTCATGATCTGACTCCTCTTGTGGTTCGGGTTCCCGATCAGGCCTGGCCTTCGTAGGCGATCTTCCACTGGCCGTGGCGCCGCACCCAGTACTGGCGCTTCCTGATCGTTGAATTGAGATTGTTGCTTTCGTACTGCTGCTCGAAGTTGACGACGACCAGGTCCTCCTTGCCGGGGCTCCTGAACATCGACAGATCCGTGAGCCGGATCCGGACCCAGGACTTGCTGGCATTGAGCCGGCGGCGCTGGGTGTCCCACTGGGCGCGGCTCTGGTCGTCGCTGCGGAAGTCGGTCGCGTAGTGGCTGAGATAGCGCTTCATGTCGCGGCTCTCCCAGTCCCGCCGCCAGGCCTCGATGCGGCTCTCGAGCTGTTTCTGTTCCCGGAGCCAGCGATCGGGGGCCAGCCACTCGATCGAGCCACCGATCACGACCGGCGTCTGCCCCGGCGTCACGTAGCCGGAGAGCGCATCCAGGTCCTGGTTGGCCAGCACGACGCAGCCATCGGAGGCGCGCGGCGGACGGGCATAGGTGTCGGGCGGGGTCCCGTGCAGCCAGATGCCGTACCCGTCACGACCCAGACGGCGATCCCATTCGTTCGGATAGTTGATGGGGAAGGCGCCGCTGCCGTAGAAGGCGGGCAGCTCGGCCGCCGGTATCGACGAGGTCACGAAATAGACCCCGACCGGCGTGCGCTTGTCGCCCTCGCGCCACTTGTCGGCGCCGGCCTTGCCCTGGCTGGCGTAGTAGTCGGCCACCAGTTGCGGCTGACCCTTGTCGTTGCGAAAGACGTACAGGCGCGAGCGGTCGGTATCGACGACGACGGCGTGGGTCTGGTCCTGGGACAGCCGCAGCAGGTTGCTCGGCAGGTAGCCGGTGCGGGGCCGCTCGCTGCGCGCGCGCAGGCGCGCCAGGGCTTCGTCACGCAAGTCGTTGAGGGTCGCGCTCGAGACGCCGGGCACACTGCCCACCGAATCGAGGGGCCGTACGCGGGCCATTAGCAGGTCGCCGCGAATCAGGTGGGCGAGCCGGAAATTCGGATAGGTCTCGAGCAGCGCGTCGGTCTTGCGCAGCGCCACGTCGAGGTGGTTGGCGCGGATGTCACCGATGATCGACTGCAGGGCCGACTCCGGGTCGTCCTGGGCGTCGAGGGCCAGCGCCGGACCTTGCAGCAGCGCGCAGGTCAGCAGCGCGGCCAGCCCCCGCCACAGGCGCCCCGGGGCGGATGTCACGCCCTCAGCCACCGACGAGTTCGCGCTGGATCGACCACCGGCCCTGCTGGCGGACCATCTCCAGGGTCTTGGTGGCCGTGGCCTGGAAGTTGTAGGAATCATAGTGCTGGCGGAAGCTGACCGTGGCACGCTCGCCCTGCAGGTCCACGCGGATGTCCTCGAGTTCCACCCGGATGTCTCCGGGCTTGCTGACGCGGGCGCGACGTTCGTTTTCCCAGGTGCTGCGGGAACGGCCGCCGGGCACGACGAAGCTGGGCGCGTAGAAGGACAGGTAGGCCGTCGAATCCTTGCGGGACCAGGCGTCGGCCCAGGCGCGCACCCGGGCTTCGATCTCGCCCACGTCCGCACTGGCCGCGGGCGCCTTCGGCGGGGTGCTGGTGGCGGCGGGCGCGGGCGTTGGCGCGGCGGCGGGCGCCAGGGCCACCGGGGCCGGCGACTTGACCGCCACGGCGCTCGGTGCCGGTCCCTTGGACGGCGCGGCCGGCGTGCCGCCGGAGATCAACTGGCGGACCAGCGCGAGCTTGGTCTTCGCGGCCGCATTGGCGCCGTCCAGCTCGAACGCCTTGCTGTAGGCCTTGCTGGCCAGCCGCGAGTAGATGTCGCCCAGGTTCTCGTGGGCGGTGGCGTAGGTGGGGTGGGTGCGGATGGCCATCTCCAGCGCCGCCCGGGCCTTGTCGAATTCGTCCTGCTGGGCGTAGATCACGGCCAGGTTGTTATAGGGCTCGGGCAGCTCCGGGTAGTCGGAGGTGAGGCCCTGGAAGACCTCGATGGCCTCGGCGCGGCGACCCAGCTCGGTCAGCGCCACGCCTTTCAGGAAGCGCAGGTCCTGGTCCTTGGGCTGTTTTGCGAGGTCGGCGTCGGCGAGCGAGAGGGCCTGCTCGAACTGGCCGTCGCGCACCAGCGCCTGCACTTCGTCGGGCGAGGCGACGGCGGGGGCCGACAGTTGGATCAGGGCCACGAGGGCGCCGGCGGGCAGGAGCCACGGATTCTTCATATGCTAGACTTACCTGTTGATTTCAAGTCGATTGCCGAGCCGGCCCTGCATTTTACCAACAAGGCAATTGGCGTCACAATCCGGCGCCGCAGGCACGGGGCACCCAGGGTGCCCGTCGCCGCGGCGTTCTTCATCCGCATCCCCGAATTCACTGGACCTGCTGTCGAGCATGCTGGAAATCTTCAATACCCTCACGCGTCAGAAGGAGCCCTTCCGGCCGATCGAGCCGGGCAAGGTGCGCATGTATGTCTGCGGCATGACCGTCTACGATTATTGCCACCTCGGCCATGCGCGGGTCATGGTGGTGTTCGACATGGTCGCACGCTGGCTGCGCGCCAGCGGCCTCGATCTGACCTACGTCCGCAACATCACCGACATCGACGACAAGATCATCCGGCGCGCGGCCGAGAACGGCGAGTCGATCCGGCAGCTGACCGACCGCTTCATTGCCGCCATGCACGAGGATGCGGATGCCCTGGGCGTGCAGCGGCCGGACAGCGAGCCGCGGGCGACGGAATACGTGCCGGACATGCTGGCCATGATCGAGCGCCTGCAGGCGCGCGGCCTTGCCTACGAGTCGGGCAGCCACGACGTCTGCTACGCGGTGCGGAAGTTCGAGGGCTATGGTCGCCTGTCGGGCAAGTCCCTCGACGACCTGCGGGCCGGCGAGCGGGTCGAGGTCAGCAGCGACAAGCACGATCCGCTGGATTTCGTCCTCTGGAAGCGCGCCAAGGCCGAAGAGCCTGACGACGCCCAGTGGGCCTCGCCCTGGGGCCCAGGGCGCCCGGGCTGGCACATCGAGTGCTCGGCCATGAGCTCGCGCCTTCTGGGGGACCACTTCGACATCCACGGTGGTGGCCAGGACCTGCAGTTCCCCCATCACGAGAACGAGATCGCCCAGAGCGTGGGCGCCAGCGGCCAGCCCTTCGTCAACGTCTGGATGCACAACGGCTTCGTCCGGGTGGACGACGAGAAGATGTCCAAGTCGCTGGGCAACTTCTTCACCATCCGCGACGTGCTGAAGGACTACGACGCCGAGGTGGTGCGCTTCTTCATCCTGCGGGCGCACTACCGCAGCCCGCTCAACTACGCCGACGCCATGCTCGACGATGCGCGGCAGTCGCTGACCCGCCTGTACACGGCCCTGAAGAACGTCCCGCCGATCGATGCGGCGCCCGATTTCGCGGCCCCGGCCGGCCAGCGCTTCGTGCGGGCCATGGATGACGACTTCAACACCCCGGAGGCGGTCGCCGTGCTGTTCGAGCTGGCCAACGAGGTCAACCGCAGCGGCGACGCGACGATCGCCGGGCAGCTCAAGGCCCTGGCTGGCGTACTGGGCCTGCTCGGGCGCGATCCGCAGGCCTTCCTGCAGGGGGCGGTCGGCGAGGCCGCTGACGGCTTGTCGGCGGAACGCATCGAGGCCCTGATTGCGGAGCGGCTGGCGGCCAAGAAGGCGCGGGATTTTGCCCGGGCCGACGCGATCCGCAGCGAGCTCGCGGGGCAGGGGATCGTGCTGGAGGATGGGCCCGGCGGCACCACCTGGCGTCGCGCCTGAGCGGTACTGCAGGGCAAGGGAGCGGCGGCGCCCAACCCGGAAATGCCGGGCCATGCCGGTGCCCGGGTGGGCGATGGCATGGCGCATGCGCGCGCTCATCAGTGCATGAATTTGCCGTTCTTCTTGATGATCGTCAGATCCACGTAGCGAGAGCCGGCGTGGTTCTTGGGCGTGAAGCCGATGTCGAAGCCGCCCACGTCGAAGCGGTTCATGGTTTCCAGCGCCGCGATCAGCTTGTCGCGGGTCAGGTCCCGGCCGGCCCGTCGCAGCCCCTCGACCATGACCTTGGCGGCGATGTAGCCCTCCATGCTGGTGAAGGATTCCGGGTTGCCGGTGGGCTCGAGCAGCTTGCGGTACTCGCGTACCACGCCGAGGGTGTTGTTCCACGGGAAGGGCATGACCTGCGAGATGCCGACGCCGATGCCCTGGTCACCCAGTTCATCGGCCAGCTGGCGGCTGCCGACGAAGGACACGTTGTAGAAGTTGGCGAAGCTGCCCGCCTCGCGCATGGCCTTGATGAAGGCCGCGCAGGACCTGTAGGCACTGATCATCACCACGATGTCCGGCTGGGCCGCCGTGATGGCCTTGACGGCCGCGGCCACGTCGGTGGTGTTGCGCTCGACGGTGCCGGTGGCCACGAGCTTCAGGTTCTTGGCCTGCATGGCCCGCTCCACCCCGGCGAGACCGGCCTGTCCGTAGGCATCGTTCTGGTAGAACACGGCGACCTTGGACATGCCGAGGGCGGTGAAGGAGTCGACGATCTTGGCGGTCTCGTCGTAATAGCTCGCGCGGATATTGAAGATTAGGCGATTGAAGGGGTCGCGGAGCAACTCCGCGCCGGTGAATGCGCCGATGAAGGGCACGCCTTCCTGCGTGAAGATGGGCAGCGCCGCCTTGCTGGTCGGCGTACCCACGTAACCGAAGAGCGCGAAGACCTTTTCGTGCTCGATAAGCTTCATCGTGTTCGCGATGGTCCGGTCCGGCTCGTAGCCATCGTCGAGGCTGACCAGCTCGATCCGGCGTCCGAGGACGCCGCCCGAGGCATTGACCTGATCGAAATAGAGCTGGGCGCCGAGGCGCATTTCGCGGCCGAGGGCCTCGGCCGGACCGCTCAGGGCGGCGGACTGGCCCAGGACAATGCGATCGTCGGTGACACCCTCCACGGCCGGGGAGGCGGCGGAGAACAGCAGGGGAGCGGCGATGGCCAGGGCCCGGATGACGCGATTCAGCATGCATGACCTCTCTGTGGTCCGCCGAGGCGGTTTCCATGGCCTAACGGCGCCTAATACGAAAGGTTTATGTCCGGCGCGCGGCAGACCGTGCGAAATTCGACACCGGGTCTGCCGGGCGCGGAGCGGTGCTCAGCCGCCGAAGAACTCCTTGACCTTGTCCATCCAGCCCCGGGCCTTCGGGTTGTGCCGGTCGGCATTGCTGACCGAGATCTCCTCGAACTCCTGCAGCAGTTCCCTCTGGCGGTCGGTCAGGTCCACCGGGGTCTCGACCACGACGTGGCACATCAGGTCGCCCGGCGCGTGGCTGCGGACATTGCGGATGCCCTTGCCCCGCAGGCGGAACACCCGACCGCTCTGGGTCTCGGACGGGACCTTGATGCGGGCCATGCCGTCGAGGGTCGGGATCTCGATCTCGCCCCCCAGGGCCGCGGTGGCAAAGGAGACCGGCATCTCGCAGTGGAGGTCGTCGCCATCGCGCTGGAAGACCGCATGCGACTTGATGTGGATCTCGACGTAGAGGTCGCCGGCGGGGCCACCATTGATGCCGGGCTCGCCGTGGCCGGCGTGGCGCAGGCGCATGCCGTCGTCGATGCCGGCAGGAATCTTGACCTCGAGGGTCTTCTGCTTCTTGGTCCGTCCCGCACCGCCACAGCTGCGGCAGGGATCGGGAATGATGCGTCCCGAGCCATGACACTTGGGGCAGGTCTGCTGGATGGAGAAGAAGCCCTGCTGGATGCGGACCTGGCCCGCGCCGCCACAGGTCGGGCAGGCCTTGGGCTGGGTGCCCGGCTTGGCGCCGCTGCCGCCGCAGGTCTCGCAGCTCTCCAGGGTCGGGATGCGGATCGTCTTCTCGGCGCCGCGGGCCGCCTCTTCGAGCGAGACCTCGAGGTTGTAGCGCAGGTCTGCGCCGCGATAGACGTTCGAGCGCCCACCGCCACCGCCGCGTCCGCCGCCGAAGATGTCGCCGAAGATGTCACTGAAGGCGTCGGCAAAGCCATCGAAACCCTGGCCGCCGCCCATGCCGCCGGCCGAGGGGTCGACGCCGGCGTGGCCGTAGCGGTCGTAGGCGGCCCGCTTCTGCGAGTCGGAGAGGACCTCGTAGGCCAGCTTGGCTTCCTTGAACTTCTCCTCGGCGTCCTTGTTGTCCGGATTGCGGTCCGGATGGAACTTCATGGCGGCCTTCTTGTAGGCCTTCTTGATCTCGTCGTCGGAGGCGTCCCGGTTCAGGCCGAGTACCTCGTAGTAATCCCTGTTTGCCATCGTCTCTCTGGCTCGCCTGCACAAAGGCCGAGCCGGGCGGCGTCACGCGCCGTCGCGGCCCGGCCGGGTTGTCGGGGCGCCGCCCGGAGGCAGCGCGCGGCCCGTCTTACTTCTGGTCCTTCACCTCGGTGAACTCGGCGTCCACCACATCGGCGTCATCGGTCTTGCTGCTGCCGGCCGAGGTGCCGGTGCCCTGGGCCTCGGCTTCCGCCTGGGCCTGGGCGTAGACCTTCTCGCCCAGCGACTGGCTGACCTTGGCCAGGGCTTCGCTCTTGGCGTCGATGGCGGCCTTGTCGCCGGACTTGATCGCTTCCTCGGCGTCCTTGATGGCCGCCTCGATCTTGCCCTTCTCGTCGCCGTCGATCTTGTCGCCATGCTCGGCCAGGGCCTTCTTGACCGAGTGCACCAGGGTGTCCAGCTGGTTGCGGGCGTTCACCAGTTCGTGGGCCTTCTTGTCCTCTTCGGCGTGGGCCTCGGCGTCCTTCACCATGCGCTCGATCTCGTCGTCCGAGAGGCCGGAGTTGGCC
>JAGRFX010000082.1 GCA_020445805.1 Rhodocyclaceae bacterium
ACAAAGGCGAGGCGCGCAACGCGCTGGCCAGGGCAGTGTTCTTCAACCGGCTGGGCGAAATTCGCGATCGCAGCTTCGAGCAGCAACGCTACCGGGCCAGCGGCCTCAATCTGGTGACGGCGGCCATCGTGCTGTGGAACACGGCCTATCTGGAACGGGCAACCAAAGCTTTGAACGAGCACGGCAAACCAGTAGACGGCACGCTGTTGCAATACCTGTCACCGCTGGGGTGGGAACACATCAATCTGACCGGCGATTACCTCTGGCGCAGCAGTACCAAGGTCGGCGCAGGCAAGTTCAGGCCGTTGCGACCGCTGCCACCGGCTTAGCGTGCTTTATTTTCCGTTTTCTGAGACGACCCCAACCTCTATGACGGCGTCCGCAGGCTGGCCCGCTTCAAGTGGCACCGCCTGATGAGCGTCGCCCTGATCGCCGCCTACGCCATCGTCTCGCTCCGGCTCGTCGAGATTGCCTGGCACTTCCGCAGCGGCTGATCGATCCCCGGCGGTTGCCATCTGTGCGCGCCGGCCCTCGCCCTGGGCGACCGGCCGGTCCAAGCGTGGGCCATTTCCGGCCTCACAGCGGAAAACCCGATACGAGTTGATACATACATTGTTACAATTGAGCCGTCATTTTCACCCCCGGCTCGCCGCCATGCGCCACCTCTGGCTCGTCCTTGCCTGCCTCGTGCTCGCCGCGTGCGGCGGTGCGCGGTACACCCGGGACGATGGCCGCCCGCTGGATCCTGCCCTGCTCGCCCGGATCAAGGCCTATGGCGAGGGCGAGCGCGCGCTGCACTCGGCGCTGGCCCGCGCGGCAAGCCTGAACGACCCGGAGTGCAGTCGCAGCTTTGCGCTGCCCTTTACGGTGGCCACCAGCCGCGACTACGACGAGGACATGCGCGTTGCCTGGGTGCGTGTGCTCGATGTGGACGAGCGCCTGAGCGTGGTCGCTGCTGTGCCGGGTTCGCCCCTGGTGCCGGGCGACCGTATCGAAGCCCTCGATGGCGAACCCATCGGCGACCGCCCCTTCGAGCAGCTCGCCCGGCTGCGTGACTTCGGACAATCCATCGTGGTGCGGGTCGGCGACGGAAAGAACCGTATCGTCAAGCCTTTCGAAGTCTGTCGGGGCCTGCCCCGCCTGGCCCTGCCCGTCGACCCCGACGAACAGGACTACCACTGGGAGACCGTGGTCCATCCCCTTGAGCTGGTGGAGGGCGGGCTGACGGCCGACGAGGCCCTGTGGATCGTGCTGTGGGGCCAGGGCCTGTCGGAGTCGGGCGGCCTGCGCATGAAGACCTTCCAGTACACCCGCAACATCGTCGGCGCGGCCATCGAGGTCGCCTCACTGGCCTCGGGGCTCAGCGGCGCGGCCGAGGCTGCCAGGATCGCCTCCGACAAGGCCCTCGAGTCCGCGGCCCAGAGCGCCAGCGAGGCCGTGGCCTCCAAGGCCCTGGAGCAGGCGGCGATTGCCGCCGCCGAAGAAGCGAGCCGCGAATACGCCGCCCAGGTCGGGCGCGAGCTGGGAAAGGCGGTGGGCCGACGCGCGCTCTCCATGGCGCAGTCGTCCTTCATGACGCGGGTCGGGATGTCGCTGACCGCCCTCTCGTGGGTCGCTTCCACCGCGTTCGACGAAGCCGACGCCTGGGCCTTCCAGCGCATGATCCAGCTCGGCGCCAATCCCCTCGCCAGCGCCTCGCTGCACCGCAAGCTGGCCACGGCCGGCCGGGTGCGCAACGCCTTTGCCCTCGACGAGGAGCGGCTCGACGGACTGACGCTGCTCGCCGAGCAAAGCGGGCGAAGCGCGTTTCTCTCGGCCACCCTGTTTGGTCCAGCCAACCGGCCGAATACCCAGCTGATCATCGACATGCCCAGCGCCAGCCATGCCCCGGCGGCCCTGCCCTCGACCTCGGGCCGCGCGGCCCAGGCGCTGCTCCCGGTCTCTGCCGGGAGCGTCCCCGCGGGAGAAGGCGCACTGCCGCTCCAATCCGATCGTGGAAACTACAAGTGAATCGACTGCTCCGCGGCCTTCTCCTGAGCTGCACCTTGGTGGCCACGGGCGCCCTGGCCCAGCTTCCGCAGGCCTCCACCGAACTGATCGCGCCGGAGGCATCGACCGCGGCCCCCGAGGCGCCCCCCGCCGCCACGGTCGCGCTGCCCACGCCGCCGACATCCGCTCCCGAGCGTTGCCAGCAACGGCAATACCATGCCTACGACCTCATGAGCCAGGCCGCCGGCGCACGCCGCGCCGGCGACTGGAACAAGGCGGTCGAGCTGCTCGAAGCCGCGCGCAAGGCCTTCTACCAAGCGGCCGCCGACTGCCCGGCCTCACGACAGACCCTCGAAGTGATCGGGCAGGCCGAACAGGCGGGCCGCGAGCTGATCGATGCGCGCACACGGCTCAATCACGCCACCCGCTGCCAGCCCTTGCTCGACCGGGGGCTCGACCTGGATCTCGAGGCCGCGACCCGGCGCGCCGGCGATCATGCGCCGGCCGACATCGAAACCGTGCTGGCGGAGGCGGAATCCACCTGGTCCCAGGCCGTGCAGGCCTGCCAGGCGCCCTATCGCGAACGCGCCCAGCGCAATCTCGAGGCCACCCGGCGCCTGCGCGCCACCAACGCCGATCAGCTGGCCGGTGGCCCGGCCTGCGAATCCAGCTGGCGCGCCGCCACCGGCATCGCCACCGCCGCGCGCGAAGTCTGGCAGCGCAAGCGCTGGTCCGAGGCTGCCCTGCTCTACGACAAGGCCGGCATGGCCTGGGAGAGCGTGGTCGAACGCTGCAGCGGCACCCGCCGCGACCAGGCCCGACAGGCCCGCGCCTCGGCCGAGGTGGATGCCCATAACGCGGCCTACTGCGCCGCGCCCTGGGATCTCGCCACCCAGGCCTCGGAGGCGCTGCGGACCAGCACCTCCCCGCCCACCAGCCAGGAACGGCAGGCCCTCTCCATGGAGGCCGAACGCCACTGGCGGCGCACCGCCAGCGGCTGTCGTGGCAACCCGCAGCAGATCGCGCTGGCCAACGCCAACACCCTCCTGATGGAGCGCGGCACCCCCCTGCCGGATGCCCCCGCGCCGGCCGCCCCCACCGCGCTGGCCGACGCCTCCGCCCTGACCGACGCCTCCGCGGACGACCCCATCGCCCGATTCACCTCGGTGAGCGGGGCAGCGCCCGAACCGGCGACGGCCGCCGAAGCGCCCGTTCCGGTCGCTGCGCTGACCGCGCCCGCCCCCGTCCGCGCCCCGGCCGAGCGAGCCTCACCACCCCCCGTTGCGGCCCCGGCCGAAACCACCCCGTCGGTCCCGCCCGCACCGGCGGACGAGGCCCCCCGCAGCGTCGAGATCGTCGCCGGCGATACCCGCTACACGGGCGATTTCCAGGTCGATCCCACGCACGGCAGGGTCACCGGCAAGGGCCTGGTCGAATGGTCGAATGGCGAGCGCTACGTGGGCACCATCCTCGATGGTCGCCGCGAGGGCGCCGGCAAGTTCTGGTGGAACAACGGTCAGTTCTACGACGGCAACTGGGTGGCCGACCAGCCCGAGGGCAAGGGCGCGCTCGACTTCTCGGGCGGCGACCGCTACGAGGGCGACATGGTCGCCGGCCTGCCCGAGGGCGAAGGCACGCTGCGCTTCACCAGCGGCGACCGCTACACCGGTCAGTTCCGCCAGGGCCAGTTCGAGGGGCGCGGGCTCTTCACCTGGCGCGACGGCAAGCGCTACGAAGGCAACTGGCAGGCCGGCCGCAAGCACGGCCGCGGCGTGGTCACCGAGCCCGACGGCACGGCCCACACCATGGACTTTCGCGACGGCGAGCAGCTCAGCGTGGCCCAGTAGCGCCGCACCCATGGCCATCGCGCACGCGCAGCCCGCGGGCCGTGCCCCCCGCGCGCGTCGGGCCCCTGCACCGCCGTACCCAAACACCCGCCGCCGTTCAGGCCTCCAGCAGGAAACCCAGGGCCGGCGCCGAGCGGGTCGGCACCATCTCGGTCAGCTCGTACCTTGCCAGGCCCTCGCGCTGGAACGGATCCTCCGCGAGCAGACGCTCCAGGGCCGTTCGGCTGTCGGCCAGGGCGAGGATGACCCCGCCGGTCCGCGGGACCTTTCGCCCCGAGAGCAGGAAGCGCCCGGCCGCATAGTGCCTGTCGAGGAATACGACATGCTCGGGCAGGAAGCGCTCGATCTCTTCGATGGGCGACGTGTAGCTCAGCGACACAATGAACACGGGCATGACCACCTCGCGTGACTCAGGGCGGGCCATCTTCGCATAACGCCCGGATCTGCCCGCGGCTCACCGCCCCTAGCCACCGGCGCGTTCATGGCATACCGGCCAGGAACCTGGCCATGACAACGCCGCCAATGCCGAAGAAGCAGGCGACCTGGGCCATGAACAGACAGAAGCGGACCAGGATGACCCGGTTCGTCTGCACCAGCGCCACATGGACCAGCGATTGCAGAACCCGGGCAGCGACCGCCACCACCGACAGGGTACTGACGGACCCGCTCATGGTATCGGCCACGTAAGCTGCAAAAACCACCGCGATGAAAATCGGCAGGTTCTCGACGCAGTTGGCATGCGCCCGCATGGCGCGCTTGTAGAAATCGCAGCCCCGAACGTCGTCCGCCCGGAAATCCGTCAGCTGGGCCTTGCCGGCAAAGATCGAACCCCAGCGGTACACACCGACGGTCATGACCAGCAGCAGCAGGGTCCAGAGGGCGAAGAGCAGCACCATGACGACAGGGACGGGAATCATAGGGGGCGGCGCCTTTTTCGCTGGACTGGGTTCCAACTTCGCGGACTGGCCGCAAAAGGGACGGTCTCAGGGCGCGAACCAAGCATGGCTCAGGTCTATCGATAGGGCACGGGCGACAGTTGCACCGCAAAGACGTCGATTTCCGACCACAAGGCCATGAGCCCTTCACGCGTCATCAGGTCTTCGAAGCCGACGACCCGGAAACCTCGTTCGACCTCCCAGCAGGTATCACACTCTTCGCAGATCGCAATGTCCATCCCCGTTGCCCTGATGCGTGCACGGAGCACGAAGCCTTGCTCGCAGTAGGGGCACAGGGTGACACGCCGACCCATCAACATAAGATGCCAGCCCGAGTGTCAGCACCGACGCGCCGCAAGGCCCATGCGACTTCAGTGCGCAGTTGGGCAAGAGATTGAACTGTCATGGGCAAACTTCACCGCTCGAAGACTGCGTTCATGATGCCTTTCAGCCGGGCGACGACTACCTGCGTCGTCTCGCACTGATCGGCCGTCAGTCCTTCGTACTGCGCCGGTGTGATGAACGCCCGATCGATCGCGTCCGCCAGTTGCCGTTCGAAGTCCCCTACCAAGCGCTGCTGAGCCGGCGTCAATCCGGGACGCTCCACAAAGGCCTTCAGATCGTCCAGTTCGGACCACTCGACATGGCAGAAATCCCTCGGGATCCTGGCCAATGCGTCGGGTACGGGTTTCGAGACGTCAGGACGCAAAGCGCACATGCTCGACCACCAGCGCCTTGCCGGAAGTCTCACGCATTGGATGCCGTGTCGAATAGACGGTGAGTTCAACCGGCACGTGAGGGCGACCGGCATGAAGTTCCTTGCAGCGTCCGCCGATCGCGCGTGCCACTGCAGGGTCTGATACGCCATAGACCGTGACATGAACCGCGCCGGTCCTGATGGGGCCGATCTTGAAACCGCCCGCCTCCCAGAAGACCTCGGGGCAGGCTGCACCGGCCTCGCACGCGCCAAGCTGCACCAGTTCCTGCTTAAGAACCGCCGTGTCGCTTTGCCCTTCTTCGGCATACAGGTGTGAATCGCACGCGCAGAGCACCAGGCACGTTGCCAGCGCGACCAAGCGCCAGTGGCGTCGGTCCAGGCCCCGGCACGCGGCCTCAGTGAGCACGGGCAATTCGCCTCTTTGTCGAGGGGGCACAACCCTCCTGTGAAGGTCCGCAAGACACGCCGATCCGCATGACAACTAATCCGTGCAAGAGGTACCAGGGAAAGCTTGCGCTCCGCCGCTGGGCCACCCCAGCTTCGACCCGGCCAAGAATAGTTGAAAAGCATACCGCATTCGTCTTGCGACGGCCTTCTGGCGCCGCCAGCCGCTTCCCGGTCGCATAAGGGAACCGTTCGACGTGTCCTCTATCCAGTTCGGCGACCCCATCATGGCGAACATCATTGACCCCAAGCCCATCGTATTTGCCCATCGTCTGACCGTCGGCCCCGTGTTCAACATGCCTGTCCGGTCGCTGCTCTTCTGTGCAGGCGACCCCGTCCATGGGCCATTCACACCGCTCGCGAGCGATCCGCCGCCATCCTCTCCGCCGATTAGCAATCTTTTAGCGTTCGCTGACTGAAGTCTTAAGAGCGCGGCATCCGGGCGATCCGTAGTCTCCACTCCCATGGTCCGGTCACCGGACCCGAAGGCTCAGACCAGGGCGGAATCCCCGCCCGGCAGGAGCACCGACCCCGCGTTTGGCAACACCCCCGTTACGGAGACTGACATGCACAAGAATCGCGCCATCCTCCTCACCACCGCCCTGCTCGCCGGCCTCATCGGCCAGGCCGGCGCTGCCGATCCGGCCGTCGAACGGGGCCGCTACCTCGTCGCCGTGGGCGGCTGCAACGACTGCCACACGCCGGGCTTTGCCCAGCACGGCGAGGCCGTACCTGAGGCCGACCGGCTGGTCGGCGGGGTGGTGGGGTTCAGCGGCCCCTGGGGCGTGAGCTATCCGGCCAACCTGCGCCTGCAGGCCAGCGCGAGCGCCGAAGCCGAGTGGATGCGCCGTGCCCGCGCCGGCGGCCGCCCGCCCATGCCCTGGAGCGCGCTTCAGGCCATGACCGACGAGGACCTGAGGGCGGTGTACCGCTACCTCAGGCAGCTGGGCCCGGCCGGCGTGGCTGCACCCACAGCGATCGCGCCGGGCGAGCCGATCCCCACGCCCCACTTCGTCTTCGTGCCGCAGCCCCCCACCACGACGAAGCTGAGCGCCGCTCGCTGAACCGACCCTCAACCCCGGACTTCGATCACACCGACAGAGAGACCCGACCATGAGCTTCCTGCGCACCCCCACCCCCCTCCGCCCGCCCCGCTACGACATGTACGTCGGCATTCACAAGGGCCTGCGGGCCTTCATGTGCGAGACCCTGGCCCGCCTCGGGCGGGTCGATACCGACGACGAGGCGGACCTGTCCGAGACCCTGGATGGCGTCGAGCTGCTGCTGTCCTTCTGCAGCGGCCATCTGGAACACGAGAATACGGTGATCCACCCGGCCATGGAGGCGCGCCAGCCGGGCGCCACCGAGGCGGCGGAGAAGGAACACGGCGAACACGCGGTCTCCATCTCCATCCTGGTGGCCCAGGTGGCCGAGGTCCGCGCGACCCAGTCCTGCGCGCGGGTGCGGGCCGCCCTGCGTCTCTACCGCATGCTGGCGCTGTTCGTGGGGGAGAGCTTCGTGCACATGCATCAGGAGGAGACCGAGCACAACGACTGCCTGTGGTCCCACTACAGCGACGCCGAGCTGCTGGCCATCGAGACGCGCATCCACGCCCTGCTGAGCCCCGCCGAGATGTCGCTGGCCCTGCGCTGGATGGTGCCGGCCATGTCGCCCGCCGAGCGCCTGGCCCTGCTCGGCCCCCTCGCCGTCAGCCTGCCGCCGACGGTCTTCGAGGCCCTGCTCGGCGAATTGCGGCCGCATCTCTCCGGCGCCGACTGCGCCAAGCTCGAGCACGGCCTGCGCCAGGCCGCCTGAGCGGGCCTCAGGCGTCTTCGAGGAGGACCGGCCGCGACAGCTGCAGGCGGAAACGCCCGCGGCCGGTCTTCTCGATGCGCAGCTCGGCGTTGCGGTCGGTCAGGCGACGCGACAGCAGGATCAGTCGCGCATCGAGGTTGTCGCTGACCTCGGGCAGGCGCAGCGCCGGATCGAGGCGCAGTTCGCGATTCGAGAACTCGCTGCGTCCGAGGGTCTGATGGTCGCGCAGCAGCTTCCAGAGGATCGCGCCGGCCACCCCCTTGATGAGGTAGTCGTCGCCGAGAAAGACGCTGTCGTCGCGGGCGAAGTGGCGCACCCGCAAGGGCGGGCCGGCCGCAGGCGCGGCCGGCGCCTCGCCGCGGGGCAGCTCGTCGTCCGCGGCGTCGGTCTGCAGCGCAACGATGGACGGACCGAGCTGGGCGCACAGCGCCACCAGCGTATCTTCCAGGTCGTAGCCGAAGCGGCACATCTGGGCGCTCTCGACATACAGCACCGCAATCAGCCGACCGCCGGCCAGCACCGGTACAGCCAGCTGGCTGGAGGGCTCGGCCAGCCCGGGAAGCGGGATCAGCGGTTCGAGCCGGTCAGCCAGTTCGCCGCCGGCGAGCTGTTCGCGCACGGCGCGACCATAGGCGTACTCGGCGGCCGGGAAGATGATGCGGATCGGGGTGCGCTCACGGGCCGCCACGCCGATCACGCCGACACCATAGGGAATCTCGGCGCCGGCGCCGGAAGTGGCGTAGCCGCGGCTGGTCACGATGTAGAGCCGCTGGGCGGCCTCGTCGGGCATCAGCAGCATCTGGTACTCGAGGGCAAAATGCTGCTCGAGGCAGTGTCCCAGGGTATCGAGCAGGCGGTCGAGGCTGCGACAGGCCGCGAGCGCGTCCACGCTGCGCCGCAGCGCCGGCAGCAGGGCCGGGCCGTGGTCCACGGGGGGCAGCTCGCGCCCCTGGACGGGCTCGATGTCGAGGACCCGGTAGATGTCGGCGCCGCGCAGGTGGAAGACGCCGGTCATGCCGCTGTGGGAGGCGATGCCCGCCAGCTTGGCCTTCATGCGCTCGAACAGCGGACCCGCGGTTTCGGTGCGCAGGTAGCGGATCAGGATACGAAAGCGCGCCGCGGTGTCCGGATCCATCATCAGCACGCAGGCGTGCGGGTTGGCGAGGATGTTCTCGCGGGTCTTGTTGAAGAACTGGAACGAGATGGCCACATGCGCCTCGTCCACGTACATCAGCTGCGAAATGTAGGTGACGTTGGGCGTGCCGTCCGGCGCACAGGTGGCGATGCCCGAGGGCACGACCCCCTCGAGGCAGTTGCGCAGCCGGTCCATGGACAGCAGCCGCATCAGGGCGCCTCCCCGCTGGCGAGCCGCGCCCCCGCCTGGGGGCCGGGAGTCTGGCCGAAGACCTCGGCCGGGGTGAAGCTGACCACCGCCAGTTCGCCGGCCGAACAGGCGAGCAGCGCCCGCATGAAGGGCTCGGGCGTATCGAAGGCCCGCAGGTGATCCACCATGGCCTCCACGTAGGGCGCCATCGCCGCCACGTCGGCCGGCTCCACCGACTCCACCCTCGCATCGCCCCCCTTCAGCTGCAGCGTGCGGTGGCTGGCCGGCTCGCTCAGCACCACGGCGATCCGGCCGTTGGCCGCCAGGGCCCGCAGCACGGGCTCGGACTGGGACTGGGGCACCAGGACCCGCAGGCGCGCCGGCTGGCCCGGGTCGATCCGGTAGCCGACACCCCGCACCAGGGTCGGGAAACCCCGAGCGTCGCAGGCAGCCACGTGCATGGACATCTGTCCGGAGACGAAGCGGGCCAGGGCGGGGTCTTCGAGGATCGACATGGTTCGCGCCAGGGAATCT
Source organism: Rhodocyclaceae bacterium (assembly GCA_020445805.1). GTDB lineage: Bacteria > Pseudomonadota > Gammaproteobacteria > Burkholderiales > Rhodocyclaceae > Cognatazoarcus. Next base: position 9,607 of record JAGRFX010000082.1, read on the forward strand.
CGGAGCAATCTACTGCATTCGCCCACCGCCGTGGCGGGATTTTGCTGTGCTGCGGCACGGTGGTCTGCCGAGTGATCGGGGGGGCCGTGCCACACCAGGCGACCGACCTCCCACAGGCCCGATGCGACCGATGCCCAGGCAAGGAATTCGCGCTCGAATCCGCCTGCCGATGGCGAGGCGGGAGCCTGGGCTATATGCAGCTATCGGGTGCGCCGCCGACAGCGGGGCGGCGGCTCGCGCACCTCGTTGCAGACCTCGAAGGCTTCGGGCTTCACGCCCCCACGGACGTTGCGGAAAGGTCCGAAGCAGTCGGCACTCTCGTCGAAGAGGCGCTGCCAGGTCTCGCAATTGGTGTCCTCGGTCGGTGTCATGGCGGGTCGCTTCACCACCGGCCGAGGGTTCGGCACGCGGATCTCCATCGGCGTCCCGCGCGGTTCGTCTTCATCCGGACTGCCGGCCGCCTGGGCCTTGTCGCGCTCGGCCCGTTCCTGGGCGTTCTGCACCTGCTCGGGGGTGGGGGTCGTGTTCTGCAGTTCCAGTTGCCGCGCCGCGCCACGATAGGGCTCGGGCACGAACTCCGAGTAATGGACCCGGCCTGCCTCATCGACCCAGCGATACACCTTGGCCGCGTGGGCCAGGGTCGCGGTGAGCACCGCGGTGGCGGCAACGAGCGCGAGCACGCGGGGGTGGATCACGGGGGCCGGGTCCTGGAGCCACTCAGCGCTTGACCGGCACGGTGGCTGTCGGCCCGACCCCGCCTTCCTGATAGACCACGTCACCGTCCCGGGCCCACAGGTAGTGCGGCACGCCGGCCGGTGCCACATAGACGCCGCCCTCGGGTACCGCCACCACGTCGGTCTCGTTCGCCAGCTCGCCAAAGCCCACGTAGAGCGTGCCCGACAGCACCGTCGAGTAGCGGGTATCCGGGTGGGTATGGGCCGGAATCCTGCCACCGCTGGCCAGCCGGACCCGCAGGACGTAAGTGCCGGCTTCCTTTTCGGCGCCGAGGACCCAGGCCCCCTGCAATCGGTCATTGTTGGGCACAGCGAACCAATGAAGCGCCTCGGGCAGCACCGGTGCCGGCTTCGGAAGCTCGGCCCCTGCGCCCGTCGTCCCCAGGGACAGCGCCAGCATGATCAAAACCCGCAAGTGACGCATGTGCTTCCTCCGGAGAGCATGACCTCATCGACGCTATCCGCGCCGCCCAGGGCTGTCAATGGTCGCGCCAGCGACAGCGGGGCCCGGGCATTCCGCGCTCCCGGGCGGCGCCGCGCGCCGTCACCATGCGTTGCAAAGCGGACGCATTTGTCAGGTATGGTGAATCATCCCGCTCGCATGGATCGGCCCCGATGCCTCTTCCCCACCGCCTCCTCGTGGTCGCGACGCTACCGGTCCTCGCCGGCTGCGTCACCAATGGTGTCCATCAGGGCCTGAAGGCCATGGGCCTGGGCCAGGACGCCCCACCGCCGGCCGAGGCATCTGCAGCGCCACAAGCCGAAGCGCCGGCCCCCGTCCCGGTCGCGACCCGTCGCCTCCGCCAGCCCGAGGGACACTGGACCTCGGTCTTCAGCTGCCAGGGGCATGTGTATCAGCTCGCCACCACCTTCTCCGGCGAGGGCAGCCAGGCCCGCGCGCATCTGTCCGGCACGCCGCGTCCGTCGGGCCTTCCGGTCGCCGGTGCGGCGCGCCAGCTGCCGCCCTTCGATGGCGACTATGCGGTGGCTTTCGACGCCACCTCCGCGGAGTTGATGCTGACGCCCACCACGCCTCAGCTCCCACGCCTGGTGGCGATGCTGGCGCCCGATGGCGAACGGGCCGCAGCCCAGCTGGATGGCGCCCAGTGGTCGTCCTGCAGCAGCGCGGTGCTGATGGCGCCGGGTCGCACGTCCTTCCTGGACGGCCGGCTCAGCCAGGCGCCGTCGACCACGGGTGCCCTGTTGAAGCGGCTGGGCGCCATGAACCCCTTCGCCCAGCGCCGACCGAAGCGCTGCGACCCGGACACCGTGGCCTGGGTCACCCGGTTCCTCGAAGGCCTGCCGCCCGGCATCCGCAACGTGCAGTCTGCGCGGCCTTACGTGGCCCCCATGTACGCCGACAGGCGCTTCGAGGCAGCCTTCGGCGGTCCCCTTTCCGAGGTCAGCGACCAGCAGGGGCAGATCCTGGCCGCCCAGGCCAGCAGCGCGGCCGGTTGCGAGCTACCGCGGGAACTCCAGGCCAAGGCGCGCTACGGCCTGCCGGGCCTGCTCGAGCCCCTGCAGAACCGTGTGGCCTACAGTCGCGACCAGCTGGCCCTGGACCTGGCCGCGAGCGAGATCTACCAAGGCTGGCTGGCAGCCACCCGCGACCGGCTCACCGCCTGGCGCAAGGCGCCGCCGCAGCAGGCCGCCGACCTGCTGCAGGAGATCCGGCTGCTGGAGCCCAGGGTGCAGTTCGCCACCCGCCTCAGCCTGGCTCATCCGGTGGAGGGCGTCGAAGCCGCCCTGGCCGACACGCGCAGCCTCCTGGCCGCCCGCGCCGAGGAACACCAGTTCACCCAGGCGCTGGCCGCGGCCCAGCCCACCATGGAGTCCCTCGTCCCCCTGGTGGCCCTCGCCAGGCTCAATCGCGGCGATCCCGAGGCCGCGCAAATCCGCACGCGGGCGCGCATCGACGCGCTGCTGCCGGCGGCCATGGAGGCGGAGCTGGCGCGCGCGAAGGACATCGACGGCTACCGCCGACTGGCGGCCTGGCGGCAGACCTACCCGGGTGTCGTCGCGATGGCGTCGCCGGCCACGGTCCAGCAGGTCGGCGCCCGCATTGACCAGGGCGTGTCGGCCCTGGGTTCGACCATCGCGGGTGAACTGCGCGCCCGCTTCCAGCGGGAGGTGGGGGCCCTGCCCGCGGGCGCCGAAGCCCTGGCGGCGGGGGTGGCCTTCGAGGGCCGCATCGCGGCCGAGGCCGCAGCACTGGCGGCCACGCCGGACATGAAGGCCTTTGCCACCGAGCGGGCCAGCCGGCGCGCGACCGATCTGGCAGCGGCCCTGCCCGACCTGCTGTCGACCGCCGGCGGCCTGCCCCATGTGACGGCCATCGAAGCCTTCGATGCGCGTTACCTGTTGCCCGACGACAAGGGCAGCCCGGCAGCGCGCGAACTGGCCTCGGCGCTGGCGCGCCGCCATGCCGAGCTGGCGCCCTTCGACGGCACGCCGGCCGCCAGCTACTTCAATGCCCTCTACGGGGGCGACACCGCCCGCCTGCGCGCGCTGGATACGGCCTTTGCCGAGCCCTATCGTCGCGAACTCATGCCGGCCATGCAGCAGATGGCGCCGCTGATGAACGGCATCGCCAAGCTCGCCGGCGTGCGCACCGACTACGGCGCCGCCATGCAGCATGCCTTCGAGAATATCAGCCTGATCGTGCCGGTATGGTCCATCTTCCTGGTCGAGTACGAGGGGCGGCTGAAGCAGTGCATGGACCCGCAGCCCGTGACCTTCCGCCACACCATCACCACCCGCACCATCTACCGCGACGGCTTTGGCACCTACCTCTACGAGCTGCCGCCCGTCGAGAGCAGCTACGAGGTCCGAGTGAATCATCGCTTCAAGGACATCTACGATGCGGTCGGGCTGAGCAATCCGCGCTCGCCCCTGGGGCAGATGGTGGACCAGATGTTCGGCGGCAAGGACCGCCTGAAGGTGGCCGAGATCGTGGACGGTACGCGCCGCCTCATGAACGACCTCAACCGCCAGGGTTGCGACTCCCCCCTGATGGCGCGCATGGTCGATCACATGGAACGCTACTTCGCCGACTACCAGCAGCGCCAGCGGGGCACGGCCGACGCGCTGCTGGGGCGGTAGCCCCGCTCGGGCCGCGCGCGGCCTTCACGCAACTACCGCACCAGCAGGGCGGCTCGCTTGCCTATCGCCTCCGTGCCCCGCGGGCCTTCGCCACCACCAAGATAACAGCGTGCATAGCGACGGCCGAGGCCGGTCAGGATCTCGTAGCCGATCGTGCTGGCGCGATCGGCAATCGCATCGGCGTCGTTTTCGGGATCGGCCAGATCGATCAGGCTGCCTTCCCCGAGGCGCTCACGCGGTACTTCAGTGGCGTCCACGGTGATCGTATCCATCGACACTGTGCCGACCACCGGTAGTTGCTGCCCCTCGAAGCTCACCCGGCCCCGGTTACCGAGGCTGCGAAGATAGCCATCGGCGTAGCCGACCGCGACGGTCGCGATGCGCGACTCGCGCGTCGCGACCCAGGTGTGCGAGTAACCGACCGGCGTACCGGCGGCTATGCTGCGGATCTGAAGCACCTGGCCCTGAAGGCGGATCACCGGCCGCATCGGATTGGCCTGCCCACGCACCGGTGCAAGTCCGTAGAGCGCGGCCCCGGGACGCACCAGGTCGAAGTGATAGTCTGGGCCGAGAAAAATCCCGGACGAGTTGGCGAGGCTGGCGCCCAGGCCCGGCATGCGCTCGCGCAGGGTTTGGAAGCGTGCGAGCTGCCGTCCGCTGGTCGGATCGGCAGGATCCTCGGCACTGACCAGATGGCTCATCATGAAGCGCACGTTGATGCCGGCCAACCGGCCGGGCGTCGCTGCGAGCAGCGCCCATTCGTCCGCTTCCATACCGAGCCGCGCCATGCCGGTGTCCACCTGCAGCACGGCCGGCAAGGCCCGTCCGGCGCGGGCGGCCGTCCCCTGCCAGGCCGCCACCTGAGCCAGGCTGTTCAGCACCGGCGTCAGGTGCCCCCCGGCACACTCGGCTTCCGCGCCGGGGTGCACACCGTGCAGCACGAAGATCTGGGCGCCGCCGCCCAGCACCTCGCGCAGACGCAGTCCCTCGCCCAGGTGGGCGACGAAGAAGTGCCGGCAGCCGGCCGCCTGCAGTGCCGGCGCCACCCGTTCGGCACCCAGCCCGTAGGCGTCAGCCTTGACCACGGCGGCGCAGTTCGCGCCGCCGACCCGCGCGCGCAGCAGGCGCCAGTTGTCGCACACCGCGTCCAGGTCAATGCAGAGGCGGGCACCCGCCACGGGCAGGTCGAACTGGGACATGAAAGACTCCATCCAATCGGAAATGAAGTCCGCCCCGGGACGGGGCGGACGCGGGTCTGTCAGGCGACCGACCTTGCCATGTGGCCGGGCACGCGCTGCTTGTCCCAGTAGGCCCGGGTCAGCCCGGCAATCACCGGCGACAGCAGCAGCAGCGAGACCAGGTTCGGAATTGCCATGAAGGCGTTGAGCGTGTCCGCCACCAGCCACACGAAGTCGAGCTGCGTCACCGCCCCGACCATGACGAAGGCGGTCCACAGGACCCGGTAGGGTTTGACCACCGCGGCGCCGACCAGGTACTCCCAGCACTTCTCGCCGTAGTAGGCCCAGCCCAGGATCGTGGTGAAGGCGAACACTGCCAGCGCCAGCGCCAGGAAGTGGCCCCCGAAGCCCGGGAAGGCCGTGGCGAACGCATTGGCGGTCAGCGCCGCACCCTTCACGCCGCTCTCCCATTCGCCCGTCACGATCAGCACCAGGCCGGTCATCGTGCACACGATCAGCGTATCGATGAAGGTGCCCATCATCCCGACGATGCCCGACTCGACCGGATCCCTGGACTGACCGGCCGCCTGGGCGATGCCGGCGGTGCCGAGGCCCGCCTCGTTGGAGAAGATGCCGCGAGCCACGCCATAGCGCAGCGCCAGCATGATCGCCGCACCGGCGAAGCCGCCCGTGGCCGCGGCCGGGCTGAACGCGTGGCCGAAGACGAGGGCAAGGGCGTGCGGGATCTGGCCTGCGTAGATCGCCAGCACGGCCAGCGAGGCCACGATGTACGCGATGCACATGAATGGCACCAGCTTCTCGGCCACCGCGCCGATGCGCTTGACGCCACCAAGCAGTACGAAGCCGGTCAGCACGGTCATCACGGCGCCGGAGAGCCAGGGACCGACACCGAAGCTCGATTGGAGCGCACCTGCGATGCTGTTCGACTGGACCATGTTGCCGATGCCGAAGCCGGCCAGACCGCCGAACACAGCAAACGCGGTGGCCAGCCAGCGCCAGTGCCTGCCGAGGCCGTTCTTGATCGCGTACAT
>JAGRFX010000083.1 GCA_020445805.1 Rhodocyclaceae bacterium
AGCTGGTGAACTTCGTCGCCCAGCAGGTGGGTGGCAAGGGCGGCGGACGGCCGGACATGGCCCAGGCCGGTGGCACCCGGCCTGACCAGCTGCCGGCGGCGCTGGCCTCGGTCAAGGCCTGGGCCGACGAGCGCCTCTGAGGCGGGCATCGGCCGGAAGTGACGAAAGGGTCGCCCGCGGGCGACCCTTTTTCTTATCATGCGCTCATGAACCGTTATCGCTACTGCCCCTGCTGCGGCAGCCCGCTGGAAGAATTCCCGATCGCCGGGGCCCTGCGCCTGACCTGCGCCGACATGCGCTGCGGCTGGGTGTTCTGGGACAACCCGGTGCCCATCGTGGCCGCCATCATCCAGTGCGAGGACCGCGACGGCGCCGTGCTGCTGGCGCGCAACGCGGCCTGGGAGGAGGGCAAGTTCGCGCTGGTCACGGGCTTCCTCGAGCGCCATGAGGATCCCGCCGAGGCCGTTGTCCGCGAGGTGCGCGAGGAGACCGCGCTGGAGGCGCTCGAGGTGGCGCTGGTCGGGCTCTATCCGTTCGAGCGCAAGAACGAACTGATCCTGGCCTACCACGTGCGGGCGCGGGGCGAGATCGTGCTCAACGAAGAGCTGGCCGAGTTCCGCCTGATCCCGCCGGACCAGCTCAAGGCCTGGGACTTCGGCACCGGGCTGGCGGTGCGGGACTGGCTGGCCGGGCGCAGGGGGTGAGACGCTGAGCCAGCGGGCCGCCGGGGGCCGCGACCCTCAGTCGATCCAAGGGGCGTCGATTGCGTCCCGCCGGGCCTCCAGCCAGTTGGCAAACTGCCCCGCATTCATGGGCGGCGCGATCAGGTAGCCCTGGCAGGCATCGCAGTGCAAGGCTGCGAGGGCCTGTCGCTGAGCCTCGAGTTCGACGCCTTCGGCGATGATCGTCAGGTTCTGGCTCTTGCCCAGGGCGATCACCGCCCGTGCGATGGCGTCGTTGGGGGGGCGTTGCGCCAGGTCGTCCACGAAGACCCGGTCGATCTTGATGGCGCTGATCGGGGCGCCGCGCAGGGAGACAATCGTTGCGTAACCGGTGCCGAAATCGTCGATGGTCAGGCTGATACCCAGTTGTCGAAGGCCTTCGAGCACCCGCTCGGAGGCCTGCCGATCGAGAAAGCTGCTCTCGGTGATCTCGAATTCGATGGCGGCACAGGGCACGCCGCTGCGGGTCAGGGCAGTGCGGACAACGTCCACGAAGTCCGGCTCGCCACACTGCCGTGCCGACACGTTGATCGCCAGGCGCGGCACGCTCAGTCCGGCCTGGCGCCAGCGCACCAGTTGGGCCAGGGCCAGGTCGAGAACGGCGGTCCCGATCTGGACGATCAGGCCGGACATCTCCGCGGTCGGCAGGAAGCTGTCGGGCTGCATGACGCCGCGCACCGGGTCGCGCCAGCGCAGCAGGCACTCGGCGCTGACCACGCGCCCGGAGACGAGCGCGACGATGGGCTGGTAGTAGAGCTCGAATTCGCCCCGATCCATGGCATGACGCAAGCCGGCCTCGATGGACACGCGGCGCTGCACGTCCCGGGTCAGCGAGGGCGTGTAGAAGTGGACGGCATTGCCACCGCTGGCCTTGGCCTTGTACATGGCGGTGTCTGCATTGCGCACCAGCACCGCAGCGTCCTTGCCGTCCGCGGGGTAAAGGCTGACGCCGATGCTGGCGCCGATCACCAGGTCGCGGCCGTCTATGTGGAAGGGCTCGCAGAGCGCCTCGAGGATCTTGCGGGACACCTGCCCCGCGGACCATGCATCCGAGGCCCCCTCGACCAGAATCCCGAATTCGTCCCCGCCCAGGCGGGCAAGGGTATCTTCCGACCGTACGCAGTGCTTGAGTCGCTCGGCCGCCTGGATGAGAAGCTCGTCGCCCACGGCGTGCCCGAAACTGTCATTGACGTGCTTGAATCCGTCCAGGTCCACGTAGAGGAGGCCCACGAGGCTGGCGTGGCGTGTGGCCCGCGTCACCATGCGACTGAGCCGTTCGTTGAACATGACCCGATTCACGAGCCCCGTCAGCGGGTCATGGTGGGCGAGGAATTCGAGCCGCTTCTCGGCCTCCTTGATCGAGCTGATGTCGGCCACCACCGCCACAAATCCCTTGATCGCCCGGGCATCGTCGTCCGGCTCGTGGATGGCATCGAGTGTCAGCCAGACCGCGAAAACTTCCCCGTCTGCGCGGCGCATCCAGGTTTCGCCCCGCCAGGTCCCGGACCCCTGCAGTGCTTCGGTGTCGAGGCGCCCGGGCGGGTGACTGCCGAAGAGGATGAAGGACCATTCGCGACCGAGGCATGACTTGCGCTGGTAGCCGGTCATCCGTTCGAAGGCCGGGTTGACCGCGGAGATCCGACCCCGCTCATCGAGGATCACGGCGCCTTCCGTGGTGTTGCGGAACACGACGTCGGCCGCCATCAGACGCCGTTCGGCCCGCTTTTGTTCGGTGACGTCGTGGATCAGCGAATAGAAGCCACGCACTCGCCCGTGCTCGTCGAGCTCCGGCACCCAGGTGAGATTGACGTCGCGTTCGCCCAGTTCGGCGTGGCGAAGGCGCCCGCTGTCCTCGACCGTCACGCCCTGGGACGCCCGCTCGAGCTGCGGGCACAGGCTGGTGTAGGCCTGGCTTCCGAAGACCTCGCAGACCGGCAGCCCGATCACGCGGTCCGCCCGGGTGCCGAACCAGCGCTCGTAAGCGCCGCTGACAAAGGTGAAGCGGTGCTGGATATCCACCTGGGCGATCAGCGCCGGCAGCGAATCGGCCACCACCCGCAGCTGTCTTTCACGTGCCGCGGCTTCACTGTGCGCGCGCTTGATGCCGCTGATGTCCGTGAACGTGATGACGACCCCGTCCACCTGCTTGCTGGCGATGCGATAGGGCAGGATCTGCAGTTGATACCAGCGCCCTGCATCGTCGCTGACCTCCGCCAGGAAGGGCTCGAGGCTTTTCAGCACCTGCAGGCACTCTATCTCGAGATCGCCATTGTGGAAGCGGCGCGCCACATCGGTGATGCGACGGCCGACATCGCTGTCGATCAGCGCGAACATGCGGGTGGCCGAGGGGGTGAATCGGCGGATGCAAAGGGCTGAGTCGAGAAAGATGGTGGCGATCTCGGTGCTGGTCAGCAGGTTGGCGAGATCGTTGTTGGCCGACTCCAGCTCGTGCAACTTGTCCAGCAACTGGTTATTGACGGTGGCGAGTTCCTCGTTGAGCGACTGCAGCTCTTCCTTGGAGGTCTCCAGCTCTTCGTTGGACGACTGGAGCTCCTCATTCATCGACATCATTTCTTCATTGGCTGCCTTGAGATCTTCGTTGGCAGCCTCGACCTCCTGGATGGTCGCCTGCAGGTCCTCGCGCGTGGCCTTCAACTCGTATTCCAGCTGGTGCACCAGCACCTCGTCGCCGCTGCGGGGCCGGCCCGTGTCGAACGCTTCCGGCTCGGGTGCGAAACAGACCAGACAGCTGCCTTCGTCCAGGTCCAGCGGCCACGCCTTGATGCGAACCCGACGGGCCGTGTCGCCGTGCCCCCGCACCATGACGCGCCGGGCTTCCACGGGAGTCCGGCCCGCAATGGCGGCCTGCAGCGTGCGACGCAGGGCCGCGCGTGTGCCCTCGCGTGCCAGCGAGTGGATGTCGTAGGTGGCGACCCCTGCAGGCATCTCAAGATACGGATTGCAGTCGCCGTGGATGTAGAGCGCCTGACCCGCCCGGTCTACGAGCACCGCGGCAGGCGCATACTCGGCCAGCAGCTTGTCCTCGACCCGCTGGTTGCTTCCCCGTCCGGCGCTGCGACGGGAGTACTCGCGGTGGTCCGCCGACTCGCGCGAGAGGCTGCTGCTCACCACGGCGTAGTAGTCCGGGCTGCGGGCCTCGGTCGGGACGTCCGTGCGGCGGTAGATGCGCCACTTCTTCGACACCGGCGCGAACAGGTCACTGCGGGCGCCGATGGTTTCCGAACTGCCCAGGATCAGGTGGCCGTCGTGGCGCAGCGCGAAGTGGAACAGGGAGATCAGCCGAGCCTGTATCGGTCCGTCCAGGTAGATCATCAGGTTACGGCAGCTGACCAGGTCGATGCGCGAGAAGGGCGGATCGCTGACCAGATTCTGCACCGCAAACACGACAGACTCGCGGATCGACTTGGCGACGGTGATGCAGTCACCGCTCCGGCTGAAGTAAGACCCCTGAAATTCGGCAGGGACATCCTCGAGCGCGGTGACCGGATAGGCACCGCTCCGCGCTACTTCCAGGCTCTCTTCGTCCACATCGGTGGCGAAGACCTGCAGGCCGACCCGCTTGCCGCTCTGGCGGATGGCATCGGTGATCAGGATGGCCAGGGAGTAGGCTTCTTCGCCACTGGCACAGGCTGGCACCCAGACGCGAATCGGCTGGTCGCCGGTCGCCTGCGCCACCAGCCCCGGCACGACCTGGCTGGCCAGCGCCTCGAAGGCCTTGGGCTCGCGGAAGAAGTGGGTCACGCTGATCAGGAGGTCCCGGACCAGGCGATGAGTCTCGGCTTCGGAGCTGCGCAGCAGCGCCAGGTACTCGGCCATGTCGGCGACGGATGCCAGGCTCATGCGGCGACCGATGCGTCGTATCAGGGTGCCCGCCTTGTAATGGCGAAAATCATGCCCGGTCCGGGCCCGGATGACCGACAGCACCGAGGCCAGATCGCCCGGTCGCCGGTCAGGCCCGTCGGCGCGTGGGAGTTCCCCGTGCGCATAGGGCTGCTGCACGTAGCGCACCACCAGCTCGGGCATTTCCTCGGCCGTGATCGCGTAGTCGGCGAGTCCGGTGGAGAGCGCGCTCTGCGGCATGCCCTCGTACTGGGCCGAGCCCGGATCCTGGACGATGGCGACACCGCCGCGCTCCTTGATGGCGCACAGACCCAGGGTGCCGTCCGTTCCGGTTCCCGAGAGCACGATGCAGATGGCCTTCTCGGCGAGATCATCGGCCAGCGAGCGGAAGAAATGGTCGATGGCCATGCGAATGCCGCGGACTTCAGTGGGCATCTCCAGATGCAGGACACCACCACGGATGCTCAGGTAATGCTTGGGCGGAATGACATAGACGTGATCCCGCTCGACCCGCTGCCCGTCGTGAGCCTGGACGACCTTCAGCTGCGTGCACTTGGCGAGCAGGCTCGCCATCAGGCTTTCGTGGTTCGGGTCGAGGTGGAGGATCAGCACGAAGGCGACGCCTGCCTGAGGGGGCATCGCACCGAAGAACCGCTTCAGCGCATCAAGGCCGCCGGCCGATGCGCCGATCCCCACCACGGGGAAGTCGTTGTCGAGCGGACGATTGCGATCGCTGCCAGATTCCTTGGGCACTTGATTCCCGCCTTGCAGCTACGGACTGCGCGAGATTGATTTTAGGCGAGCAGCGATCGCTCTGGCGCAGCTTTCGAGGCGTTGGCGCGTGGACAGGGCCGACCCGACCCACGGGGCCAAGCGTTGAACGGGAGCCGAACAGGCGCTCGCTTCAGCCGTCGTTGGTCTGTTCCGCCAGGAGACCGAGGGCGATGGCGCTGGTGACCAGGAACGCGACGATGCGCGGATCGTCGAAAGGGCCGAACTGCACCGCGGAAAATCGGTCGGCTGGGGGGCAGGGTGCGCCTGCGTGGGGCGCGCGCACGGGCATCTCAAAGCGTCGACCGGACCGTTGCGGTACAGGGGGGTGCAAACCGGCAGCCGGCCCGGTCGATGAAACCGTGTGATCGCCTCGGTGCATTGGTGTCTCCTCCACGTCCGCCAAGGCTTTTATCTACCTGATCGGCCGATGCCGCTTTTCGTCAGCCCTTTGATGGTGTCACGTCGTTACGGCGTGGTCTGTCGGGTAGCTCAGTCGGCTGTGTGAAGCAAGTTCGCGCGACATGTCAGGCTTCGCTGACAGGCGGCGGGTTCGGCCACGGGAGTGCCAGTTGCGCGAGTCAATGCGGTATCGTGGGGGGCTGATGGCGGCCGAGTTGGTTCGAGAGGGGACTTCACGCCGCTCGGAGGACGGGATGTGACCGGGGAATGCGAGGGGGCGCCTGCGGGTCGGCGACGACGGCTGCGGGTGGTAGGCCTGGGGGCATCGGCAGGGGGGCTCGACGCGCTCAAACGCCTCTTCGGAGGGCTGCCGCCGTGCCCCGACGCGGCATTTGTCGTTGTACAGCACCTGGACCCGGAACATCCCAGCAGCCTTGCTGAGATCCTCTCGCGGGTCACCCGGATGCCGGTCCTTCAGGCGAAGGACCATGTGCCCTTGGTGGCTGGTCAGGTATTCGTCATCCCGCCGGGCAAGGACCTGACTGTCGCGGGGGGGACGCTCCGCCTGAGCGATCCGGTGGCGCCTCGCGGGCGGCGAATGCCCATCGATGGCTTCCTCGAATCCCTCGCTGTCGATTCGGGCGAAGACGCGGTGGCCGTAATCCTGTCGGGCAATGGCCACGACGGCTCTGGCGGTATTCGCGAGGTCAAGGCTCACGGTGGCGTGGTCATGGTCGAGGATCCCGAGCTTGCCGAGTACGATGGCATGCCCCGCAATGCGCTCGCGGGCGGACTGGCCGACTGTTGCCTGGGAATCGACGGCCTCGCCACAACGCTCGGACACTACCTGAATCACCCCGGTCTTGACCTGTCTCTCGTCGATCCGGCGCCGGCTGCCATCGAAGACGCCGTGACGGTCGTGATTGGACATGTGCGGTCGGTCACCGGAATCGACATTGGCTGCTTCAGCGAGACGCTGATCCGCCAGCGCCTGGAACGTCGCGTGGCGATCACCGCGGCCGTCGACATGGTTGCGTATCTCGGCCGCTTCCGCGATTCGGAACGGGAGGTGCGGCGTTTTGTCCGCGAGCTGCTGGTGCAGGGGGCGCGCTTCTTTGCACAGCCGGAACTGTTCCGGGGGCTGCAGGAGCGGGTCATGCCCGAGCTCATTGCGCATCTGGACGCAGGTGAAACGCTTCGCGCGTGGGTGCCGGGCTGCGGGTCTGGCGAGGGCGCCTATTCGCTGGCGATGGCGCTCACGGAAGCGGTGCGGGAAGGCAGCAAGACCCATCCCATTCAAATCTTCGCCACCGATCTCGACCGGACTGCCCTTGATCGCGCCCGTGCGGGTCATTACCGGGCGGTCGCGATCAAGGATATTCCATCCGGCTACGCAACGCGCTACCTGAAACGGGACGAAACCGGCGTCACGATCGGCAAGGGACTGAAGGACTCGGTCCTGGTGGGCGAGCACCATCCGGTCGGCGATCCCCCGTTTTCGCGCCTGCACCTGGTGTATTGCGATGGCCTGCTGACGCGACTGAACAGTGCGTCACGTGCCCACGTGCTCCGAGCTTTCCATTTTGCCCTGCGCGAAGGGGGCTTCCTGATGCTCGGGCCGAACGAGCGTTTCGGCGGGCTTGATCGCCTGTTCGAACGCGTTGGTGATGCCTGGCCCATCTTCCGGTGGTGCAGTCAGGGCCTTCAGGATCGCCCGTCGGCTGACCCGTCGCCGGGCCCTGCCGACAAGCGGATCGATCTGCGGGTCAGTGCCACCGATCGCAGCGGCCTGCCCCAATGGATTGAGCGGGAGTTGCTGCGCCAGCTGTCTCCCGTCGTGGTGCTGGTAGACGAAAACTGGAACACGCTCTTTTCGCAGGGGGCCACTTCGCGCTACCTGGAGGTATCGGCAGGCTCCGCGACCCATGGACTGATCGCGCTGACCCGCCGCGACCTGCGGCTGGGCCTGCGGGCCGCCCTCAAGAAGGCGGCCCGGGACAAGGCACTGGCTGTCGTGCGGCGCCTCGCCGCGACGGGCCCGGGCCCGGGCACCCAGATCTGGGCGTGGCCGGTCAGCGAGTCGGTAGGCAGCTACATGGTGTGCTTCATGGACGACCAGGCCGGCGAGCCCCAGCCCCCCACACCGCCGGGCATGCCGGCACTGGTTGGCCAGCTCGAATATGAACTGCGGGTGACCCGGGAGGACCTGCAAGGCTCGATCGAAGAGATCGAGGGGGTCAATGAGGCCTTGCGCGGCGCCAACGAGGAGGTCCTTTCGATGAACGAGGAGCTCCAGTCCGCCAACGAGGAACTGGAAACGTCTAAGGAGGAATTGCAGTCCCTCAACGAGGAGCTCACGACCCTGAACCATCAACTGGTCGACCGGGTTGCGGAGCAGGAGGTGCTCAACAACGACCTGGAGAACCTGCTGTCGAGTACGGACATCGCCACGCTCTTTCTCGACGCGGAACTGCGAATCCGTCGCTATACGCCGCGGGCCGTCGAGATGTTCGCTCTGATCCAGGCCGATCTGGGGCGGAACATCGCGGATGTTGCTCAGCGCTATACCGACGGCGACCTCCGGGCCCATTGCCGCCGTGTGATGCGCACGATGGACACCTTCGAGCACGACGTGCTGACCAGCGCCGGCAACTGGTTCACCCTCCGGATCGTGCCCTACTTGAACACCGACAGGATCGTGGATGGTGTCGTACTGACCTTCGCGGATGTCTCCACGCTCAAGGCGGCCCATGCCGAGGCCCAGCGTCGGGCGACCCAGATGAGGATCATTGCCGATGCGCTGCCGGTGCTGATTGCGCACCTGGACGGCGGCCATCGATTCCGATTCGTCAATGCGGCCCATGCGGACTGGTTTGGCGAGCCTCCCGAGCGCCTGCTGGGGCGCACGTTCCGCGAGGTGATCGGACCGGAGGTCTTCGAATCGCTGCGCCTGGGCCTGGAGGCTTCCGACGGGGGCGAAATCGTAGAGACCGACGCCCGGCTGCAGCATGTCCGCCTCGGCGAGCGGTCGGTGCGCATCACCTGGGTCCGGGAACGCGATGGGACGGCCGAGGTCTGCGGCAACTATGTGCTGATCCACGACGTGACGGAGCAGCAGAGGACCGAACGGGCCCTGGTGGAGAGCCGCCTGCAGTTGCAGACCTTCATCGAGCAGGCGCCCATCAGCATGGCCATGTTCGATCGCCAGATGCGCTACCTGAGTGTCAGCCGGCGATGGACGGACGATTTTCTGAGCCATGCGCCCGTCGTGATCGGCCGGAGCCACTACGCGCTGGTGCCGGATGTGAAGGCAGCGTGGCGGAAGGTCCATCAGGATGCGCTGGGCGGCGTGTCGATCCGCAATGACGACGATGTGTGGGAGCGCGCCGACGGTTCGCGCCGGCGACTGCGCTGGTCGGTGCAGCCCTGGCGAGATGAGCAGGGCGGGATCGGCGGCATCATCATTGCCTCCGAGGACATCACCCGATTCAAGGCCATCGAGGCAGAACTGCGTGCGAGCCAGCGGGACCTGAACCGGGCCCAGGCGGTTGGCTCGATCGGCAGCTGGCGGCTGAATGTGCAGTCGAACGAGTTGCTGTGGTCGCCGGAAAACCATCGGATTTTCGGGATTCCGCCGGGCACCCCCCTGAGCTACGAATCCTTCCTGTCGGTCGTCCATCCTCTCGATCGGCACTACGTCGATAGTTGCTGGAAGCAGGCCTTGCAGGGCACACCCTACGACATCGAGCACCGGCTGCTGGTCGCCGACCGGGTGAAGTGGGTGCGGGAGAAGGCCGAGCTCGAATTCGACGATCATGGCGTCCTGCTGGGGGGCTTCGGTATCACCCAGGACATCACCCGGCAACGGGAGACCGAGATCGAGCTGCAGGCGGCCAACGAGCGCCTCGCGGCGATCGCCGCGGAGCGCGAGGCGCATCTGGCGGAACTGTCCAATGCGCTGAGCGAGGCCGAGGTCCGTGAGCGGGACCGCCTGTACGAGGTGATCCACGACCACATCCAGCCGCTCCTGGTTGCTGCACGCCTGGGTCTCAGCAGCATCGGCCCGGACAGTCCGCCGGAGCGCGTTCTGACGGTGGTGGGCGATGTCCGCAGCCAGATTACCTCCCTGATCCAGTCGGCACGCACCCTCAGCGTCGAGCTGAGCCCGCCCCAGATCCGGGAGGGCGGGCTGATCCCCGCGCTGGAGTCGCTGGTACGTTGGGTGCGTGCGAACCACGGCCTGACGGTCCATTTCGACCCGACCGGTGCCCAGGAGCCGATCAGCGTGACGATTCGTCTGCTGTGCTTCAAGGCCGTGCGCGAGCTCCTGATGAACGTGGTCAAGTACGCAGGCGTCGACAGCGCGACGCTCACCTTCCTCCCCGCCGCGCCCGGTCGACTGGCGGTGGAGGTCCGTGACGAGGGGGCGGGGCTTCCCGGCAATGTCGTCTCGGGTGGTACGGGCCTGGCCAATATCGCACGCCGCCTCGAGATGGTCGGCGGCACGTTGCGGGTGGAGAGTCCGGGGAGCCGCGGGGTCACGGCCTTGGTCGAGGCTCCCCTGGACCTGCACGGGGAGCGCGCGAGGGCGCTGCGCCGTACTATGCGGGGTGATGCGAAGGAGGTGCCATGAAGCGCATTCTCATCGTCGACGACCACGCGATCGTCGGGGCGGGGCTCCAGCAATTCCTGCTGGCTTCTGACGAATTCTCGATTGCGGGGCACGCACGCACGGGCAGGGAGGCCATCAATGCGGTGGACGAGGGAGAGTGGGACCTCGTCCTCCTCGACATCGGCCTGCCCGATATCCACGGGATCGAAGTCCTCAAGCGGCTGCGCCGCACCCACCCGGGGCTGCCTGTGCTGATCTTCAGCATGTATGCCGAGGACGACTACGCCGCAGCCGCCTTCGAGGCGGGTGCCATCGGCTACCTGCCGAAGGATTGCGAGCCGGTCGAAATCCTTGCGGCAATCCGGCGGGCCTGTGCGGGCGAGCGCTACCTCAGCCCCGGCCTGTCCGACAAACTGCTCCATGGACAGCTGCCGAGGGCCCACCACCTGCCCCACGAGTCGCTCTCCCATCGGGAGACCGAGGTGATGTTCGCCATCAGCCGCGGCATGCCCCTGAAGGCCATCGCGGACAGCCTGCACCTGAGCCCGAAGACGGTCAGCACCTATCGCGCCCGGGTGCTCGAGAAGCTCGACATGCAGAGCAATGCCGAACTCACCCGCTACGTCATGGCCAACAAGCTGGGCCAATAGCCTGACGTTGACCCGTTGTAGGGGTTACCCGACAGGCCCCCGTGCATGATCTGACAGCATGGCGGGCCCAGCCTGATTTATCGGGCGATGGCAGGGTGAAATACTGTCGCTCTGCCCTGCCTGGGAGCGCGCCTGTCATGGATTCGATCGAGCACCCCCTCAACTGCGGGATTGACTGGGTGCACGCGCGCTCCGTGGCTGCCCTCGAGGCGCTCGAGGTGGTCGTGGTGGCCCACTGCGACCGGGCGCATCGTACGCTCGGCTGGATCGGCGCGTCGGCCCAGGTTTGGCCGCAGCGTGCAGCCGACGGGGCGTGGCACGGTGAGGGGCTGGGGGCGTCGATGGGGTTTGCGATGTGCGGTTTGCTTCCGACCATTGAATTCGAGCAGGCCTGCCTGCGCCTCGGCTGTGGTCAGTGGCTGGCTGGCCTCTTGAGGGCAGCCAGCGCCTTCACCGAAACCGGCGCATGGGCCAAGGGGGCAGTTGGCGCCCGCGGCAATTCACCTCCGGCGCGGCGGAAAGCACCCGTGATTGGGCCTGCGGCGACGGGAGAGGTGATTTCATGACTCCCTTCCAACCGGCAGGTCACGATGACGCAGCAGCAGTCCAGCTCGCAGCCCTGACGGGGATGCGGCGGGGGACCGGCGACGAGCGCAGCCCCAGCCGGCTCGCGCTCGACGGTGCGGGCCGGATCGTGTTCGAGAGTCCGGAGTGGGGCGATTTCGTCGCACGGGTGGCGCCGGGCAACACCAATCTGCGCATGGGCGGCGACTACCTCTCAGCCTGTCGGTCCGGATGGAACGGTCAGGTTCCCGAAATGCTTGCCCATGCCCGGGATCTCAGCGAGATCCTTGCATCCCAGTGCGCGAGGGTCGCCGGCGTGGTTTACGGTTGTCGGCCGGAGGGCAGTCGGCGCTGGTTCCGGGCGACCGCGATCCCGCTGGCGCCACTGGCGACGGATCAACTGCTGATCGTTCACGAGGATGTCAGCCGGGAGGTCGAGTCGCGCGAGCAACTGGCCCGCAAGGCCTTTGTGGATGCGGTCACGGAACTGCCCAACTACGCACTGTTCAGCGATCGGCTGGCCCTGGCCGTGACGCAGAAGCGGCGGGGAGGCCCGGATTTCGCGGTCATGTTCATCGACCTCAATGCGTTCAAGGCCATCAACGATACCTTCGGCCACGTCACCGGCAACATGGTGTTGAAGGAAGTCGGTGGTCGCTTGCGGGAATCCCTCCGCGACGGGGACACCGTCGCGCGACTGGGGGGAGACGAATTCGGCATCCTGCTGCCGGGTGTCGGGGCGCGCGAGGCTGCGTCCCGGGTCGCGGACAAGATCCGGCGGCGACTGGCTTCTCCGTTCCTGGCCTGGGATGGTAGCGAGTTCACGGCGGCGGCCAGCATCGGGGTGGCGTTCTGCCCGCGTGACGGCATCGACCCCACCGCGCTGGTCGAGCGCGCTGACCGGGACATGTACCGCCTCAAGCCGCACGGGGCACGTCGGGGTCGCGGCTCTGCCATTGGCTTGCGCCTGATGTCCGGGTCCCAGACCGGGTAGGCGCGGGGGAACCGATCAGCGACTTGCAGGCCGTTGCCGGTGGCCGGAGCAGCGTCTACCGCCTCGGCCACCATCACTCGGTCGAGAACCGACCGGGACTCCGTGCCGCCCGTCGAATGAGTCGACGTCGGGCACTGCATACGTCACGGTGCAGGATAAATCGGGTTTGTTTCATTGTGTTGCGCAACGCACAATCGCTGCCATTGCCCGCGCGCGAGCCCGCCTTTGAAACAGCGTCGCCGATTTTCGCTTCAGGACTGGTGGAATCTCAACTTCGACCGTTTTGCCCACTCCTATCTGGTGTGGGCGATGGCGCTGGTCATTGTGGGGCTCGGCGCTATCAACCTCCGGCAGGTCTGGCTCGACTACGCCCAGCGCGAGGCCGCCATGGTGGCGAGCCATCAGGCCCTGCTGCTGGAGCGCAAGCGCGAGGAGTTCGAGGACGTGTTCCGGGTGCTCTACCAGAGTACCCGCACGATCGCCCTGATCCCGGCCATCCGGGCCGTCGAGGGCGGCAACCGCACGGGACTGGATGAGCGGGTCGACCGCCAGGGGCGCATCTCCCGCGACATCCACGAGACGGTCCAGCAGATCTACCAGAACCTCTACCGCAACATCCGGGTCTCGGAGGTCTACTACGTGCTCGACGGCTTCGACCCCGCGCGGGGCGAGGTGCCCTTCTTCATGTACGACGAGATGATCGAGGCGGCGGCCGGGGCTCCGACGCACCATGGAAAGCACGACCTCGCCTACGAAACCGAGGAATACGCCGACTACGTGCGCCAGCTCGAGTGGTTCCGTCGCCGCTATCCCCAGTGGGTCTTCGACGACAACATCGACGGCATCCCGGCGACGCTCTCGGACCTCCTTCAGACCTGCGACGTCTCGCAGGTGGCCTCGCCCGACCTGCCGAACCAGCGTGACGCCCAGGGCATCCTCTATTCGGTTCCCGTGTATGACCGCGACAGCGGACGCTTCAAGGGCCTGGTCTCGGCGGTGCTGCGGGCCAATGTGCTGGAGGCGATGCTGGTGGGCGTGCCGGAACTGGCCCTGGCGGGCGGCGATGGGCCGGCCGTCCGGATGCCGGAGACGCCCGCGAGCTTCGTGCTGCGCCACGAAGGCTATGGCATCGAGATCGCGGACCGGCGGAACCGGCTGCTGTCGGGTGGCTTGCGACAGGCCATGGACTCGACCTCCGGGGGGCGCTGGTCCGAGGTGGACCTGCGGACCCGGCACGATGGGGTGATGACGCTCCACCACTACCTGGCGCCGGACGATATTGCCCGGCTGGCGGCGCCCCTGCGCAGCGAACGCGATCAGTCACTGGCCGCGCGGGTGGCCCTGCTCCTGGGGCTGATGGTGGTCTTCTGGCGGGCCATCCGCGACCAGCGCCACCACCATGCGGAGCTGGTGCGCCTGGCCCTCTACGACAGCCTGACCTCGCTGCCGAACCGGCGGCTCTTCATGCAGCGGCTGGGGCAGGCGCTGGCCCGGGCCCGCCGTCACCGTACCAGGCTGGGTCTGATGTTCCTCGATATCGACAACTTTGGCGCCATCAACGATGCCATCGGTCACGAAGGCGGCGACGAGCTGCTGGTGGCCGTGGCGAAGCGCCTGCGGGACACCCTGCGGACCAGCGACGAGGTGACCATGCGGGCCGTCGTGCGAGACCAGGGCGCGACCCTGGCCCGCTTCTCGGGTGACGACTTCACGCTGATCTTCGAGGATCTCTCCCACCCCGAAGACGTGGCGGTGGTGGCCGAGCGCCTGCTGGAGGCCTTCCGCGAACCCCTGCAGCTGGGCGAGGACACGGTCGAGGTGTCGCTCAGTGCGGGCGTCGCGGTGTTCCCGGACGATGCCGACAGCGACAACGACCTCATGATCTGCGCGGAGCACGCCCTGCGCCACGCCAGCGCGGCGGGCACCCGCCACTACTACGTCTTCAACGACGAGATGCGGCGGCGGGCCGACCGGCAGAACGCCCTGATCCGTGAGCTGCCCGCGGCGGTCCGGTCACGCCAGTTCAGCCTGGTCTACCAGCCCAAGCTCGACCTCAAGACCGAGCGGATCGTGTCCTTCGAGGCGCTGATCCGCTGGGTGAGCCCCACGCTCGGCCCGGTCTCGCCGGCGGAGTTCGTGCCGCTGCTGGAGCGCAGCGGACAGATCGTCGAGGTCGGGCGCTGGATCCTGGAGACGGCCTGCCGGCAGCTCAGGCGCTGGCACGACGGTGGCCGTCCCGAGCTGCGCATGAGCGTCAATGTGTCGGCGCGCCAGCTCTTGCTGGCCGATATCGTGGCTGCCGTATCGGATGTGATCGCTGAGACCGGCCTGCCGACCTCGGCCCTGACCCTGGAGATCACCGAGTCGATGGTGATCGACAACATGCAGGATGGGCGCAAGCTGCTGGAGAAGCTCCGCAGCCTGGGCGTGCGGATCGCCATCGACGACTTCGGCACCGGCTACAGCTCGCTGACCTATCTGCAGAGCCTGCCCGTGGATTGCCTGAAGCTCGACAAGTCGATGATCGACACCGTGCTGGAGCCCAAGGGCGCCCACGTGGTGCGCTCGACCATCGCCCTCGCCCACGGTCTGGGCCTCACCCTGGTGGCCGAAGGCGTCGAGACGGAAGCCCAGCTGGTGGCCCTGGCGGGCATCGAGTGCGACCTGGTGCAGGGTTACTTCGTGTCGCGCCCACTGGACGCGGCCGCCGCCGGGCGCTTCCCGCACGAGTACGAGCGGGGCCACCTGGCGGCCGAGGTGCTCACGGCCGCCGGCTGAGCGGCCGAAAGCCCGCTCAGAAGGGCAGGGCCAGCCCCGGCCAGACCGACAGGATGGCCTCGCGGAAGGCGTCCTGGATGCGCCGGATGGCTTCTTCGCTGTCGGCCTCGAAGCGCAGCACCACGACCGGCGTGGTGTTGGAGGGACGCGCCAGGCCGAAGCCGTCGGCGTACTCGACCCGCACCCCGTCGATGGTGATGCGCTCGCGGGCGCCCTCGAAGCGGGCGCCT
>JAGRFX010000084.1 GCA_020445805.1 Rhodocyclaceae bacterium
CATCATGAGTGCCATCGACTTCTCGATGGACATCCAGCGCGAGCCCGATCCCAAGGGCGACCGGGTGCATATCGTGATGAGCGGCAAGTTCCTGCCCTACAAGACCTACTGAGCGGGCGCGGCCCCGCCTCAGTCGTCGAGGCGGTAGGCCTCCCGCAGCTTCAGGGCCTCACCGCAGACGCCCGCCGGCTTTTTCTGGAGGCGCTCGCCAAGCTTCTGCAGCTCGGACGCGAGTTCGCCCTGGCGGTCCGGGTCGGCGAGGGGACCGAGGCTGTCGGCGGACGAGCGGGCGACCCGCACGTGACCCCGCTGCTCCTTGACCAGCGCGACCGGCGCGTGGGCCTGCACGATGCGCGCGTTGGCCTGCTGCACCAGCTCGGCGTAGGCCTGCCGGGCCTGTTCCGCCGTGCAGCGCGCAGCGGCGCTGGCCGGCGGCGCTACCAGGAGGGCGACGGCAAGGGCGGTGCGGATCATCGTGCTGCTCCCGCGCCGGCCGCCGCGGCCCGCGCCTGTTCGTAGAGCGGCCGCACCAGGGGCTGGGCGCGGCTCAGGTCCTCGACCCGCGAGGCATCCGACGGGTGGGTGCTCCAGAAGCGGCCGTCGCCCTCCTTGCCCGCCGCCCTGGCCTGCTCGGCGACCTTGGTCCACAGGCTGACCGCGGCCTGGGGATCGTAGCCCGCGCGGGCCATCAGCTCGAGGCCGATGCGGTCCGACTCCAGCTCCAGCTCGCGGCTGTTGGGCAGGTTGGCGAAGGCCTCGGCGCTGATCTGGCTGACCCCGTCGATGGTGTTGGAGAGGTTCACCCCCGTGGTCACGGCGAGGCCGACGCTGAGGATCGCCCCGAGGCCACTGGCGATCGCGCTGTTGCGGTTGCGGGTCGAGTACTTCTCGGCGCTGTGGTCGCGCAGGGCATGGGCGATCTCGTGGCCGATGACCGCCGCCAGCTCGTCGTCGGTGGGCTGCCAGGTGTCGAGCAGGCCGGTGTAGACGAAGATTTTGCCGCCGGCCATGCAGGTGGCGTTGACCTCGTCCACGCTCACCACATTCACCTCCCAGGCCCAGTCGAGGGCATCGGGACGGAAGCCCGCCACGTGCGGAATCAGCCGGTTGGCAATGGCCACGACCCGGTCCACCTGGGCCGGGTCGGCATTCAGCGCGCCCTCGGCCAGGGCCGCCTCCAGGTGTTCGTCGTAATAGGCCTCGGCCGCATCCCGCACCGCCTCGCGCGCGCCTTCCGCGAAGTATTGCTTGCGCTCCAGGCCGATGGCGCCCGAGTCGGTGGTCTGCACCGTGGCGCAGGCCGAGGCCAGCAGGGCGGTGGTGACGAGCGCCGTGAGGGGTCGAAGCGGTGCTGTGGGCAGGCGGTGCATGGTCGGTCGGTCAGGCGGAAATGGCGCGCATGGTAGCGCCCCCCGCCAGCCGGATGGCATCGCCAGGCGTAGCAGTGTGTGTCGCCCGGCGCTGCGCGGCGACGCCTCAGGCCTGGACATCCTTGGGGAAGGTGGTCTGGATGTGCAGCGGCGCAAAGGATTCGGACGCCGCCAGCTTGTCGATGATCATGACCACCGAATTCACCTGGACGCCCTGGAGAAACTGGGCCGGCCCCTGGGCAGGCACCTGCCGGCGGCCCACGCGGGCCATCGGATTCCTGACCACGTCGGCCTTGATTTTGCCCAGGGTCGCGCTGAGCTGGATGGCGATCTTGCAGCTGCTCGTGCCGTGGGCGTTGAGGGTGGCGAGTTCGGCCTGCCCCTCGGGCGAGTGCAGGGCCTCCTCCGCCGCCAGCACCAGGTCCTTGCGGCTGGCGAAGGTGGAATCCTGTGCGATGTGGCGCCGGTCGAAGGGATCGTCGCGCTGCTCGGTGTGCTGGCTGATGGCGTGGCCCGGGTGGGCGCGCGCGGCGGGTGCGGTGGGGCGCAGCCGCCGCTCGCTGAGATACAGCATCTGGTGGATTTCCTCGCGCGTGTATTGCCGGTCGTAGCCCATCCCGCCTCCCGTCGTGTATTGACCTTCGGATATGCCGGGATTCTAGCGCCACGCGGAGCCACTGCGGTGACAGCGCATCAGGTCGGGTGCCAGGCCACCGCCGGCTCGCCCGGCACGCCGCCGAGGACGGCGGGAATGGTGACGAAGGCCACGCTGGCGACGACAAGCAGCAGCCCGACGATGACCGCCGAGAGCTCATGGGCAAAACGGGTTTCACGGAATTTCATGGTGTCGCTCCTGTGCTGGGGTGCGATGCCATCGTCACGCCCGGGGCTTAAGCGGCGCTGAATGCGGGTCCGGCCGAGGCGGATGTGGTCCCATGAATTTGTTGCAGGATGTGGGACAGTCCATCCAGCCCTGCCCGGTTTATCCCTCTCGATGGCTGCCGTATCGTGAAGGCTCCGATGGCCCGGCCATCCAGCGACAGGAGAATCCCCATGCTCGTCGACGGCCAATGGACCGAGAACTGGCAACCCGTCCAGGCCAGCGACAAGGCGGGCCGCTTCATCCGCCAGCGCTCCGGCTTCCGCGAGCGGATCGGCGCCGAAAGTCCCCGCGGCTTCACGCCGGAGCCGGGCCGCTACCTGCTCTACGTGGCCTACATCTGCCCGTGGGCCTGCCGCACCCTGATCGCCCTGCGGCTGAAGGGCCTGGAGACAGCCATCAACACCTGCGTGGTGGACCCGCGCCTCACAAGCCAGGGCTGGCGCTTCAGCGGCGAGATCGGCAGCGACCTGGACCGCGTGAATGGCGCCACCTATATGCACCAGCTCTATACCCGGGCCGACCCGCACGCCAACGGACGGGCCACCGTGCCGGTGCTGTGGGACACGCGCGAAGAGACCATCGTGAACAATGAGTCGGCCGACATCCTGCGCATCCTCGACCGGGACTTCGCCGGCCTCGCCGACGATACGATCTGCCTGCGCCCCGACGCCCTCGAGGATGAGATCGAGGCCTGGAACACGCGCCTCTACGAGGACTTCAACAACGGCGTCTACCAGGCCGGCTTCGCCTCCAGCCAGGGCGCCTACGACGAGGCGGTGGACAAGGTCTTCGCGACCCTGGACCGGCTGGAAGCCCGGCTCGGCGCCGCCGACTGGCTGGTGGGCGGGCAGCTCACCGAGACCGACATCCGCGCCTTCGTTACCCTGGTGCGCTTCGATCTGGCCTACCACGGCCTCTTCAAGTGCAACCGCCACCCCCTGTCGCACTATCCCGCCGTGATCGCCTACCTCAAGCGCCTGCTGGCCATTCCGGCCTTCGCCGCCAGCGTGCGCCCCGACCACATCAAGGCCGGCTACTACTCGATCGCGGCCCTGAACCCCTCGGGCATCGTGCCCACCGGCCCGGCCCTTTCCTACCTGCCCACCGCCTGAGCGCCGGCCGACTCAGGGCCACCAGTCGACCACCTCCGCGCCGGCCTCCAGAACCCCCAGCAGGGTCTCGTCTCCGCCCCGCGGGTAAAGCCGGCCGGCCATGCGGATCACGGTGCGGAACACTTCCTCGCGGGATTGGGAGGCGGCCTCGAGCAGGCCCCGCACGTCCCCGTCGTCGGCCGCAGCGGGCGCACCTGTGTCCGGAACGTCCGGATCGGGGAATGCGGCCCCGGCCAGCGCATCGACTGCCGCACGCCAGCGCCCGGCCCGCAGGTGATCCTGCGCACTGCCCATCGGGAACAGCCCTTCGAGCTGCTCGGCCAGATCCGGTACGCATGCGGCCAGCGTCGCGAGTCGCCCGGCCAGTTCGGGCGCGAAGGTTTCGCGCAGCGACGCGTCGGCAAGGCGCATCAGCAACACGGCCGCCTCCAGCCAGTCGAGGGGGAGCTTCACGCGGTCCTCGTCGGATGCCGGCCTGTCGGGGCCGGTCGCGACCTCACGGTCCCAGGCCGACTCGGCCTCCTCACCGGCCGGGGCAGGGCCCACACCCAGGAACCAGCGCAGCCACTGCCGGGCCTCGCGGCGCAGGGACTCGTCGCCATCGGCGCGGGCCTGCCAGACCAGCAGCAGCCCCAGGCGCTGTTCGCGGCGCAGGGCCCGCCAGGTGGCGGTCAGCCGTCCCTCCCGCGCCCGAGCGGAAGCCATGCGCCGCGCCAAATCCAGGTAGGCGTCGGTCCACTTATGGTGGTCGCCGATCGTCTGCACCGCCACCGCCAACCGGGCCAGGTCATCGGCCGTCAGATGCGGGGCCAGTTGCACCAGCACGGTGGATGTCCTCGACTCCCATCGCCCGGCCTGGCGGGGCCAGAGCAGGTAGGTCAATAGCTTCGAGCGGCGCTCGGCCGGCAGGCTGGCGGACCAGCACGCCAGCCAGTTGCCACAGGGGATCGACACACGGCTGAAGTGAAGGGCGCGAACGACGGCCCCCTCGCCGCCGGCCGCATCGAGCCCCCGCGTCGGCTCGCTCAGTCCGGACCCGAGCATGGCCAGCCGCATGAGCAGGGCCTCGCCGTCCCGGTCGAACACCGCCTCGGGAATCAGGTCCAGCTTCTGTTCGTCGCTCAGCCAGGGCGCGAGGCGGGCCAGCCAGGGTGCGAGTGCCTCGGCCGGGAGATCGGCGTCCTCGCACGCGGCCCTTGCCAGGGCCATGCGCTGGTCCTCGTCCAGATACGCGGCCAGTGGCACACAGGCCTCGAGCCTCAGCAACGGATCCTCGATCGCCAGCAGCCCACCGATGGCCTCTGCCCGGGGCGCCACGTCGAGCCGTGGCACGAGGGCAGCCAGCGCCAGGCCCCTCAGCCGGTCATCCTCGAGCCGGTGCACCTGCGCGAGCCAGGCCTCCGCCTCTTCAGCGCTTGCGGCCGGCGCGAGGGCCAGGATCGTCGCCTGGACGCGCCGGGGATCCCGCCAGCCTGGCAAGGCCTCCGCCAGACGCCGCCGCACATCCCGGGCGACCGACCCATCGGCCAGGGCTGCGAATCGGCCGAGCAGTCCGATCGATCCTGCTTCCAGCGCCAGCGTGCTGAGACAGGGCGCCAGTCGGGCGAGGCACGCCCGCCGGGCCGGCGCTTCAAGCGCTTCGAGGACTTCGAGCAGCAGGGCCAGTTCGGGCAGGGCATCCATGGCGGGTGGCCCCACCGCAATGCGCGTCGCCACGGCGA
This sequence comes from Rhodocyclaceae bacterium, assembly GCA_020445805.1. Taxonomy (GTDB): domain Bacteria; phylum Pseudomonadota; class Gammaproteobacteria; order Burkholderiales; family Rhodocyclaceae; genus Cognatazoarcus. The sequence continues at coordinate 5,087 of JAGRFX010000084.1, forward strand.
CGTCCAGCGCTGCAGACGCGGATTCCTCCGGTGCCTCGGGCCCGACAGCGGCGGCGAGCAGGAGCACGGCTCGCTCGAGCGGCTCGACCGCCTCGCCGGCCCATGTCCGAGCTTCGCCGGGGTGGCGCCGGGCCAGGGCCGCCAGCAGACGGAGCCGCTGCCCCTCGTCGGCCAGCGCATGCAGGCGCCGCATCGCCCGCCGCAGGTGCCCCCCCTCGAGACACGGCAGCAGGGGCGCCAGCGCAGCCAGCTGCCGATCGTGGCGCGCAATGCCCAGTGCCACGTCCATCGCCATGCCGAGCAGGGCCTCCGGCAGGACCGGCAGGGCCTGGGCAAGCAATGCCTGCCGGTCGGCGTCGGACTCGTCTCCGCCGGGCAGCGCCGCAGCCAGTGCCAGCGCCTCGCGCAGCAGCGCCGCGGGATCGTCGTCGCCCCCGGCCAGCATCAGCAAGGCCCCGGCACGCCGCACCGGATCGTCGATCTGACGAACGTAGCGCAGCGCGCCGCTCCGTCCCCACAGGCCGCTTCGGACCAGCGACGGCAGCAGGGAGAGCGGGGTCGCCCGGGCGACCTGGTCGATGCTCGCGAGGCACAGGGCACAACGGACGGCCAGCACCAGGGTGGGGCCGTCCGGCGCCGTTGGGCAAGCCTGCCGCAAGCGTTCGGCGAGCCGCGACAGATCGTTCCGATAGCCGGACAGAGCCCCCTCGTAGCGCTGCCAGGCCCGCAGCCAGGACTCGGCGAGGAGTGGTGCGTAACGCTGTACCGTCGCTTCGACACGGTCGAGATGCGCACCGAAGTACTGCAAGACGTAGGCCGACGGTTGCGCGGCCGTGGCCTCGCACCAGCCGAGGAAGCGCTCGTCGGTCCGCGCCTGCTCGCGCCGTGTCAGACGCTCGCGAAAATACTCCGCCAGCCGCGGATGCCCAAAGACGAAGCCTTGCGAGCCGCCGTCACCGACGACGAATCTCGCCAGGGGCGACATGGCCTCGTCCAGCGTCCAGCTGTTGAGATCCGCCTCGGCCGGCGCCAGCTCGATCAGGTCGTCACGGGCCAGCGGACCCAGCGCGCCGGCCAGCAGGTCGAGCACCGCCTGCACGCGACGCTCGCGCAGGGGGCTGTTGTCGCCCCAGAGCTGGCGCTGCTCGTCCCACCAGCGGGCGAAATAGCCTTCGAGGCCAGGACGCATGGCCGCAAGGTGTGCCTCGTCGATGACCTCGCCACGCGCGCACCTGCTGACCAGCTCATCCGCATACAGGCGGACCAGCAGGGGATCCCCGCCCGTGAGGTGGTGCAGGGCATGGGCCAGGGCCGCGGGATTCGCCGCCAGCCCCAGGCTCGGGACCAGAGCGCTGAGCAGGCCACCGAGGCCCTGCTCTGAAAGAGGCGCGAGCGCAAGGCAGGCGCCGAGGCGGGGGTCATCCCAGGCCAGGCGGCGCAGCCAGTCCTCGCCACCGCGATCGCCCGCCAGGGTCCTCGCTGCGGCGACGATGCGCACCCCTGCGCCGAGGGGACGCGGGAACAGGTCGGCACCCGCAGTCCAGTCCGCGGCCTCGTCGAGCCCGTCCACCACCAGGACCAGCCGGCGCCCGTCCGGGCGGGCCCGCAGGAGCCGGTCGGCCAGGTGGCCTCGCCACACTTCCGGCGAGGCGTCCGGCGCCGGCAGGGGTCCGCCGCCGGTCACGGCAGAGAGGCTGGCACACAGGGAGGGGAAGATCACGCCGGCCAGATTGGTCCGGAAGCGGACGCTGACCGGAAAGAACACGCAGTCGACGTCTGCCCGCCCCGCGAGGGCCCGCGACCAATGGACCAGCAGCGCGGACTTGCCACGTCCGGCCGAGGCGCTGACGAGCAGGCAGGGCGGCGCGGCCGGATCATCGAGCCAGCGATCCAGGCTGGCCAGCTCGGCCTCGCGTCCGCCGAAGGGCACGCTGCGCCCCTCGCTGCCCGCGTACTCGGCCACGAAGCTCCGCACCCGGGCGAAGTATTCACCCGACACCGGCTTCAGGGCCTCACCGAGCCGCCGTTCGAAGAGCCAGTTGTGGAGGTCCGCCGAGAGGCGGAAGGCCAGCTCGCCCGGTTCGCTGAACTCGATGCAGGTGTGACGCGCACGCAGCATCTCGACGAAAGCCGCCCGGGAACTGCGGGCCGCCTCCGGCTCGTCCGCATCGGTGCCCAGCGCAGCCTCGCGCTTGAGATAGATGAAGCACGGCAGCGCCAGCTCGCGGGCGCGACGGTACTCGAGTTCGGTGATCCCGCTGCCATAGCGGCCACCGATGATGCCGACATAGAGGTCGGCCCGGTCGGTCTCGTCCAGTGACACCTGCCGGGTGCTCTCGTCACGGGCACCGAAGTACTCCATACCCAGGAAGGCCAGACCGCGCATGCGATGGGTCAGCTCGAGAACGACCGCCCGCTCGGGCTGCAGGTCGAGCCAGGTCGAACTGACGAAGACGGCGAGCGCTTGAAGCGGATCAGGCACGACACTCCTCGGTTGGCCGGGCGGCGCGCGGGCCGCCCGGGGGGAGTGTATGACAAGGGCGCCTCGATCGAGGACCTCCGGAGCGCGCGTCTGCGGTCCGGCGAAACGCGAACCGAGCCGCCGGCTCAGTAGAAGAAGCCGTCGCGCCGCATGATGGTGCAGTTGCTATGCACCGGCATCGACGGCGTGCCCCGATGCTCGATCTTGAACAGGCGCTTGCCGCCCGACTTGACCGAGGTCTGGCGCAGGATCACCTTCGAGTTGCACTGGGGGCCCCCGGACGAGCTCTGGCAGATGTCCACCAGCACCGCTGTGTCGTCGACCATGCGCCAGATCCAGTCGACGATCGCCACATGGCCACTCCAGCAGAGCAGATCCAGCTCCTTGATGTCCTCGGCCTTGTTGACTGGGTTCTTGAAGACCTTGTCCGCCCAGCGGGTCGGCGAATTGTTCTTGTACGTGTCCCACTCGCCGACCCAGACCATGAAGTTGCCCATGAAGCCGATGCAGTCGAGGCCGAAGAAGCGGTCGTCCACCATCTTCGCGATGGCCTCCTTGTCGCTGCGCCCCTTGAAGTAGAGGTCGTACACGGTGCCGCCGCCCACCTTGTTCTTCTCGTCGGGCTCGCCCTGGTCGCGACGGTCGTAGACACCCACCTTGACCGACTTGAGCGCCTCCTTGTTGCGACACAGGAACTTCCACACCCCGCGGATCACGTCCGGGTGGCCGCAGCCGCGCCACATGGCATCCAGACCCGAGCCGTACAGCTCCTGCAGCGTCGGCCCTGTGCCGCCGTCGCGCACCTTGCTGCGGATATTGCCGATGAGGCTGACCGCGCTGTCGGCCCCCCCATTGCTGTGATTGCCGGACAGGTAGGCATCCAGCGGCACGCGGAAACTGCCGCAGTCCAGGCCGGGCTTGAGGAGGTAGTCGACGAATTCGTAGGGCAGGCGGAAGGCCTCGGCCATGGTGTGCTCTCCTATGGGGTTTTTGTTTGTCTTGCCAGCATAGGAAATGCAATTCGGATCGGAACCGGCCCACGCCCGCTTGCCGTGACTCGTGACACGTGGCGACCGTGTGCCATGCCACACCCGAACCCAAAAGGCTGACGTCACCCGCGCGCGGCAGGCCCTACAGCGTGGTCAGGCGGACCAGCCAGTCCGGAAACAGGGCACCCAGCGCGATCGCCAGTGGCGCAAACGCAATGAACCCCCCCAGCACCCGCCGCAGGGAGGGATGGAGCCCGGCGGACTCGAGAAAGCGTCGGGCCACCAGAGCGCCCTTGAGCCACAGGATCGCCGCCACGGCGAGCTGCACCGCCGTGCCCCGCGCGACCCAGCCGCCCAGCAGGGCGCTGACCACGCTGAGGCCCACCAGGGCGAGCCAGGCCAGGGTCAGCGAGCGCGGCGTCATCGGGGTGGAATCGGTCGGGACGGTCATCGCTCAGACCAGCACGTAGAAGAACGGGAAGAGGGTCAGCCAGATGATGTCGGTGGCGTGCCAGTAGCTGGCCAGCGCCTCCAGCCCGTCGTGGTCGGCCGCCGTGTAGGCGCCGGTCAGGTGGCGGAACAGCACCCACAGCATGCCGAGCATGCCCCAGCCGGCGTGCACCATGTGGTTGATGGTGAGGTAGTAGTAGACCGCCGCGAAGATGCCGCCCCCGCCGTCGATGCCGTGGGCCAGGTTCCAGTCGATCTCCAGCAGCTTGGTCAGCGGATAGCCGGCTGCCACCACCAGGGCCGCCACCAGCCAGCGGCGCGAGGCCGCCAGCGCCCCGGCACGGATGCTCGCCACGGCGCGCGCCAGGCAGTAGCTGCTGCTCACCATCACCACGGTGATCGCCAGCCCGAAGCCGGCGCCGAGCCGCTCGGCGCCCGCGCGGAAGGCCTCCGGGTGGTGGGCGCGGGCCACGAAGTAGGTGACGAAGAGGACCAGGAACTCCACGAACTCGCAGCAGATCCCGACCCAGATGCCCCGGTTGCCCGGCACGCGACCCGGCGCGGGCTCGGCCGCGGGACGCGTCCAGTCGAGGGCGGCTGCAGGCATGGGAAACCCCGTTCGGGCAATACCCCATTGTCCGCCCCGAAAACCGACGCGACCAGCCGAAGTGGGCCGGTTCTTGAGCCAGGTCAGGACGGAGCCGAAGCGCGCCGCCTCAGGCCCGCGCGCTGCGGCTCGCCACGGCCTGGCTGGCCTGCGCCAGCGCGCGGCGGATCTCCTTGTAGTTGGGCCAGTCGAAGCCGGCCGTGCCTTCGTGCCCGCAGAGGAAGTCGTGCGCTGCCCGCACACCGCGCGCGAACAGGTCCGCCTGGGCCTGACGGGCGATCTTGAAGTCGAGCCAGCCCTGCCCGCCGGTGTCGATGGTCTGGACCAGCTGGTCGAAGTCGGGATTGCCGGCGATGAAGTCGTTGTCCCGGCAGTGCCGGGCGCCGTTGAAAAGCTGCGACAGCAGCGCCAGCGGGGTGCCAATGGCAGTGTAGGGAGGCGAGACGGCGAGCTTCACGCCCAGCGTGGGGCGGGTCGGCACGCGACCCACGGCGTGGAATGCATCGATCGGGAAGTTCGACATCACGCCGCCATCCACCATCAGGCACTCCGTCGGTGGCCACGCATTGTGGTAGCGAAGCGCCCTGGCCCGGCCGTCGCGGATCCGGGCGTCCCAGGCGGCCTCGGCCTGCGGCGTCCTGGGTACCCGGCAGCGCTTGGGGTGGAAGAAGAAGGGCACCGACATGGAGGCGCGGACGAACTCGGCCGGGGCGACCCCATCCGGTTCGGCGTAGTAGAGGGGCGCGTCCTCGGGAAAGCTGACCTTGCGCTCGGTGGTGAGGTCGGCCGCGACCAGGCACAGCCGGGCACGCGCCTCGCTGACCCGCTGGGCGCCCCCCTCCTCGCCACCCGCGTAGCCCAGTTGCCCCGCCCCGGGCTGCATCCGGGCGATCAGCCCGGCGGTGTCGTCGACGCCGAAGTCGTGCAGCCGGTCCGTGACCCAGGATTCGAACACGCTACCGGGGCACAGGCCCAGGTCATCGACGAAGTTGTCGCGCACCTGCACGACCTTGGAGGCACCCGAGACCCAGGCCCCGATCTCCGAGAAGCTGATGCCGGGCTGGAACAGCTTGCCTGAGTCCTTCAGCAGCCAGTCGATGAAGGCCTGGGCGTCGCCATCGCCATCCTGGAAGCGGGCGATCGGCATGTCGGCGACGATGTCGATCAGGCGCGTGGCACGTTCGCTGGCCGGACCGCCCGCCGCCGCGGCCAGCAGGGCGACGATCGACCCCGCCGAGGTGCCGCCGATGCTCAGGAACCGGAGCCCGGCCCGCTCCAGGGCAAAGAGGTAGCCCACCAGCGCAATCCCCAGCACGCCACCGCCCTCGAGCACCAGGTCGATGTACTGGTGGCCGTCGGCGTCGGTGACGTCGCTGACCAGGATCCGGCCGGCGGCGCGGGCGCGCTCGATGGCCTCCAAGGATTCCCGTGCCGCCGCGATGAATTCGGTGTGGGCCATGTGCGCTCCTCGCTCGATACCCTTGTGTGATGCCGCCGATGCGGGCCTGGCACATGGTAGGGACAGGAGTGCTTCAGGCACATGTCATTCGGATGAAAGGGGTGCTCGCGTCAGTGCCGTCCGCCACCCGGCGCCTGCCCTGCGCCCGTCATTCACACGTCATCGGACTGCCATGGCGCACTGCTAGCGTCGTCGGGGCTGTCACCCCCCAAAGGAGAGCCCCGATGTCCCAGAACCACAACCATGCCCGCCGCCACTTCCTCAAGACCTCGTCCGGCCTGCTGCTCGGTGCCGCCACCCCGGCGGTCGTGACGCGCAGTGCCTTCGCCGCCCCGGCCCTGGTCACGCTCGACGCCAACCGGCCCCAGCTCGAGCAGGGCCTGCAGATCGGCGACGTCCGCGCCGACGGCGCCGTGATCTGGAGCCGCAGCGACCGGCCCGCGCGGATGATCGTCCAGTACGACCTCAGCGAAGCCTTCGCGCAGCCCATGACCCTGCGCGGCCCCCACGCCCTCGAGACCAGCGACTACACCACCCGCCTCGACCTGAGCGGCCTGCCGGCCGACCGGGAGGTCTTCGTCCGCGTGATGTACCAGGATCTTTCCAACGAGCGCGTCCTGAGCGAAGCCGTCGCCGGCGCCTTCCGGACCGCACCCGAGCGCGCCCGCGACATCCGTTTCCTGTGGAGCGGCGACACGGCCGGCCAGGGCTGGGGCATCAACCCCGATTTCGGCGGCATGCGCATCTACGAGGCCATGCGCCAGACCCGGCCCGATTTCTTCATCCACTGCGGCGACAACATCTACGCCGACGGCCCGATCTCGGAGACGCAGATCGCCGAGGGTGGCCAGCTGTGGCGCAACCTCGTCACCCCCGAGGTCTCCAAGGTCGCCGAGACCCTGGCCGAGTTCCGCGGCCGCTACAAGTACAACCTGCTCGACCACAACGTCCGGGCCTTCAATGCCGAGGTGCCGCAGATCTGGCAGTGGGACGACCACGAGGTGGTCAACAACTGGTCCGACGCCAAGGACCTCTCCGGCGATGCCCGCTACACCGAGAAGAACGTGCCCCTGCTGGTGGCCCGCGGCAGCCGCGCCTTCCAGGAATTCTCGCCGATGCGCCCCCACTCGGCGGAAGAGGGCGAGCGGGTCTACCGGCGCATTACCTATGGCAGCCTGATGGATGTCTTCGTTCTCGACATGCGCAGCTACCGGGGCCCCAACTCCTTCAACCGGCAGCCGGTCGCGGGCCCCGAGACCGCCTTCCTCGGCGAGGAACAGCTGGCCTGGCTGAAGCGCGAACTGGCCGGGTCCCGTGCGGTGTGGAAGGTGATCGCCGCCGACATGCCGATCGGCCTGCTGGTGGGTGACGGCACCGATGCCCAGGGTCGCCCGCGCTGGGAGAACGCCGCCAACGGCGACGGCGAACCCCTCGGCCGCGAGCTGGAGTTCGCCGACCTGCTGCGCCACATCAAGCGCAGCCACGTCCGCAACGTGGTCTGGTTCACCGCCGATGTGCACTACTGCGCCGCCCACTACTACGACCCCAACCAGGCCCAGTTCCAGGACTTCGAGCCGTTCTGGGAGTTCGTCTCCGGGCCGCTCAACGCCGGCAGCTTCGGCCCGAACGGGCTCGACAACACCTTCGGGCCCCAGGTGGTGTTCCAGAAGGCCCCGCCGGCGCCCAACTACTCGCCCTTCGCCGGCCTGCAATTCTTCGGGCAGGTGGACATCGACGCCCACAGCGCCGAGATGGTCGTGCGCCTGAAGGACATCGACGGCAACGAGGTGTTCAGCCAGGCCCTCCAGCCCGAGGGCCGCGGGCGCGGCGGCAGCGGTCGCGACCGCTGAGCCCACGCCCCGGGGCACCGGCACGGTCGCCGGTGCCCCGGGGTTCATCGAGCCTCGGCCGGCGCCCGCTGGTCGATCACGTGCACGTAGCCGAAGGCCCCCACCGACACGGTGCGCTCGCCCACCTTGGTGTAGGAGGCGACACCGAGCGAGTAGTACTCCGAGAAGAAGGCCGTGACCCGGCCCAGCCGCAGCAGCGAGGCCAGCTCGCTGCGGGACGACACCGACTGGCTGATCTTCTCGCGATGCTGCTCGGGCGTCGGATTGGTGGCCAGGGCGAGCACGGCGATCATGGAAAGGACGACGGCGGTCTTGAGCAGCAGGCGGATCATGGCGGTAGGCGGCCGGTGGCCGGGCGAAAGTCGTTCGGAACCGCCGCGATGATCCCACAGCCGCGCCCGGGTCGCCACGCGCGACCCAATCCGACAGACACCGCCAAGCCCCGCCCGACATGGCATTTTCGACCATCCGGATTGGGCGGTTTCGGCCTAGGATCGCAGGCACGCATCTCCTAGAGTGGCGGCTCGCAGCGCCGCCGCGCCGGATCGTTCCGGCACAGGACCCGGCGGCCGACAACCGAGATCAGCGAGGCCTCCATGCAACACGACCCGATCGTCATCGTCTCCGCCGCCCGTACCCCGATGGGGGGCTTCCAGGGCGACTTCAACGCCCTCACCGCGCCCCAGCTGGGCGGGGCCGCGATCCGTGCGGCCGTCGAGCGGGCCGGCATCGGGTCGGAGCGGGTCGGCGAGGCCATCTTCGGCTGCGTGCTGCCGGCCGGCATCGGCCAGGCCCCGGCCCGCCAGGCCGCGCTCAACGGCGGCCTGCCCCTGTCGGCCGGCTGCACCACCGTGAACAAGGTCTGCGGCTCGGGCATGAAGGCCACCATGCTGGCCCACGACCTGCTCGTGGCCGGCAGCGCCGAGGTCATGGTGGCCGGCGGCATGGAGTCCATGAGCAACGCCCCCTACCTGCTGCCCAAGGGCCGCAGCGGCTACCGCCTGGGCCACGGCCAGGCCCTCGACCACATGTTCTTCGACGGCCTCGAGGATGCCTACTCGGCCGAGTTCCGGGGGCGCCTGATGGGCACCTTCGCCGAGGACTGCGCCGCCAGCTACGGCTTCAGCCGCGAAGCGCAGGACGCGTTCGCGATCAGCTCCCTGACCCGCGCCCAGGCCGCCATCGAGGACGGCAGCTTTGCCTGGGAGGTCACCCCGGTGTCCGTCCCCGGCCGCGGCGGCGAGACCCGGGTGACCCACGACGAGCAGCCCGGCAAGGCCCGGCTCGACAAGATCCCGACCCTCAAGCCGGCCTTCCGCAAGGACGGCACGGTGACCCCGGCCAACTCCAGCTCCATCTCCGACGGCGCCGCGGCCCTGGTGCTGATGCGCGCCTCGACGGCCGAGCGGCTCGGCGCCACGCCCCTGGCGCGGATCGTCGGCCACACCACCCACGCCCACGCCCCGCACCTCTTCCCGACCGCCCCGGTGGGGGCGATGCAGCAGCTGCTCGATCGGGCCGGCTGGTCGGTGGGCGAGGTGGACCTGTGGGAGATCAACGAGGCCTTCGCGGTGGTGACCATGGCCGCCATGCGCGACCTGAATCTGCCCCACGAGCGGGTGAACATCCACGGCGGCGCCTGCGCCCTGGGCCACCCGATCGGCGCTTCGGGCGCGCGGATCCTGGTCACCCTGCTGGGGGCCCTGAGGAAGACCGGTGGCCGCCGCGGCATCGCCAGCCTGTGCATCGGCGGCGGCGAAGCGACGGCCCTCGCCGTCGAGATGCTCTGACCCGGCCGGAGCGCGGTCCCATGCCCCGTACCGTCCTGATTGCCGGCGCCTCCCGCGGCCTCGGCCTCGAATTCGTTCAGCAGTACGCTGCGGACGGCTGGCAGGTCTTTGCGGGCCTGCGCGCACCGTCCGAGGCTCGGTTTCCAGCGGGTACGACGGCCCTGCCGCTCGATGTCTGCCGCACCGACAGCATCGCCGCACTGCAGGACGCCCTGCCCGAGCGCCTCGACTGTGTCGTGGTCTGCGCCGGCGCGATCGGCAACAAGGACAGCGACTTCGCCACGCCCTCCGCCGACGACTTCGACACCGTGATGCAAACCAACGTCCGCGGCCCCATCGCCCTCATCGAAACCCTGGCGCCCCGCATGGCGCCGGGCGGGACCATCGCGGTGCTGAGCTCGCGCATGGGGTCGATCGCCGATGCGGAGAGCCCCTTCGCGCTGCTCTACCGCTGCTCCAAGGCCGCCACCAACATGCTGGTCAAGTGTGCCTCCCAGGCTTTTGCGGAAAGCGGCCCGCGGGTGATCGCACTGCACCCGGGCTGGGTCCGGACCGACATGGGCGGGCCGCAGGCGCCGCTGATGCCGCCCGAATCGGTGGCCGGCATGCGCACCGTGATCGACGACGCCGACCGCTTCCCGAGC